>CBFGPN010000050.1:0-21622 GCA_965650675.1 uncultured Cellvibrio sp.
GGGTTTGGCAGAAAAAGATTTTGGTGGTTTTTGTTCGGATGTTTTTGTATTGCGCTGGCTGTTGGTTTTTGATGTTTGTGGCTTGCCGGTATTTTGTGATTTACCTGAGCCTTGTGATTTACCAGCGCCGCTTGCAGTTTTCGGTTTGCTGCCATTTTTTGGTTTTGCACCCAGTTTGGGAGCAGGTTTTCCAGGACGGCCACCCAGTGTTGTTCTGTGACCCAACTTAATCGGCTCTGCTTTGGCATTTGGGTCGGGTTCAAAACCGGGAATCACGGTTTTCGGAATTGGATTTTTAATTAATTTTTCAATATCACGCAAAAATTCCTGTTCATCAACGCAGACCAAGGATACAGCTTCGCCTTCTGCTTCTGCCCTGCCCGTGCGGCCAATACGATGCACATAATCTTCCGGTACATTGGGTAATTCAAAATTTACGACATGCGGCAATTTATCAATATCAATTCCTCTGGCAGCCACATCCGTTGCAACCAATGCACGAATACTTCCTGATTTAAAATCAGCCAGGGCTTTGGTTCTTGCTCCCTGACTTTTATTGCCATGAATAGCAGCTGCTGAAATTCCATCCTGAATCAATTGCTCGGTCAATTTATTCGCGCCATGTTTGGTACGGGTAAAAACCAATACTTGTTGCCAATCACCCTTGCGAATTAAATGTGACAATAATTCACGCTTGCGATTGCGATCAACCGGATGCACTCGCTGCTCAACCAATTCCGATGTTGTATTGCGTTTTGCCACCTCAATCAATACCGGTGAATTTAATAATTTATCGGCAAGTGTTTTGATTTCATCTGAAAATGTGGCGGAAAAAAGCAAGTTTTGTCTTTGTTTTGGTAACAATGCCATAACTTTTTTGATGTCGTGAATAAAACCCATATCGAGCATGCGATCCGCTTCATCCAGAACAAAAATTTCAACTGTATCAATGGCAACTGCATTTTGTTTGATTAAATCCAGCAATCGCCCTGGTGTTGCCACTAAAATATCGACACCCGCGCGTAAATGCATCATTTGTGGATTAATACTGACTCCACCAAATACAACCTGTGAACGTAATGACAAATATTTTCCATATATTCGTACACTGTCATGTACCTGCGCAGCCAATTCACGGGTCGGTGTTAAAATCAATGCGCGAACCGGTTTGCGTCCATTAGGTAACCTGGCAACCGTCTTTTGATGTAATAGATGCAATAAAGGTAAAGTAAAACCTGCTGTTTTTCCTGTGCCGGTTTGCGCACCTGCCAAAATATCTTTCCCCGATAAAATAATCGGTATGGCTTTTTGTTGAATTGGTGTAGGAGATAAGTAACCTTTTTCGGACAGCGCTTTTAATATTTCGGGGGATAATGATAATTGCTCAAATGACATAATGACTCGCGATAGGGATGAATGGGCGAGGTCATTAAAGAACTGATGTTACCGACCTCTGGTAACGGTGGCGCATGTTAACGCGATTGAGGGAAAATATCATCAATTTGTTTGCGCAGATATTCATAGCGAGCATATTGCGAGTCTTGCAAATCAATATTGCTCACACGCTGCAATGCTTTGCGGCTAATTGATTCGTAAAGTTTTTTGTCCCCACCCTCTTTGATTTCTGCAACCACAGCCTGTATTAAATTAAGATTAAGGCCGAGATGACCGGGAAACACACCGACTGCATTGCGAAATACTTTAATGGCTTCACGATAATGCTTTTGTTCATAAAAACCGATTCCATTTTTTGTCATATAGGCTGCACGTTCACGTCCCTGGGTACTACGGGGATTTTCCGACATAGCATCCACTTTTTCCAAAACATCCATATTATCTTTATGCTTCTCTGCAAGCTCATGTAAAATTTGATTGGCTTTTTCCTTGTTACCGGATTTGATCAGGGTTTTTACCAAATCCAATTGTGCCTCTGCATTGATATTTTCCTTATTTGTTTCGGCCAATTGCAATGCTTTGGTTAAATACCCCTTAGCTTCATCCATTTTTTTCTGATTCATCATTGCACGTGATTTCACTGAATTGGATTGAATATCTGCACTGGTATTAAAGTAAGATTTTTTTTGTAATCGGCCCAGTACTTCAAAACTTTCTTTGACATACTGATCAGCTATGGCTGCCGGTTCATCAGCACTTAATTCTGCCAACTCTTTTGCGAGATTTAAAAAATCCTGTTCAGATTCATAACAGGAATTTTTAGCCACACGTATGGCTTGACGACTGGCATTCAAAAGTGCGCTCGTATCATCATTCAGTTTTGCCAGAGCTGCAAGGCGCCGCTGCCGCATAACCGATTTCGGTGAAATATTGGCAGCCTCTTGCATGGATTCCTGAGCTTTCACCTGATCACCCGTTGCCAAATAAGTGTCTGCCAGTAAATCGTGTGCTTCGACATAACGTCGGTCAGCTTCTATGACTTCCTGTAATTTTTTTTGGGCTTCGTCATATTCTTTTTTTGCGACCAGAGTTTTACCCAAGCCTAATTTGGCCCAAATAACGGGGCGCTCATTCAATACGCCACGATAAATATCTTCCGCTTGTTTAAAATTGAATAATCGTAAACTCATTTCTGCTTTTATTTGCAAACAAGAACTGCGATAAGAAGTGTTGTCATTCAATCGCGCATCACAACTGCTTATAGCTTTGGCATAATCTTTTTCGTCCATGGCTTGTTTTATTTGAATCAACTCCTGATGTCGCAACACAACTTTATCCAGACGTGTTCTCAATAGTGCAGTCGTAATGGGTTTTGTGACGTAATCATCCGGACGATATTCCAAGGCTCCCAATACCATTTCACGTGATGATTCGGCAGTGACCATGACAAAAATACTGGTGTTGTTCAACCGATTTCGAAATCGTAATTCTTCAAGAACTTGCTGGCCATCCATTCCCAAACCAAGATTGTAATCACACAAAACCATATCAAAATGAGTCGTGCGGCAAATTTCCATGGCTTGCTCACCATTGGCGACAACATCTATATCCTGCACACCAAATACTTTCAGCATGCCGGAAAGTGCAACCCGAATATCCGGCATATCATCGACAACCAGACATTTTTTTTGCGCGTAAAGTTTGACTATATCGATTTGGCGCATTCTATTCGTTTTCTTTTTATGACCAATAAAGCTTAGACCTGAATATCGGCTTCTGCATAGGCGCGGGCAACTTCTCTGGCAATAATTTCAGCGCCCTGTTTTAATTTTTCCATATTCTGACAATAAGTCACGCGAATACATTCCTGTGTGTGAGGCCAATGCTCGTCAAGCCCCGGGAAAAAATGATGCCCCGACACAACCAAAACACCACACTCTTTCAAGCGCTGATACAGTGTTTGACTGGATACAGGCAAATCAGGAAACCATAACCACAAAAATATCGCACCTTCAGGCTGATGAATTCGATAAGTAAGATGTGCCAAAGCTTGCTGAAAACATGCAACGGCTTGCTGCATTCGTTGCTGATAAAAAGGTGCTATAGCTTCTTTGCTAAGTGACAAAAGTTGCCCTGTTTTTAATAAGCCTCGCAAAATGGAGGGCCCCATATTTCCCGTTGCCAAGCTTAAAATAGTGTTGGCTTTTGCAAAAGCTGTAATCACCTCGGGGTTCGCAATCACAATCCCTGTTCTGGCACCAGGCAAACCCAGTTTGGAAAGACTGAGTACCAAAATAATATTGTCATTCCACAAAGGATTAGCCTTTGAAAAAATAATATTGGGAAAGGGTGTGCCGTATGCACCATCAATAATTAACGGTATTTGATGCGTTTTGGCAAGCTCATCCAGCTGCATCAGTTCCTCATCACTAATCACATTTCCAGTGGGATTGGTTGGCCGGGAAATACATAATGCACCCGTTGATGCGGTAACCTTCAGTGCTGAAAAATCAACATGGTATTTAAAAAAATTGTTTTCCAGAATTTCAATTGACGGTTTGGTTGCTGTAAAAAAATTGGCTGTAATTCCCAAATCGTTATAACCCAAATATTCCGGTGCAAGAGGAAACTGTATTTGTTTGAACGATTGATCAGAAAATTCACCTGCAAATAAATTAAACAAAACAAAAAATGCGGATTGGCTACCATTCGCTAATGCAATATTGGCTTTGGTAATCGGCCAGTGATATTCATTCTGAAATAATTCAGCAAGGTCATCCAACAAACCGGCATCACCTTGAGGTGGTTGGTACACACCTAAAAACTCTTCTGATAAAACAGGGTTCGATAAGGTTTCTGATAATGCGTTTGCAAATGCAGATTGTACTTCTGGAATGATTGCTGGATTGCCACCCCCCATAAAAATCATTTCCGGATTAGTTCGCAAAGCATCACCGAGATCATCCATCAAGGTGACTATGCCGGACTGATCACAAATTTTTTGACCGAATTTTGAAAGTGAAAACACAGAAGAGACTCGCTATTTATTCGATGGATTGAACAGCGATCATCTAAGCGCAGAAGTGCAATTAAATCAAACCAAACTTTTTAAGTGTTTCAGCCAATTTTTCGGGGTTGACAGGTTTTTGGATAAAATCCATCGCACCCAATTGGGTGACACGTTGATGAGCGGTGGGTTGAATATCGCCGGAAATAACAATAATCATTGCATTCAATCCTTCTTTTTTAACTGCTTCCAATACTTGATAACCATCCATGTCCGGCATAGTGAGATCCAGAAATACCATTTCACCTTTGCCATCACGAATAGCCTGAATACCTTCCATTCCGTTGGTCGCATAGGTGATATCAACATCCCATCCTTCAGGTAAAGAACGTGCAACCTGCTTGCGAGCCATGGATGAATCATCACAAATCAACAGGGGTATTGCCATATGCTGGAAGTGTCTGGTCAAGGTTAATTTTTTTGCTGTTCCCCAGAGTATAGACAGGGATTTTTAACCCGGAGATTTTTTTTCTGCATTGACCGGATCCGTTGCAGGATGGCGATAATTTTCAATGCTGTAAACCAGTACTGCACCACCTAAAATGATTGCCCAGGTAAGATTTATCCACAATAAAAACAGGGGGATAGCGGCAAAAGCACCATAAACCAAACCATAGGACGAATAGGTCACTACCCAGGCAAAAATAGTTTTTAATCCATGAAAAAAAAGGGTGGTAATACCTGCACCCACTACACCGTGCCACAAAGTCACACGACTGTTGGGCAGCGCCACAAATAAAATGGTAAATGCCAGCCAGGTCAGGAAAAATGGAGCGGCTCCCAACAAGGTCTTAATGGCTTTGTATTCAGAGATATTACCGAACAACTGCAATGAAAAAACATAAGTGCTCATCGCCAGTGTCGCCCCCAATAATAAAGGTCCGATACTGAGCACCAGCCAATAGATAATTAATTTTATAAATCCCCGGGGACGGCGCTTAACTCCCCAGATCACATTCAAATTATCTTCAATATTTTTGATCATCATTTGCACTGAAAACACCAGAAAAATAACACCTATCCAGGTGAGATTTTTGGCTTGATTGGCAAATGTTTTAAGGTATTTCACCAGATCCGCACTGGTGTCGGGTAAAAAGTGACTGAAAAGAAATTCCTCAACCTGTAATCCCAATGATTGGTAACTGGGAAAAAAGGAGAAAGCAACATAGGTGACTGTAATCAAAGGTACTATTGCAAATAGAGAAACGTATGTCAGTGCAGCTGCACTTGTCAGGCATTTGCTGGAATCAAAATGTTGATAACCAAACCACAAAAAACCTCTGAGCCAAATACAGGCAGTACACAATTTTCCAAACCAGGGGAATAGTGTTTTTAAATTGGAAAACAAAACCATCTCCATTCACTTGTTCATTATGTTCCCGGCAGGGATAATCCCCGGCACTCTACCATAAACCTCCCGCTTTCAAGGTGCCTGCCATGCAACAATACATATTGGTTCTCTACTACAGCCGTTATGGTTCAACACTCAAGATGGCACAGCAGATTGCCCGTGGTATAGAACTGGTTGATGGTATGGAAGCCAGGCTACGAACCGTACCTTCTGTATCACCCAACACTGAAGCGACTGAACCCTCTATCCCTGAAACCGGAGCCATTTATTGCACTACAGAAGATTTACGTGACTGTGCCGGATTAATACTGGGCAGCCCTACACGCTTTGGCAATATGGCCGCACCCATGAAATATTTTCTGGACTCAACCAGCAGCCATTGGATGAATGGCGATTTGATTGGTAAACCGGCTGCTGTTTTTACGTCAACATCCACACTGCATGGTGGACAGGAAAGCACCTTGCTTTCGATGATGTTGCCACTTTTGCATCAGGGAATGTTGATCACAGGAATTCCTTATTCCGAGTCATGCTTACATTCAACAAGATCGGGTGGAACACCTTACGGCGCATCACATTGGGCAACGGGAGAAAAGCCTGATCTACTGACAGAAGACGAAATAAAACTTTGTGTATCACTTGGTACAAGAGTGGCTCAAATTGCAGCAAAGTTATCTGCTAATAAGACAAATTTCTGATATTGAAATACACATTTTTTTGAGACTCCCTGCACAGCTTTCATGTTAGCGCGAACAGCTGGCTTTACATTGAAACTGCTAGTCTTTAGACTCGGTAACTATGTGTTTTGAAGTGATAATTCAAAATACATCTCAAACAAAATAGTTTGAGAGGATAAAAAAAATAATGGTCAGAAAAATCAACGCGAACAAAGCCTCTTATTCAACACACACTCAATGCTTTGATTCGATAATTCAGGCGTGAGTACGGCAGCTCACCCACACAATAACCTTAAAGGTATTGAACATGACTATTTCCCCTACTCGCTGGATTCAGGCGACGGTAGCAGGGAGCCTATTGGCTTTTGGCTCCGCACATGCTGCGGTTGAAGGTTATGCGACCCTCAATGGTGGTACAACAGGTGGTGCCGGAGGCCAGGTGGTTTATGCCAGCACCGGTACAGAAATCAACCAGGCTATGTGTAATCGTGCTACTGATGACACACCCTTGATCATTTATGTGACGGGTACGATAAATCACGGGAACACAACCAAAGCTTCAGGCAGCTGTGACACTACCGCAGAAGAAATCCAGTTCAAAGGGGTTAAAAATATTTCCTTGATTGGTGTTGGTAATGCAGCCGTGTTTGACCAGATTGGTATACACCTGCGCGATACATCCAACATCATTCTGCAAAATCTGCACATCAAAAATGTAAAGAAATCCGGTTCACCTACTTCCAACGGCGGTGACGCAATTGGTATGGAGTCCAATGTATTCAATGTCTGGGTTGACCACTGCGAACTCGAAGCTTCCGGCGGTGAAAGTGATGGTTATGACTCACTGTTGGATATGAAAGCAACAACCCAATATGTGACTGTGTCTTATACCTACTACCACGATTCTGACCGTGGTGGCTTGATGGGTTCAAGCGACAGCGATGACACCAATACTTTTGTCACCTTCCACCATAACTACTACAAAAATATGAATTCGCGCTTACCCTTGTTACGCCATGGTACAGCGCATGCCTATAACAACTATTACGATGGGATCCGCTCAACCGGCATGAACCCCCGTATTGGTGGCAAAATCAAAGCACAAAACAACTATTTCGAAAATTCCCGCAACCCGATAGGTACTTTTTACACGACTGATATGGGTTACTGGGATGTCAGCGGTAATATCTTTGGTAACAATGTGACCTGGGTAACTGCAGCAGATGAATTCCCTGCTGGCCCCGATGTTGTATCCACTACATCTATTAACATCCCCTACTCTTACAAGCTGGATTCAGCGGCCTGTGTTCCCCAAATAGTGATGGCGACAGCAGGTTCCGGTAAAGGGCTGTTGACATCTGATGGTACCTGCTCGGTAACTTCATCTTCTGCTTCCACTGCTGTGAGTTCTTCAAGATCCAGCTCCCTGGTATCATCAAGCCGCTCCAGCTCCAGCACTTCTGTGGCTTCATCAAGAAGTTCAAGTGTTGCCAGTTCAGTTTCTGTTCCATCAGGTACCAACCTGTCTATAGGTGCAGGTGCTGATGGTACATCCAAAGGTGCGGGTAGCTACGGCAATGTGATCGATGGCAACCTGAGCACCTACTGGTCACCCAGTGGTACTACAGGTCGTGTTTCTGTTAAGTGGAGCAGCGCAAAAACTGTCAGTTCTGTTGTGATTCGTGAAGCTTCCGGCTTCGAAGGCAGAATTACCAGCTGGACTTTGACCGACAACAGTACAGGTGCGTTACTGGCCAGCGGCTCAAGTGTTGGCACTATTAATTTTGCAAGCGTTTCTACTACAAAATTGAATTTCAATATTGTGAGCGCAAGTTCAACACCTGCTGTTGCGGAATTCGAGACTTATTCAGGCTCAGTGGTCGTCAGTTCAAGCTCTTTGGCTTCTTCCAGTATTTCCAGCTCAATCAGCTCTTCCAGCAGATCAAGCTCGTTGAGTTCTTCAAGTCGTTCCAGTTCATTGAGCTCATCCAGTCGTTCAAGCTCGATCAGCTCTTCAAGCCGTTCAAGCTCATTGAGTTCATCCAGTCGCTCCAGCTCAATCAGTTCATCCAGCCTGTCGTCTGCCAACAACTGTGCCACCCAATGTAACTGGTGGGGAACGACCTACCCTTCATGTGTCAACCAATCTGAAGGTTGGGGATGGGAAAATGGCAAAAGCTGTATAGGCAACACCACTTGCGCATCCCAACCACAACCTTATGGTGGCGGTTTGATCAATAGTTGTGGCATTAGCTCAAGTTCAAGTGTCAGCTCTTCACAATCCAGCTCAAGCGTGAGTTCAAGCATCAGCAGCTCATCACGCTCAAGCTCGGTTTCAAGCCTGAGCTCATCTCGTTCCAGTTCAAACTCGAGTTCCAGTTCATCACGTTCAAGTTCAAGCTCCAGTATCAGTTCTTCACGATCCAGCAGTTCAAGCTTGAGTTCTTCTTCAAGATCCAGTAGCTCAAGTTCGGTATCCAACACCACTGCTTGTCAACAACTGATCAACGATTCCAGCGTCAACTGGCGTGAATCCGCACTGCAAACAGACCAGGAGATTGTTGCTTGTTTGTACAACTCACTGGGTAAAGCGGTCGGTTTTGGTGAGAAAGCAACCGGTGGTTACAACCCTGCTGGCGGCAGCAACCTGATTGTGATCAAGAAAAATACCGGCGTTTCTATCGAACAACAAATTCTCGATGCTATCAGTACTGATGCCTACAACTGGATTGTGTTTGATAAAGATGACTTTGCATCAGAAACCGATATCGCCATGTATCGTTTGAACTGTGGTGACGCTGCTGTGTTGAGTGCTCTTGATGGAGCCACCCAGGCACAATGCCTGAGCCATACCACATGGTGTGCAGCCAAAGGGGTGTCCAGTGCAAGCTGTGCAGCAACTTTCTTCAACAGCAAATTGAATAATGCCAACCTGGCCATTCGCAACAAAATGATCATGAACAACACCACCATTGACGGTCGTGGTAGCAAGGCCTACTTCTACTTCAATGGTTTAAAAATTGGTGCTGATGACAGTGGTGCAAGTACTCATGTTTCACAAAACGTAATCATCACCAATATGGAATTCCGTGGCGCAGGCCATGTGGAAGATCATGGTCTTGACCCCGATATGATCCGCTCAACCGGCGCTTCACACGATATCTGGATTCACCAGAACACCTTCGACACCACAGGTGACTCTGCATTTGATGTGAAAGTGGGTGCTTACGACATTACGGTATCGTTCAATCTGGTGAAAAACGTCAAACGTGCCGCGTTACACGGCTCCAGTGACAGCCACACCATCGATACCCAAATCAAAACCACCATTCACAACAATGCTTTTGTGACAACTGACGCGGACTACTCAATCCTGGGCAACACCATGCGTCGCGTACCTTTGTTACGCCATGGCCAAAGCCACATGTTCAACAATGTCTTCTACGGTTATCGCAAAGACTTGATGAGTATCCGTGTGGGCGGTCGCTTGTTGTTTGAAAACAATATGGTCGTTAACCACATCAGTAACAGTGAAGGCGATGACATCACTTATTGGGCAGGCAATCTGGTTGACTCAGCCTATGAAAATGGTGGCCTGAAAATCACGGGCAGTTATGTATGGGCAGGTGATGGTAATTGTCAGCTGCAAGGTACTGGAAGTGATTTATCAGCCAGCTACGGCTCAACACCGGATATGAATGCGCTATACAGTTCTGCATCCCAAGCAACGATTAATGCAAACCGTTTTGCAGCAGGAAAAGATTTGGCTGATTACGTATTTGCAACTGCAGGAAAAGGTGGAAAAGCTCCATATAATTCGCCTTACACTGCAGGTCGCACAGCAACTATTGCAGCACGACCAATCAGCTGTCAGTAATTGTTATCAATGCATCAATAAAAAAACCGGGTTCATACCCGGTTTTTTATTCTGTTGTTTAAATGATTTACTTGCACGTTGAATTCGTTAAAAAATAAGTGGGGATCAAACCTGATGTCATTATCTCCTGATAATCCAGCTTGGTCAGCTTATTACTTTTTTCCAAAGCAGCCAGCAAATAACCGCTGTAGAAAGGGATAATCATGGCAGCTTTCAGGCATTTATTTTCTTCCACCAATAAAAACTGACTGGCAACACTATCAGAACCACCTTTGTTCCAAACATAAAATTTTTCTGAACCCAAAATTTTGGTTTGTGATGGCTTACCCCAAATTTTGGCAATTTGTTCGTAAGGTTTTTCAGGTTTAAGATTACTGAAATGATTGATGTAAACATTGAGTTTTCTGAGGATATATTCCTCACTAACCGGGCCTGGTTGTTTGGTGTGCTCATTAAATTCACGCCAGGGTGACTGTGTTATTTTTAACGAATTTGAATCCCTTCTCTGACATTCTACTTCGCCTATATGATGAAACTGTTGCCGACCTATGTTGACTGACTGCCCCATTATTGGCGTGTACATATCACGCTGCACGACTTCGCCCAGTTGATAAATAATTTTCCCCTTACCCTGACACAAGTGTTCATAAGTCTGCTGCCAATAGGCAGCAGCATCCCTTTTTGATTTGGCAAAATATTCAACCCTATACCTTTCACCCGCAATATGTAACAGCACATATCCCTGACCGTATTTGTGTTCACGGAAACCTGCTGCACAGGAGCAAAGTATTAATGAGAGAAATAAAATATGAAAAATTTTGATTGCACTATCCATTTTTAAATCCCTGATTTTTTTTCTCGCTATCATGCCTGACGCTCACTGGCATTATTACTGTGTTAGATGGATTGATAAAAACTCATCATGGGACTGAATAATGTCATTATCCATATGTGCAATCATTTGCATAACAATATTGCGATACACCGCCCCAATGATAAGTTTGATGATCTTCATCCTTCATCAAATACATAGTGCCCTGTTTTACACTATGATCGTAATCGTGAAAATGATGCCAGACACAGTTTTTCGGCGTCGATGTATAACCGCAAGCACGATTGGCGTTCGCATAATCATCCACACGTTTGCCGGTGTAATTAATCAACACCTTTTTGATATAGCTGGCACCAGGATCAAGGCCCGGTTGATTAACTCCGCCCAAAGAAAACCATACAATGGTGGGCGTACCTGAAGTGTTTGGGGAATAACGGATAACAGGAAATTTTTTACGATCCCCCAGCTCTGTCAGCAAAAATTGTTCAAATTCAGATTTGCTACTGAATAATCCCCTTACATCCTTACTCGCCCAACCTGCATTCGATTTTTCAGCTAATTGCTTTCTGGTTAATGGCATGACGCACCTCTTGATTGTTGTAAACATAAAACCACTGACTGTCTTGCCATGTAAAATTACCCGATTATTCCCAATAGAAACACTGGGCATGGCGCATTTCGCTGCAATCTTGAGGATATTTTTTTCATATCCACTATAGTTATTAGCAGACAATCTACCCCCATAAGTTGAACCCAGATGACTCTAGTACCCGTAACCGCAGAGTTACCAAAAGCCAGGATATTACTTGTAGACGATTCCAAAATCGTCAGGGTTACCATATCCAGAATATTGTCCGTTAAATTTGATTTGGTTATTGCGGAGAATGGTGAAGAAGCCTGGCAAAAAATTTGTGAAGACGACAGCATTCAAATGGTATTTACCGATTTGGGAATGCCATTACTCGATGGTTATGGACTTATTCAACGTATAAGGCAATCTGAAAATGAAGGTATTCGTCATCAACCGGTAATTGTGATTACAGGTGCAGCCGAAGAAGAGGATGTTAAAAAAAGAGTATTTGAATTAGGTGCAACTGATTTTATAACCAAACCGTTTAACCCTACTGAAATTCTGGCAAGGGCAGAAGCCCATACCAGTTATCGTCGTGATAAAGAAGTATTACAAAAAAATGTCGATATTGATTTACTGACCGCCACCTTAAATCACAATGGCTTGAAAAAACAATTGGATAAAGATGTCTCTTTTATCAATCGACATGCCGAAAATATGGCCGTTGTGCTTTTTGAGTTGGATGATTTTAAAACCTTGCATGATCGTGTCGGCGATAAAATTTGCAACAGCATTATCCAGCAAACTGCCAATAGTTTACTAAGCGCAATTCGCAAGGAAGATAGTGTTGGGCGCTATGGCCTGGATAAATTTCTGGTGATTTTGCCCATGGCCAAAACCGAAGGCGTGATCATGCTGGCCAAACGTTTATGCGAACGAATAAGAACATTTAAAATAAAAGTTGGCGAACAAATTGTCCCAGTCAGCATTTCAGCAGGAATTTCAATTGTTCGAAAGGGTGTTCCCACCAGTGCCGACGCTTTGGTTGCTGCTGCTGAACAAGCACTGCTCAACGCCAATAAAGTAGGACAAGGTGAAGTTCAATTATTAAAACTTGATGATTCCAACACGGATGAGAAAACACAACTGTTGTCGATTGATAATTTGCTTGATGCTATCAGCAAAGGTGAAGTTGATATTACCGAACACCAAATGAATCAATTAATAAAACGCCTGTCGCCATTGGTTACACTGATGACAGAAAAACAAAAATCGCGGTTGATTAAAACAGACAACACTGCAGAATAAAAAATTAAAAAACCCATCGCACAATTGCGACAGGTTTTTGGTTTTTACAATAAAAATCTATACGCTGCAATTAATAGCCAACACTAACCGCATAACTGAGCAAGCTGCCCGCATAGTTACCACCCCACTCGTAACCATATCGACGCTCAGGCTCAATAGCCATTATGTCGTATTGCTTACCGTTTCCAGGAGGACTATCTGTTGGTAACCGACCACTAAAAAATCCTGTATCGGTATCCAAATCATAAAATCGATACCACATAGTAGAACCGGATTTGGATTGTATCGGGTTATAGGTATCGTCAGTGCTACCACTGGCTCGTTTGACATAAGCCGTGTCCGCAACTTTTACACTGTCACTGCGAAACCAGGCTAATGCAGCTTTCACAGCCTGCTCGATTTCAGGAGTTTGTGGACGTGACATTAAAAATGCGACCACCAATACAGATTCTTTACCGCTTTTGGATGGCAACTCATAAGAGCGAGCGCCGAGCGGAGCATAAGTCACCGGATCATGCTGCGCGCACCAAACAGTTTTTACATTGTTCTGCACTATTTGTGAGGCCAGTATGTATTCAACCGCAGACTCCAAGGCTGTATTGATGGATGACAACTGGGTGCTGGTAAATAAATCGCCATTGAGGGGCGCAATCGATTTGCCGGCTTGATCCAACAACGTCAGTACACGCGCCATAGCATTATCGTTAAAAGTGACATAATTGGAATAAATAGTACCTGTACGCGCTGGATACACTTGTGGCCATCCGCCCGATGAATATTGCATTTTCAACAAAAAATCGAGTGCATTACGCGCCGCATCGCGATAAGCCGTTACACCACTACGCTGGTAAACATCTGCCAAAAATAAAATTTCACTGACAGTTGCATTGTTATCGATGGTTCCCAGTTCAACACCGTTCGCTCCCGTCCACTCGGAACGCGCAGCGGAACCATTCCAGGGGGAATCATACTTGGTCACAGCAAATTTATAAAAACCACCGTGAGGCATTTGCCAGGTGATCATATTGTCCGCACGTAGTTTGTCTGCGGTTAGTTTGGCAGCAGCATCGCCTGTAGAACTTAACCAACTTTTGTAATTATTTAACACTGTATTAATCGGGTTGTTGGTTTGCGCTAACAAAGGTGCATCTGAATTACTCGAATTCGAACTTGAAGAGTTGCTCAGTGTTGAACTACTCGACATTGAGAGACTGCTTGACACATAACTGCTGCTTGATACAGAACTAATTGAATTAGAACTGGAATTTGAACTGTTGGAAACAGAACTGCTTGTTGAATTGCTGGATGAATGACTACTGCTAACAACAGAAACACTGGATGCAGGAGTCGAAGAGTTTGAATTGGATGATCCCGAAGAACCCCCACAGCCGGATAAAATCAGTCCGGCACCGAGTGCAAACAAAAAAGTAATTTTCATGGATTTATCTCAGTTATAAAACTTCTGCCACATACACGGGCGATAACAACTAACCGAAACCTGTGCCGAAAGTCCGCATTCTTATAAGATCAATATTTTGCGGTAGGCGATGTTAACCCAGGCGCCATTATTTTGTAATAGATCTTATCAATCAACGTGAACAAGCCTGACACAAACAATGTAATTCCAATTGCGGGCTTTGCAATTGGTATCCGGCACCTTCAACACTATTGGTTAATGCATCCATAATCTCGCGCTTGATGCCTATTTCTTTCACACTTCCACAGTTATCACAAATTAAAAACTGGGGCACTTCGTGCACGTGGTCGCAAGCGATATGAGAACAGGCAACAAATTTATTCGTGGATTTTAATTTGTGCACCAGATTTTCCTGCTCCAAAAAATCCAGCATTCGATAAACCGACATGGCAGGAACGGTTTCTTCGTATTCAGAGCGAACCGAATCAGCAATTTCATAAGCAGATAAAGGTTTTTTAGCTTTCAGCAAACATACAAAAACCCGTTTGCGTTTTTCAGTCAATTTACTGCCGGTTTTTTCACAGGAAGCCGTTGCACGCTGAATGACTTTATCGATATTCATAAAATTCCTGGAAATCGTTGTATGAATCAATATTGATTTGATATGCCCGGGTGACAATTTACCACGCTGGCTCAAAAGCCTGAACCAATCCTTTTTAACGCTTGCTCTTTGCAAATGATATGTTATATCATTTCAAAATAACAGAACTGATTGAGATATGACCATGCAAAAAACCCTTTTATCACTCGCTATTCTGGGGCTGTCTTCCCATTTATTGGCCCAGGTTCAGGGAGTTGTGCTTGATGAACAAGGCAATCCCGTAGCCGATGCCAGTATTGAAGTGGTGGGCACTCAATTACGAACCAAAACCAACGAAAACGGCGAATTTAATATCCCTAAAGCAAGGAGCAAAGAAATTGAACTGCATATTGAAGCAGATAATTTTGCGCATGGCAGCTTCCATGTTCGCCCCGGAAGCTCACAAAATTTTGTACTTAAAACCAGTGTCATTGAAACAGTTAATGTGATTGGCCTGCCACTGCATTCATCCAATTTGGAATCAGCACACCCTGTCAATGTCATCACAGTAGATGAATTGCGCGATCAGCAATCTTCCAGCCTTGGCGAAACGTTAAAATATGAAGTGGGCATTCACTCCAGTTATTTCAGCAGCAATTCTGCCAGCCCGATTATTCGTGGGCTCGATGGCCCCCGCGTGTTGATTACACAAAATGGATTGGATACAAGTGACGCATCACGTGTTGGCCCTGATCATGCGGTTTCAACTGAAACTTCTTATGCACAACAGGTAGAAGTTTTGCGCGGCCCTGCCACTTTATTTTATGGCAGTGGTGCAATCGGTGGTGTGGTGAATGTGGTGGATGATCGTATTCCTAAAGGCACAGACACTTACGGTGAGTGGCGATTGGAAAATCAATCGGTTGCGGATGACAAATTAATTTCTGCATCCGGCAATACAGGTTTTGGAAATTTTGGTTTACACGCCGATGGTTTTTGGCGCGATGCTGATAATTACAAAATTCCCGGCCCCGCAGAAGCAGAACATGATCATGAAGAGGAAGAAGAACATGATGATGGTCGGCTAGCGAATTCCTGGACTGAAGCATCAGGCGGCAATATTGGTGGCAGCTATTTAGGTGAAAATGGATTTATCGGTGCATCCATTGGACATATTGATCGTCAATATGGCATTCCAGGTCATGCGCACGGAGAAGAATTAATTGATGTTTATGCCGACATCACACAGGATCGTTTGCAACTTCAAGGCAAAACCGATTTAAATTCCAATTGGTTTAGTTCAACCGGTTTCAGTGCTGGTTACACCGATTATGAACACGCTGAAATTGAAGGCGACGAAGTGGGCACCACTTTCAAAAATGAAACCAGTGAACTGCGCTGGGAAGTTTTTCACCACGCGATTTCCGATTGGCGCGGCGCTCTGAGTTTCCACTACAAACACAGCGATTTTGAAGCCGTCGGCGAAGAAGCTTTTACACCACCAAGTGTCACTGAAACTTTCGCGTTAGGATTTATGGAAGAAAGACATATTGATTCGGTTTTATTGCAAGTCAGCGGACGCATAGAACAAGTGAATGTCTCTGCTGAAAACTTTCAGGCCGATCTTAATGATCCAGATGCAGCAGAAAAAGTATTGAGTGTATTTTCCGTCGATCACGAATCAACACCTGTCAGTCTTTCAACGGGTGCTGTATGGGATTTTACGCCTGGCTATAACACCGCAATATCGCTTACTCACGCACAACGTTCACCGGCTGCATCAGAACTGTTTTCTTTCGGCCCCCATATTGGCAGCGGCTTGTACGAAGTGGGTTATCTGATGGATATTCGCACTAATGAACACGACGAATTCTATTTTGCGTTGAATGAAAGTGATATCGAATTGGAAAAATCCAACAATCTGGATCTTTCATTACGTAAACATTCTGGCAATTTTGGTTTTGTCCTCAATGCATTTTTTAATCAGGTCGATAATTTTTATTATTTGAATAACACAGGTTACGTCAAAGAACTGGAACATCATCATGATCATGATCACGAAGGTGAAGACGAACATGAAGAAGAGACGGAAATGCCTGTGTTTATCTATCAAGCCGCTGATGTGGATTTATGGGGATATGAAGCAGAAGCTGTTTGGAAAATAAATCCCGATTTTGAATTGACCTTCAAAACCGATTCTACTCGTGCTGAAGTTGATGAATCTTCTCACTTACCCAGAATTCCACCCAGACGTTATAGCATTTCCGGTGAGTACGAAAAAAATCAATGGCGCGTTCAATTAACAGCGCAATATTACGCAACTCAAAATCGCATTACCGAATTGGAAACCGCAACCGACAGTTATTCCACATTGGATATGATTGTGAGTTATTCGTTTATGCCTGATGTTCAATTATTTGTGAAAGGCTACAACCTCACAGACGAATACGCGCGTGTACACAGTTCATTTTTAAAAGATAAAGCGCCGTTACCTGCGCGCAATATTGCGGTGGGGATTAGTGGGCGGTTTTGATTAATGCCCTCACCCTAGCCCTGTCCCAAAGGGAGAGGGGATTTAGCTCCTCCCTTTGAAAAAGGAAGGCGGGGGAGGGATTTTAAATCTCAGAAAATTTTAACCATTTTAAATCCCCCCTAACCCCCCTTTTTCAAAGTGGGGAACTGTCCCTCCCACTGGCAACGACTGCATGGAAGCAGGAGGTAGAGTAACGCAGGGAGCGGTTACCGAGGGGGTTAGGAGGGGGTGAAAGTTCTCAAGAGAAACACCAATATGAAAAAACTCCCCGTCACCGTCCTCTCCGGCTTTTTAGGCGCCGGCAAAACCACCCTGCTCAATCACATTTTAAATAATCGCGACAATTTGCGAGTCGCGGTGATTGTGAATGATATGAGTGAAGTGAATATTGATGTTGCTCTTGTGCAAAATCAGGTACATCTCAATCGTGCTGAAGAAAAACTGGTTGAAATGAGCAACGGTTGTATTTGTTGCACACTGCGCGAAGATTTATTGATTGAAATAAATCAATTAGCACGCGAAGGTAAATTCGATTATTTGGTAATTGAATCCACCGGCATTTCTGAACCTCTGCCCATCGCCGAAACTTTTACCTTTGAAGATGAAAACGGGCAAAGCCTGTCGCAAGTTGCACAACTCGACACCATGGTGACAGTGGTGGATGCAGTAAATTTTCTGCGCGATTATTTCACCGCAGAATCACTGCAAGAAGCCGGTGAAAGTTTAGGTGAAGAAGACGAACGCAATGTGGCGGATTTATTGGTGGATCAAATTGAATTCTGTGATGTGTTACTTGTCAACAAAACTGATTTGATTTCTGCGGAAGAACTGCAGGAATTATTAGCCATATTGCAAAACTTAAACCCCGAAGCCGACATCATACCAATGGTGCGCGGCAATATTCCGCTACAGAAAATTATCAACACCAACAAATATAATTTCGAAAAAGCCCAACAATCTCCCGGCTGGTTAAAAGAAATGCGCGGCCAGCATATGCCGGAAACTGAAGAATACGGCATCAGTAGTTTTGCTTATCACGCCCGCCGCCCTTTTCATCCAGAAAAACTCTATCAATTTTTTTCCAATGCATTTGATTTCACTCGAGCAGAAAATGGAAAACTATTACGCTCAAAAGGTTTCTTCTGGTTAGCTTCACGCCCGCAATGGGCAGGCCAATGGAGCCAAGCCGGTGGCATAGCCCAACACGGCGCCGCCGGAATGTTTTGGAAAGCCATCCCAAAAGAAAACTGGCCCGATGATGAAGAACAAGTGCAATACATTATGGAAAAATGGGTAGAACCTTTTGGCGATATGCGACAAGAGTTGGTATTCATCGGCCAAAACATCAAACCCGAAATCATCACTGCTGAATTGGATAAATGTTTATTAAATGATGACGAATTACTCCAGGGTCAATCCTATTGGAAAACCCTAAAAGACCCCTTCCCGTTCTGGATCAACAGCGAAACCCACTAAAAATCCCCAACCGTAGCCCGTATGAAGCAAAGCGTAATGCGGGTTGCTTTTTAAAGAATCCAATCCCCCCTACTTCCTCGTAGCATCTCCACCAACCCGAAAGTATCCAGCGTCTGTAATCTGGTGCAATAGACTTGAATTTAATTTCGAGGTAGAGTCAGCTTTGTGCCTCGAAGTTAATTTTACTCTGCTTCTAATTATTATAAGAGCACTGTACAAACGAATGCTTTTGGAGAAAACTTCAATAACTAAAATTGACTGTAGTTTTTGTACAGTCTCTTTAGGTATCGATTAACTATGGAGTTATTTATTGAATAATTTAAAAACGTTAAGCTGTGAAGAAATTATTTATATTCACGAAAGATTGACCGTTGATGCAGAAAAATCGGAAGATCCTATTTCACCTCCAGGCATAAAAGATATGGGATTACTTGAGTCTGCCGTTTCACGTCAATTTGCTGGATTTAATGGCATACTAAAATATGCGGACCCCATCGCCAATGCTGCAACCCTTTGTTATGGAATTTGTAGTAACCATTCGCTTCACAATGGCAACAAGAGAACCGCATTAGTTTCCCTAATATGTCACTTAGATAAAAACGGAATTACGTTCACTGACAAAGCGACACAAAGTGTTCTGTATACTTTTATGCTAAATGTTGCAAAACATGAATTTGCAAATAAATCCAGATCAAGATCCTGCGATCAATCAGACTCGGAAGTTAAGGCGATGACTGAATGGATAAGAAAGAAAACTAGAAATATAGAAAAGGGCGAACGATCGTTGTCTTATGCTGAACTCGAACGAGTGCTAAGAAGCCATGGGATTACTGTAGAACATAAGGGTAACACAGCTGACCTAATTAAGAATCGAGAAGAAAAAAAAGGTTGGTTCAGACGAGAGAAGACATTAATAAAGGAAAAGGTAGCAAACGTACCTTGGTGGCCTGGGCGTTCTGTTGGAAAAAATTTGATTAAATCTATTCGTAAACAAGCACGTCTTACCGTAGATGATGGTGTAGACTCTGCACAATTTTATGGCACTGAAATTACACCTGATGATTACATTCAAAGGTATAAAATAACTCTACGTCGTCTGGCGAAAACATAATACTAAAAGGCATTTAACATAAGGCGGGACGGCGGGATTTAATTTCGATCAGCTCAAACCTTCCTCCAAAAATCCGAATCAATAACTCTCCAAAAACCGTTGGGGTTTACACCGGTTTACACCCCAACCTACTCATAAAGTTCCCCAAACAAATCCAAATAAGTTAAATACAAACGCGTATCAAATTCGTATTGATGATATTGCGGCTCCATATGTTGGCAAAGTTGGTAAAAGCGTTTGTTGTGTTCTTTTTCCTGGAAGTGGGCAAGTTCGTGGGTGGTGATCATTTTTAGAAAGGCTTCTGGCCCATTTTTAAAGACGCTTGCAATTTTTATTTCGTTTATCGTTTTGGTTTTATTGCCGTGAGCTTTTGTGATGTAATGATGTTGCCCAAGTGCGTGTTGGATAACTTTTATTTTTGAATCGTAGCTAACGCGGTTTAGTGGTTGGGATTTTCCCAAATATCGGCTTTTGAGATTCATGGTGTAGTTATACAACTGCTTGTCGGTGCGAATAGCATGAGGCTCGGGGTAGCGACTTAATAGAAGCTCGCCTAACCGACCTTCATCAATTATTTTTTGTGTTTGCCGCAGGGTTTCGGATGGATAACCCGTCAGATATTTCAGTAGATACATAAGTGAATGCTGGTGATGCAAAAATCATAATTAAATTCGTTTTTGAGCAGCCAATAACGGCACTAACAAATCTGAAATGGGTGTAGGCACACCGTGTTTTTTTCCAAGCTTAACCACAACTGCGTTGCGTGCTTGCCATTCAGTTGTTAATCCTGCTTTATAATCTTCAAACATGGAATTGGTTGAATCAGGATTGGCATTTAAAAAATCAGTCATTTGTTCTTCGATAATTTCATCGCCCAGGATCGCGCCTTCTTTGCGCCCGACATTAATCACCTCCTGAAGAATCCCACGACCAATATCAGCAATTCCTGACTCGTGAAATACACTCATGGGACGACCGGTCAAACACAAAATCGCGCCTGAAGGGGCATTGATGCAAAGCTTTCGCCAGAGTTTTGTTTTGATATCCGGCGTAGTGTTGGCGGTGAGAAAACTTCCGTCGAACAACGCGGAAAATTCTTGCCCTAACGAACTGTTCTGTACAAAAGTTATTGCTCTTTCATGCCATATGACTTGAGTGGGATTAACACGCGTTGCTGGCAAATCAATCATGACTTCAAGTAAATTATCAAATACGCCAATCGCATTCATATTCTCGATATGGCTCAAACCATTTTGAATAATGGCAATTTTTGTATTCGGATTTATTCTCGATAAAATGGTTTCTTTAGCCGATTCAATCTGATGTGATTTAACACAAATCAATAACCATTCAGCGGACGTTGAATGGTTATCCTGTAATTGATATTGCCTAAACACCTGATTGTTTTTAATGACCGTAAATTTATC
>CBFGPN010000051.1:0-21530 GCA_965650675.1 uncultured Cellvibrio sp.
GTTTAGCCATGATGCTCTTATGATGCACCATGTTAATGTTTGATAACTTACCCACAGAGGAAACCTCATGAAAATTAAATCGGCAATAATGGCTTGCCTGTTAACGGGGTTGTTCCAAACCGGAATGACTCATGCGGCCAAATGTGAATACATAGTAACGAATGATTGGGGCAGCGGCTTTACTGCCAACATTCGTATTACCAATGACGGCAGCTCACCCGTGAATGGCTGGAGTGTTTCCTGGAGTTATTCTGACGGATCACGTATGACCAACAGTTGGAACGCCAACACATCCGGCTCAAATCCTTATTCCGCTACTCCGCTGAATTGGAACAGCACAATTGGTGTTGGCTCCAGCATAGAATTTGGTATGCAGGGAGTTAATGGAGGAAGCAAAGCACAGGTGGCAAGTGTCAGCGGTAGCGTTTGTTCAGGTGTGACATCCAGTGTGGGTTCATCAAGTCGATCCAGCTCTATCTCAAGTTCATCACGTTCCAGCTCAATTTCTTCAAGCTCACGATCAAGCTCTTCACGTTCAAGCTCGATTTCTTCAAGTTCTCGATCCAGCTCTCTTTCGAGTTCATCCCGATCAAGTTCCTTATCAAGTTCATCACGCTCCAGTTCGCTTTCTTCGAGTTCACGATCAAGCTCCTTATCAAGTTCATCGCGCTCCAGTTCGATTTCTTCGAGTTCACGATCAAGCTCTTTGTCGAGCTCATCCCGATCGAGCTCAATTTCCTCAAGCTCATCTTCAAGCCAACAATCCAGCTCCGCCAGCAGCATTCCACCTATAGTGAATGGCTGTAATGGTTACGCAACACGTTATTGGGATTGTTGTAAAGCTCACTGTAGCTGGAGTGGTAATGTTCCATCTGTAGTCGCAACGCTTCCCAGTTGTTCTTTTAACAACAGCAAAATCTCCGACCTGACGGTTGCCAGCAGTTGCGATGACGGTGGCGCGCATATGTGCTGGGATCAGGCCCCTTTTGCTGTGAGTGACACACTGTCTTATGGTTATGCCGCAACATCCAGTGGCGATGTTTGTGGCCGATGCTATCAGTTGGAGTTCACCGGCAGCTCCTATAACGCCCCCGGTGATCCCGGATCATCTGCACTTGCAGGAAAAACCATGATTGTTCAAGCGACCAACATAGGTCATGACGTTGGTGGCGGGCAATTTGACATACTGATCCCCGGCGGTGGTGTCGGTGCATTCAACGCTTGTGGTTCGCAATGGGGTGTTTCCAATTCAGAGCTGGGCGCCCAGTACGGCGGCTTCCTCGCTGCCTGTAAACAACAGCTTGGCTACAGCGCAAGCCTGTCGCAATACAAAGCTTGCGTGACCAATCGCTGCAACAGTGTGTTTGGTTCGCGCGGTTTAACGCAATTGCAACAAGCCTGTTTGTGGTATGTCGATTGGTTCCAGGTTGCTGATAACCCATCTTTGAAATACAAAGAAGTGGCCTGCCCTGCTGAATTAACGTCCAGATCAGGCATGAATCGCGGTGTATTGAACGACATCAAAACCAGCTGTAACTGACAACGACCGCTCGTTTAGTCAAAAAACAATGCGCCTGGCTGCGCATTGTTTTTTTTCGTCTGTACGAATGATCAATATTTGTCTGGCTAATTCCTTCTTATATCCCTATACTGCGCGCGCTTTCAGTAACCCCCTCTTGGTTTGAACGTCTTGCGCGGGGTAGGCTGAAATGATCAGGTGAACGTGATTCATCTGAGTTCAGGGCTACAATCGTGCGGGAATTGTTGATTCTTATCGCCTTGCCACTTCAGGCAACATTTATCAGGTTTGTTAACTTCACACCTGAATTACTTTTGGCGATTTATCACCTGCCTGCGTTTTTCTTGTCAGTTATCACTGATGACTGTCTTACTATTTAGGTCAATTTAATGTCTACACCCACATTCTTTACTGATTTGGGCCTTTCTGCGCCCGTGTTAAAAGCTATTCAGGCCGTTGGCTATGAAGCACCCTCTCCAATTCAGGCAGCAGCGATTCCGGTGCTGATGGAAGGCGGCGATATCATCGGTATGGCACAAACCGGAACCGGAAAAACAGCTGCTTTTGCATTACCTTTATTGTCCCGTTTGGACACCAAACAAAACGAACCGCAAGTGTTGGTACTTGCACCCACTCGCGAATTGGCGATTCAGGTTGCTGAAGCCTTTCAAAAATATGCTGCGGATATTCCCGGCTTTCACGTTCTGCCAATTTATGGCGGACAAGACATGTCCACACAATTGCGTCAATTAAAACGCGGCGTGCATGTGGTAGTGGGCACTCCCGGTCGCGTCATGGATCACTTGCGTCGCGGCAGTTTGAATCTGGATAATTTAAAAAGTTTGGTGTTGGATGAAGCCGACGAAATGTTGCGCATGGGCTTTATTGACGATGTTGAATGGATTTTGGAACACATTCCGGAATCGCGTCAAACGGCACTTTTCTCGGCGACTATGCCGCGTGAAATTCGCAACGTTGCTGAAAAATATTTAACCAATCCGCAAGAAATTAAAATTGCCAGCAATCAATCCACTGGCGATAACATCGAACAGGTTTACTGGATGGTCAGTGGAACCAACAAACTGGATGCACTCACCCGTATTCTGGAAGTAGAACCTTTTGAAGGCATGATTATTTTCGTGCGCACCAAAACTGCAACCGTTGAACTCGCTGAAAAATTGGAAGCACGCGGATATTCCGCTGCGCCGATTAACGGTGATATGAATCAACAATTGCGTGAACGCACTATTGATCGTTTGAAAAGTGGCAAATTGGATATTTTGATTGCCACAGACGTTGCCGCTCGCGGCATCGACGTTGAACGTGTCAGCCACGTAGTCAATTACGATATTCCTTACGATAGCGAAGCCTATGTTCACCGCATCGGCCGTACTGGTCGTGCCGGTCGTACCGGTAAAGCGATTTTGTTTGTGGCCCCACGCGAAAAACGTTTGTTGTTCACTATCGAAAAAGCAACCCGCAAGCCTATTACTCTGATGGAATTGCCAAGCGGTGCAACAGTGACCAAGCATCGTATTGATCAATTCACCCAGCAAATCACTACTGCATTAACTGAACAATCCGATTTAAGTTTCTTCAACGATTTGCTTGCAGAATACAGCAATAAAAACGATGTATCGCCAGAGTTGATTGCTTCGGCGCTTGCGTTTTTATTGCAAAAAGAGCGCCCGTTACAAGTGAAATTTACTGACGTTAAACCTGAACGCAACGAACGATCACGCGATGACCGTAGCAGCCGCGATGACAGAGGTGGGCGCGATGATCGAGGCGGACGTGACCGCTCGGACCGTTTTTCACGCGATGAAAAACCACGCCGTGAACGCAGTGAGCGTAGCGATGAAAATATGCAACGATACCGCATAGAAGTAGGTCGCAACCATGAGGCACGTCCGGGTGATATTGTAGGCGCTATAGCAAATGAAGCAGGGATCGAAAGCCGTTTTATCGGTCACATCAAATTATTCGATGAATTTTCTACTGTGGATTTACCAATAGGTATGCCTAAAGAGGTATTGACACAACTGAAAAAAGTGCGCGTAAGAAATCGTCCGTTAAATATCAGTCTGGATACTGGTAGTGCCTATGCATCCACTGAAAAAGAATTTCCTTCACGTCCAAAACGATCTTCACGCAGCAGCTCAACAGATTCTGAAAAACCTGTACGCAGCCGCAGCTTCAAAGACAGTCCCAGAGAAGAAACCCGCAAGCCGAGAGCACGTAAACAAGACTGATAAAAATAATCCCCGCTTGGCGGGGATTATTTTTTGTGGAAGAGAATTTTCACATTCGATTAATTGGAATTTGTTTTTTCTCTGATGCAGGTAAAGCTATACGCGGTAACACTATTTCCAGCAAACCATTTTTCATTTCTGCTTTTATCGCATTTTTATCGCAATCATCTGGCAAACTTAGAACACGTTGAAAGCTACCGTAGCTACGCTCGACTCGATAATAATGTTTGTCCTTACTTTCGCTCTCTTCTTTCTTCTCACCGCGAATGGTCAACACATTGTGAGTGAGTTCCAGACTAATATCTTTATCTGTCATACCAGGTGCTTCAAGGCTGATGTGATAAGCCTTATCGTCACTGGCAACATTCACTTTTGCATCGAATACAGATTTATTAAATACCGAATCATTAAACAAAGATGAACGCGAAGCAGGAAAAGCAAAACCGCGGAAAGCATCATCAAACAAACGATCTATTTCACGGTGCAGTTGGAAAATAGAGTTTGTTGCAGGCATGGTTTGCTTGTTATCCGGCAGATTTTCAGCAGATTTTTTAACGGGAATAGTAGACTCTTTACTGGTTTCTTCATGTTTAAACCAGTTCCAGGGATTTAATTGTTGCAAATTCATAGTCATAAACACCTCCAATCAGTAGTGAAAAAGCGGGGACAAAATTGCTTGTCCCCGCTTACAACTCAGGCTGCTTTCACACTATCAGTTTTATGCTGGATTAAATTTCCTGTTGAATTAATTGCAATGCTTTTGGGTTTCATTGCCTCAGGAATTTCTTTCAACAAACTGATCGTTAACAAGCCGTTGTTGAGCTGGGCGCCAGTGACTTCGACATGATCAGCCAAACTGAACTTGCGCTCAAAATTTCGAGTCGCTATGCCCTGATGCAGATACTTGCGCTCTTCTTTGCTGTCATCGGATTTTTTACCGCGTACAACCAAAACACCGCGCTCCACCTGAATATCCAACTCATGTTGCTCAAAGCCGGCGACTGCCAGGGTAATCCCGTAGCGATTTTCACCCGTCACTTCGATGTTATAAGGTGGATAACCAGTAGAAGATTGATCAGCGCGAAGAGCTGTATCCAACAAAGCACCTAAACGGTCAAAACCTATGGTGCTACGATAGAGAGGTGTGAGATCAATTGAGTTCATAAAATATCCTCCAAAAAGCGATAAGAAATAAAAACAATTTAAGGTGCGGCTGCTCTTATAAAGACATCAACCACACGAACTAATTTAAGGATTAATCCATTAGTTTCAAGCCTGGCTTTTATAATTATTTTTTATTGAAGCAACATATGTTTATAAAATAACAATATGTTATCAGCTACATCAGGGAGACGAATTTTTTGCCTCATTATTAGCTATGTCCTGCTTGATGTGTTTATAAGCGAAATAACTCAAATAAATCAGGAATACACAAGTCAAGGCTACAATAACAAGGCTTAAAAAAATGACAAAATCTATATACATAATTCTTTCCCACCTTTTCCAATACACAGATTCAGTCTACGCTCACTTAAAGAAACGAATTTGATCAGGATCAAACATATCCCAAACACTAAAATGCTATTGCCCGGGTTTATGCAAGGCCAATTTCTTTTTGGTTAAAGCAGTGGCTTGATGTACGAGTGGATCATCCGGCCAGGGGTGACGGGGGTAACGGCCGCGCATTTCCTTGCAAACGTCCGGGTATGATTGTTTCCAAAAACTTTGCAGATCGGATGTAATTGCCAGTGGGCTACCATTAGGGGATAACAGATGAATTTGTAAGGGTAATTTTCCAGTGCCTATGATCAAAGCTTCGCAACCGAAAAATTCCTGCAGTTTTGCAGAAATCATTAATTGTTGATGACTATTGATGTCGATATTCACTGCACGGCCACTAGGCAAGGTTATTTTTTCAGGGATCATGCTTTGAATACGATTAACATTTTCTTGCCCTAAATAAAAAACCAGGGCTTGCAGCCAGGGCAACTGATCCAGTTTGGAATCGCAAGTTAAAAAAGGGGACAACCATTGTGGAATTTTTTCAGCCAATACTTGATCGGATATTTGCGGTAATTCAAGCAAAGCGTGATTCTGTAAAATTCGAGCACGAGCAAGTAGCGCCAGAGAATGTTCACACCAACCTAATTGTGTAATGGTTTTTTCATTGGCCATATTTTGCAAATAACGACCCAATTGATCGCCAATTTCAGAAGCCGTAATCGCTTTGTATGTTTCATTAATCATCACACCACCCATCCACCAGGATAAGTGTTCAGACCAAACCTGTTTAAACACCAAACTCGTTTTTAATTGACTCAATTCTTTTTGCTGCGATGAGGTTAAGTGCAATCCAAAACCTAATGCGAAAGCTTCTTTTCCTGCAACATTAATCACCGGAAATACAGCCCATGAAGATTCAAGTGTATGAATCGCATTAACACTCATGCCCGAATTCAAACGGTATTTACCGGTGGGCAGTAAAAAACCAATCCGGTCAGAAAAGGCTTTTGCCAAATCCACAGCATTTATTGCACCCTGGGTTATTGTTAAGTGCAAATAAGTCAACCAACGTTTTTGTTGTAATTGCCAATGTGAATTTTGCACGCATTCTTTAGCTGCCAGGGTTTGCCAATCTTGCGTAAAAATATCATTGGAATAGTCAAAATGAATGGCCAAAGCCAATAACATTAATGCATCACTAATAGTTGAATTCTGTGAAAGTAATAAAGCGGCAACTCGCGGTGAAGTTCCCAACTGGCTCACCTTTTTTCCCGATTCTGTAATCCTGTTATTCTGATCAAGAAAACTCATTTTGCGTAATTCCTGTCGCGCATAATCCAACGCCAATGAATTTGGCTTTTCTATCCACTGCAAATCGTCAACCGGACTTGCCCAATGCGCTAAACGCAAAGCCAAAGGTAAATAATCAGTAGATCGTAATTCAGGTAAATCCGCCGCTGCCAAAACAGTATCTTGTGACCATAAACGAATACAAATTCCCGCTTGCACACGCCCCGCCCTGCCACGACGCTGGTCGGCACTGGATTGGCTAATCATACTGGTGCGCAAATTGGATATTCCAGTGCGCTGCTCATAATCAACACGACGCATCAAACCGGAATCAATTACCAAAGTCACATCAGGAATGGTTAAAGAAGTTTCCGCAATATTGGTTGATAAAATAACACGTGCACCTTCGCTTTCATCCAAGGCTTTCATTTGTTCTTGAGAATTGACACGGCTATGCAAACAGAGAATTTTATGCCGCGGAAAACGATTGATTAATTCAACTCTGCACTGCTCTATCTCTTTCCAACCTGGCAAAAACACCAAACAGCAACGCTCTTGCCAATCAACAACGTCATTTAATGCACGCAAAACCTGCTGCGCCAAAGTCTCTTCATTGTGTTTTTGTTGTTGAGGATTTTTCTTTTTCGGCAAGAATCGTGTCTCAACTGGAAATTGTCGGCCTGATGCAAATAATCGCCGCTGAATTAATCTCTGCAATGCAGGGTCAGGTGTTGCACTCATCAAAATCAATTGCAAATCATCGCGAAAAATACTGGCTTCCTGCAAAAAAACAAATGCCAAATCCTGATTCACACTGCGCTCATGCACCTCATCCAGTATTATGCAAGCGACATTATCCAAAGTGGGATTATGTAAAAGCTGTTGCAATAAAATTCCGGGCGTCATCAGCAATAATTGCGTAGCCGTCGATTGCCGATTATCAAACGGTACTTGATAACCAACTCGCTCGCCCAACTTGTCTTGCGTTTGAAAATAATCATTCGCCAATTTCGTTAGTCGTTTGGCCAAGGCCAAAGTCGCCAAGACACGTGGCTGAATCAACCAAACCTGCTTTCCCTTTGGTAATTTTTCCAATACCCAAAGCGGCACCAGGGTTGATTTACCTGCGCCGGGTTCCGCTTCGATTAAAAATGTTTTCTCACGATCAAATAACTCTCTAAATTGATCTTTTAGAAAAAATAAGGGTAATTGGCTTAACAAAATAAAGTATCCGGCATGCGTCAATAAACAGG
The DNA here is from genome assembly GCA_965650675.1 of uncultured Cellvibrio sp. Taxonomy (GTDB): domain Bacteria; phylum Pseudomonadota; class Gammaproteobacteria; order Pseudomonadales; family Cellvibrionaceae; genus Cellvibrio. Next base: position 7,818 of record CBFGPN010000051.1, read on the forward strand.
GAAGTTTAGTTGAATTTTAAATCAACTCCAAACCAAAAATTTCTGCCCAATCCCGGTTCAAATGATCTACCATTAGTTTGATTAACAATCACCGAACCCACATAAGTTTCATCCGTGAGATTATTCACCCTGAACCACCAATCCAGATTTTTCCAGAAGGTTTTTCCTTGCAGGCTTAAATCCCATACTTGCCATGAAGGTGCAAACACCAGATTGTTGTCGGCAGTAGCAACTTGATCGCGATAAACCGAGCTCAGCTGAATAGTGAAATTATCATTTGCAAAAGGCGAATAACCAACATCGGCTTGATAGACTTTTTTGGCCAGCCCCGGCAATTGGTTATGATTCCATTGCCCCTGGGTAAATTCTGCTTGTAAATATTGAAAACATAAATTGATTTGCCAGTGATCATTGAATTGATAGCGGTTGAATAATTCAACACCCTGGCGCTGTGTTTGTTGTGCATTACGAAAACTGGTACGACCATTGATGGATTGATCGACGATGATTTCGTTTTCTGTGTTGATTGTAAATTGGGAAATTTTCCACAACCAATCTTCGCTGTTGAAATTAAATCCCCATTCAATTTGGTGATTTTGACTGGATTCCAAATCAGTATTTAACCCGGTTGTATTGGTTCTGTATGCCATTTCAGTTAATGTCGGCGTTTCATATCCTTTACCTGCGCTGGCAAATAAATTCCAGCTTTCTGCAAATACATATTCAATTCCAGCTGCAAACGCATTCTCATGAAAATTTTTATCACCAGAATCATCCAGGTTAATGATGACACCATTGTTATTGTTGCGAATAAAAAAGTCATCAACTGAAAAATCCAGTTGGCTATAGCGAGCCCCTGCAAAAGTGTTGATATTGTCTGTTGGTTGAAATCGAATCAGGCTGTAAATATCCTGATTATTCACTTCACCTTTTTCATCGCGGCGCAAATCACCTGCAGTTCCGGAATTATTCACAAAACCTTGTCGATCATCTTGCATTTGGGTTAATTCACTTCCGATACTTAATTGCCATTCGCGATTGAACCAGAAAAAATCCTGAGTGAGTGTTGCATTCACTCCTGCCACTTTTCGATGTAAATCCACTACACCCCCGGCAGAAGTTAACGCATCACCGGTAAATCCCAAATATTGGGTGATATCACGTTGATTTTGCCAAACACCCAATTGCCAACGGGTATCACCATGGGTTTTATGCAAGCTGATCGAGCTTTGTTGGTTGTTCACTTCTTTACGGGTATCAAACGTAATTGCTGCAGAATTTTCCTGAAAGGGATCTTGTTCAAATTGTTGTGGCGTTAAACCTAATGGATCTTCCAATAAAGGATCGCGACTCACATCATGTTTGATAATCCACTCCCAATCATTGATTGTTGTGTAATAAACAGCAACCGACGCTTGTTCACGTTCTGCTGCTGAATGTGGCCTGTCAGTGTCAGATTCATAGCGATTAATCTGTGATGCTATAGCAAGATTGTCTTTTCGCCATTGGGCATTGATTAACGCGTTTCGTTGATCCTGATCGGATTGACTGAATTGTAAATTAATAGCCGATTTTTCCGGCACTTGTGTCTGTAATGAAATTACACCCCCGGGGCTATTACCATATAAAGCGGCGATAGGACCACTAATCACTTGCACTTGTTGAATGCGATTCAGTTGCACACTGGATAATTGCCCCTGCCCGTCCGGTGTTGAAATGGGAATGCCATCCACAAGCAAATCAATTCCGCGAATGCCGAATGCCGAGCGTGCGCCAAAACCACGCAAACTGATACGCGTGTCCTGTGCAAAATTACTGCGAGAATCAATTTGTAATCCGGGTAATCCTGTCAATATATCATTGGCTTCGGTCAAACCTGGTTTGAAATTTTTTTGTGTATTTTTTAATTGGCTGGCGGGTTGCTTTGAAACCAATTGTTTGCTTTCCACCAGAATGACTTCAATATCATCTGCATAAAGCAGAGACGACTGGACAAAAATCAACAATGTCAAAATAGAAAAAATTATCCGCATTTCGGTTTATCCAAAAAATATTGTTAACTTTATCCAGCGTGACGCGCATTCTGGCGAAAAAAAAGATAGTTTTCATCAAGAGTTTCAGGTATTAACTCTTTTTGTCTGTAACTAATCGTCGGGAAATGTAAATGCCATTGCGGGTTGATTAACTGCAGACTAGCCTCCGATTCATTGATTCATTTTTTAATGGGATTACTCATGCTTGCTTTTATAAATCGCCTGTCGCGTGGTCAGCGTTGGTTATTGGGTTCAAGTCTGGTGTTGTTGATATTGCTGGTGTGGTTTTTTGGTTTTCGGGCACCTGAAGGTAAACGCCCGCCGCCACAAAATCCCTGGATGGGTCCCACGCCCGTGCATCTTGTGACTGTCGCAAAAAGTAATTTAAAAGTGCATATCAACGCTATAGGCAGTGCAGTGCCATTGAATACCGTGACGGTTCGCAGCAGGGTTGCAGGAACTTTAATGAATCTGCGTTTTCAAGAAGGTCAACTGGTCAAAGCCGGAGATTTGTTGGTTGAAATTGATCCTGTGCCATATCAAATCAAATTGGCACAAGCTGAAGGCACATTGCAGCAAACTCGTGCCCAATTAAAGAATGCAGAAGAAGATTTAACACTTTACGAGCGCCTGCTAACGCAAAAATCCATCGCCAAACAACAGTTCGACAAGCAACAAGCACTGGTTGAACAATTACGCGGAACACTGAAAAATCACAGCGCCCAAGTTGATGATGCCCGCTTGCAACTGTCTTACACCCGTATCACCGCCCCTATTTCCGGCCGTACCGGTTTGCGTCGGGTAGATGTGGGCAACCTGGTCAACACTGGTGACAGTAATGGCCTGGTCACTATCACCCAAACCCAACCCATCGCGATTGTCTTCACCATTCCCGAAAATCAGTTGGCAGCCGTGCGCAAAGCTTATGCAGAGGCACAGACAGCAAAAGGTTCATTGGCTGTCGAGGCCTGGGATCGTAGCGAACAGAATTTATTGGCAACCGGACAACTGACGACATTGGATAATCAAATCGATACTGCCACCGGCACGCTCAAGCTAAAAGCCGAGTTTGATAATCGCGATGACAGCCTTTTCCCCAATCAATTTATCAACGCACGCCTGCATTTGCAGACTCTGCATGATGCAGTAACCATCCCGATTGATGCCGTGCAATACGGCTCCAAAGGTACTTATGTTTACGTGGTTGAAGAAGGCAAAGCCAAGATGCGCCGGATTACTTTGGGCGCATTGGAAGCTGACCGCACAGCAGTGACTGAAGGTTTAAAAGAAGGTGAACAAGTGGTTCTTGAAGGTATCGACCGCCTTTGGGATGGCAAAGATGTGAAGGTAATGGATCAGCCTTCGGCTGAATAATGGAGAAAGCCGCATGAGCATTTCCCGCCCCTTTATTCTGCGACCTGTTGCGACTTCTCTGGTAATGTTGGCCATGTTATTGGTCGGCATTCTGGGCTATCGACTTTTGCCTGTTGCGGCTTTGCCACAGGTGGATTATCCGATTATCCAGATTTTCACTTTTAATCCCGGCGCCAGCCCGGATGTGATGGCACGCACTGTCACTGCCCCGCTGGAAAGAAGGCTGGGGCAGATTCCCGGCTTAAAGCAGATGTCATCCACCAGCTCGACCGGTGCGTCGATTATTACCCTGCAATTTTCGCTGGAAATTGATTTGGGTGTGGCTGAGCAGGAAGTGCAAGCGGGGTTGGATACAGCCAGTAATCTTCTTCCCTATGACCTGCCCACACCGCCAATTTATCGCAAAGTAAACCCGTCTGATGCACCGATCGTGACGCTCGCCGTCACCTCAGACACTCTTGCCCTGCCGGAAGTCTACGATCTGGTAAACACCCGCATGGCACAGAAGTTGGCGCAATTACCGGGTGTAGGAATGGTGACACTTGCGGGCGGACAACGACCTGCCATCCGCATCAAAGTTAACCCCAATGCCCTGGCCAATACCCAAATCAGTCTTGAGCAAGTTCGCAATGCAGTAGTCACCGCCAACACCAATCAACCCAAAGGCAGCTTTGATGGGGAGTATCGCTCCACCATGCTGGATGCCAACGACCAAATGCGCAGTGTTGAGGAATATCGCAACCTCTTGATCAGTTGGCGTGATGGTTCACCCCTGCGATTGGGCGATATCGCTACTATTGAAAATGGGGCAGAAGACCGGTTTCTTGCAGCCTGGGCCAATGAACAACCTGCTGTGTTGATCAACATTCAGCGTCAGCCCGGTGCCAATGTTATTGAAGTCGCCGACAGTATCCAGCAACTCTTGCCCAAGCTGACGGCCACCATGCCGGCGTCAGTCAATGTTGCTGTACTCAGTGATCGCACCCAAAGCATTCGCGCTTCCATTCGCGATGTACAGAAAGAACTGATCTTTGCGATTTGTTTGGTGGTCGCCGTTACGCTGGTTTTCTTGCGATCAATTCCCGCCACTATTATTCCGAGCCTGGCTGTCCCTCTCTCATTGGTCGGGACCTTTGCGGTGATGTATTTTCTGGGTTTCTCGATCAACAATCTCACACTGATGGCGCTGACCATCGCCACCGGCTTTGTGGTGGATGATGCAATCGTAATGCTGGAAAACATTGCCCGGCATCGCGAAGAAGGTGAATCGCCATTGGATGCAGCCCTCAAAGGTGCCAAAGAGATAGGATTTACTTTAGTTTCACTTACTATCTCATTGATTGCAGTACTGATTCCGCTGTTATTTATGGGCGATTTGGTCGGTCGATTGTTTCAGGAGTTTGCGATTACCCTGGCTGTAGCCATTGGCATTTCGTTGATAGTTTCACTCACACTCACGCCTATGATGTGTGCACGTATGCTGAAAAACGCACCTGCACACAATGATGCCCAACCGGATTTTATGGAAAGGGTGATCGCCCGTTATGGACGTGGGCTGGACAAGGTTTTGCAACACCAAACCGCTGCTATGGCGGTCATGTTGGGAACCATCTTCCTGACAGCTGGACTTTACCTTCTGGTTCCCAAAGGTTTTTTCCCGGTACAAGACAGTGGTGCAATCCAGGCCATTACCGAAGCACCACAAGATACCTCCTTTGCGGCCATGAGCGAAAAACAACAGCAACTGGCACAAGTGATTTTGCAGAATCCGGATGTTGAAGGGCTTTCGTCTTTTATCGGCGTAGATGGCAGCAATATCACCCTCAACTCCGGCAGACTGTTGATTAACCTGAAACCCCATCACGAACGCAACAACCACGCCAGTGAAGTGATTGACCGCCTGCAGGAACAGATCAAAGGCATCACCGGCATCACAGCCTGGTTCCAGCCAATACAAGAATTGAGCATTGAAGACAGAGTTAGCCGAACCCAATATCAATTCAGCCTGACAACCCCCGAAGTCGCTCTGCTGGATGAGTGGGTACCCCGACTTCTGGAGCGTTTGCGTCAGGAACCGGCGCTGGCTGATGTGGCAACCGATCTGCAAACCCGCGGGTTACAAGCTTATGTGGAGATTGATCGGGATGCTGCCTCAAGATTGGGAGTGAGTGTCAGCAATATTGCCAATGCATTGCAAACTGCCTACGCCCAGCGACAAATTGCCACCCTGTTTACCCAGGCCAACCAATATCGTGTGGTGCTGGAAGTTGACCCGGAATACGCCCGGGGTTTGAAAGCGCTGGAAAATACTTATGTGGCATCCAATTCCGGCAAACCGGTGTTGTTATCAACTCTGGCCAAAATCACCCAACGCCCGGCTGCCTTGTTGATCAATCACCAAAGCCAATTTCCATCCACCACTTTCTCTTTCAATTTGAGCGATGGCGCTTCTTTGGGTGAAGCCATAAAAGCGATTGAATCAGTACAGTCAGAATTGGATTTACCACTGGCAGTCGAACTTCGATTCCAGGGCGCAGCCGAAGCCTTTCGCGCATCACTGAGCAATACACTGTGGTTGGTATTGGCAGCTGTGATCACCATGTACATAGTGCTGGGGATACTCTATGAAAGTTTTATCCACCCGGTGACGATTCTTTCCACGCTGCCTTCAGCCACAGTCGGCGCATTGCTGGCGCTACTTTTAACGGGCCAACCGCTGGATTTGATTGCCGTGATTGGTGTGGTTCTGCTTATCGGGCTGGTCAAAAAGAACGGCATTATGATGGTGGACTTTGCCCTTGAAGCCCAACGCAGTTTGGGCATGACCCCACGTGAAGCAATACATCGCGCTGCTTTAATGCGATTCCGCCCGATTTTGATGACAACTCTTGCTGCCCTCTTTGGCGCCATCCCTTTGATGCTGGCCAGCGGATCAGGCGCCGAATTACGCCAGCCTTTGGGATTGGTGATGGTGGGCGGATTATTGGTCAGCCAGCTACTCACCCTGTTTACGACACCAGTGGTTTATTTATTTTTCGACCGTTGGGTAAGCAAACCCACTGCTGAAATTGCAAAGGAGGTAACCACGTAGGTTGGGGTGCAAACCCCAACATGACCATCTTTAACCCACGTGCCAAAACCTGAAAAATTTATCAATCGGGCTTGGGCAATAATGGATAGATGGACGCGTTGGGGTTGCACCCCAACCTACGCAAAAACTCATGTCAATTGCAGAACCCTTTATCAAACGACCCGTCGCCTCAAGCCTTTTGGCTTTGGCAATTGTATTGCTTGGACTTTTATCCTGGCGGATGTTACCTGTGGCGCCTTTACCCCAGGTGGATTTCCCAGCCGTTCAAATATTTGCCAGCTTACCCGGTGCCAGCCCGGAGAGTATGGCATCAACCGTTGCAACTCCTCTTGAACGCGCACTCGGTAGCATCCCGGGCGTGACTGCTATTAACTCCAACTCAACCCAGGGTTCTACATTCATCTGGGTCGAATTTACTTTGGATCGCGATCTGGATTCTGCTGCGCGTGACGTGCAGGCGGCACTCAATGCAGCACGAGGTCAACTTCCAGCCGGTATGCCGGGCAACCCGAGTTACCGAAAAATCAGTCCATCCCAGGCACCGATTATGGCGCTGGCACTGAGCTCGCCGAATCTGGCACCCAGTGATTTGTACGATGCTGCCTCAACCATCCTCGCCCAAAAACTATCGCAAATAAAAGGTGTTGGCCAAGTGGGAATTGATGGTGCTTCCCTGCCTGCCGTGCGTATCCAACTTAACCCCAATGCACTTTCAAGCTATGGCATTGCTTTGGATGAAGTGCGTAATGCTATAGGCAATGCCAATATTTTGCGGCCGCTGGGTGTGCTTGAAAATGCAGATTCTCACTGGCAAATCCGCACCAATGAAAGCCTGCGCAGTGCGGCAGATTATCAGTCGTTGGTAATTCGTTATGGCGATGCCGGGCCGGTGCGACTGAAAGATGTCGCTACAGTGACCGACTCGGTTGAGAACCGTTACACCGACGGCTTCCACAACCACAGCTCGGCCGTCACTTTGATGGTCAGTCGTCAAACCGGCGCCAACATCATGGAGACTATAGATGCCATCAATGCCCAGCTCCCCAACCTGCGTGCATTAATGCCGGCTGACACCCAACTTAAGGTCGTGATGGATCGCTCCCCCGGTATTCGCGCCACACTGAAAGAAGCACAAATCACCTTGTTTCTTGCAGTTTTGTTGGTAGTGGGCGTGGTGTGGATTTTCCTGCGCAGCGCGCAAAGTGCATTAATCCCCACACTTGCCATTCCCGTGGCGATTATCGGTTCATTTTCGGTAATGTACCTCTGCGGCTTTTCACTCAACAATCTCTCACTGATGGCATTAATTGTGGCCGCAGGTCTGGTGGTCGATGACGCAATAGTCGTACTGGAAAACATTAAACGCCACATAGAAAAAGGGGTCGCTCCGTTTGAAGCAGCAATTCAAGGTGCAAAAGAAGTCGGCTTTACTCTGTTGGCGATGAACATCACTCTGGTGGTGATTTTTGTGTCGATTTTATTGATGGGTGGCGTAGTCGAAAAACTCTTCCGCGAATTTTCCATCACTCTTGCTGCTGCCATGTTGATTTCCCTGGCCGTATCCTTAAGTTTGACACCTGCGCTCTGCGGTCAGCTACTCAAAGCTGAAAAAGTCAAAGACCACAAACCCGGTATTTTTGATGATATTAAACAGGGCTATTCAGTCGCGCTGGATTGGGCTTTACGCCATGGACGTATTGTTCTGCTGATTCTTGTGGGTGTGATTGGCTTGAATATTTATCTCTACGTCGCCATTCCAAAAACCATGTTGCCCGAACAGGACACTGGCCAAATGACCGGCTGGATTCGCGGTGACGATGGCTTCTCCTTCCAACTGATGCAACCCAAAATTCAGGAATTCCGCAAAGTCTTGTTGGCTGACCCAGCCGTCGAGGATGTGTTTGGTGCGAGCGGTGGTGGCAACGGTGTCAGCAATGCCTGGATGCGAATTAGCCTGAAACCCATGGCCGAACGAGGTGTATCGGTAATGGAAGTGACTGACCGCATTCGCCGTCAAATCCCGAGTATTCCGGGCGCTATGTTGATGGTTGGACCCGATCAGGATATTCGCCTCAGCTCGCCGTTTAGTCGCAGCCAGAATGAAGTCATGATGCTGTCGGACGATCTGAAGCTCCTCCACACCTGGGCCGCCAAACTCACCACCGCTATGGAGCAGATGAAGGAAGTCACCGAGATTGATGGCGTGCGCGAAGAAGGCACACAGCAAATCCAACTAACCATCGACCGCGAAGCCGCCCAACGCCTTGGGGTGGATATGTCCACCGTCGCCAGCATGCTTAACAATTCGTTTTCACAACGCCAGGTCTCGGTGATGTATGAAGAGATGAATCAATATCGAGTGGTGATGGAACTGGAGCCAGGTTACACCGCCACACCTGAAGTCTTGAACCAGTTACAAGTCATCACCCGCGACGGCAAACGCGTCCCGCTTTCAACTTTTTCCAGCTTTGATTACGGTTTGGCCGAAGACAGAGTACGCCGCAGTAACCAGTTTGTATCCGAAAGTATTGGTTACGGCATAGCCGAAGGCTTCACCGCCGAACAAGCCAGAACCGCCATAGAAACCAAAGTCGCCGAACTGATGATGCCCAAAGAAGTGTACCTTGCCGGTGCAGGAACCAGTCGTCCCGGTTGGGGGCCAAGTGTGCCGGGTATGTCACAAGATCCCGTCATCTTAATTGCCTGTGTACTGCTGGCGGTCTATTTAATTCTGGGAGTTTTGTACGAAAGCACCATTCATCCTCTAACCATCTTATCGACGCTTCCTTCGGCAGGAATTGGCGCACTACTCACATTGCGATTAACCGATACACCATTCAGCTTAATTGCGATGCTCGGTTTATTTTTATTGATTGGCATAGTCATGAAAAACGCCATTCTCATGATCGACTTCGCTCTGGAACTCGAACGCAAAGAAGGTCTTTCTTCCCGAGACTCCATATACCAAGCCGCCATAACCCGTCTACGCCCGATCATGATGACCAACCTCGCCGGATTACTGGGTGCCCTCCCCTTAATCCTCGGCTTCAACGAAGGCTCCGAACTCCGAACTCCACTCGGCATTACGATTATCGGTGGCCTGGCAGTCAGCCAATTCCTAACTTTATTCACTACACCAGTGGTGTATTTGTATATGGAGAAGATTCGGAATTGGGGGCTGGGGAGATTTGCTAGAACTGAAGAGCAGCATTAGTTATCTTGATGGCCATCGCAAAAGTGACTAGTATAAGTGACCACATTCTGATTCCGAGGTATCTATGAATCAACAATTATCCAAATCAGCCTTTAAAGCCAAAGCTCTGGAATATTTCAGACAAGTTGAAGATACAGGTGAAAGTGTGATTGTGACGGATCATGGCAAACCTGTCGTTGAAGTCAGAGCGGTACAACAATCCGAGCTGGATCCTCTGGCAATCCTGAAAGGAACAGTTGTGAAATATGATCAACCCTTTGAGCCAATTGAAGACTGGAATATTAATGATAAGGAAATTTGAGTTATGGTCGTACTGGACACACACGCCCTGATTTGGTGGGTTTCACAGGATTCCCGATTAAGTAAAACTGCTCGCAAAACAATTGAAGAGCAAATGGCAGATGGAAAAATAATTATTTCCAGTATTTCAACTTGGGAAATTGCCCTGTTGGTAGAGCGTGAAAAATTAGTTCTTTCTATGGATGTCGCTTCCTGGATATCCACAATCGCCATGATTAAAAACGTTCACTTTTATCCAGTCGATAACGATATTGCAATCAAATCTGTTCACTTGCCCGGCGACTTCCACAAAGATCCTGCCGACAGAATGATCGTTGCCACTGCAAGAAAATTAGCCGCCCCACTTATTACCAAAGATGAAAAAATTTTGGGTTATTCCCATGTAAAAACGATTTGGTAATTTTAATCAATCTTTACTGCATCCCCCAACCGCGGATACAACCGAAACACCCCATCAATTGTCTGAATATCCGCTTTTGCCAAACTTCGCAACACTTGAAATTGCACATCGGTCAGAATTAATTGTGTGTGTTGTTTTTGACAGTGTGTGATTAATTTTGTGAGGGCGGAAACACCGCCTGCGTCTAATAAACTGACATTGTCGAAATATAAAATAATGACGCGATCTTTTTCGCAGTAGCGGGTGAGCTCACCGAAAATTTTATCAGCGGCGGCGAAAAACAAGGGGCCGGTGATTTTAAATACACGATAGCGCTCGGGTAAATCGTCTGGCAGATATTGTTTGTTTTTAGTGATTTCAATTACGCGGGTCATGTCGGCGATTTCTTTCATAAATAAAATCGCAGCCAACACAATTCCGGTGCTGATGGCGATCACCATATCGAACATCACAGTGAGAAAAAAACAGCAGAGAAAAATCCAGCGATCACTCGCTTGTGATGTTTTTAGCAGATGCACACTTTTTGGTGCTTCACTCATATTCCATGCAACGACTAACAATAAAGCGGCCATGCCGGACATAGGTAAATAACCCAAGAGCGATGCAAAACTGACTAGACCCAGTAAAACTACTAATGCATGAATCATTGCAGCGATTGGCGATTCGGCACCGGCTTTGAAATTGGCGGCTGAACGTGCGATGGCGGCGGTTGCAGATATTCCGCCAAAGAAAGGTGTAATCACATTGCCTATGCCCTGCCCCAATAATTCGCTGTTGGCGCTGTGGCGTTTGCCGGTCATGCCATCGAGGATCACCGCGCAAAGCAAGGATTCAATTGCACCCAACATGGCAATTGCAAACGCAGCGGGTAATAAATCCCGCATCAATTGCCAGGTGATGACTAAGGGTTGTCCATCAGCGCCGGGTTGTGTCCAGGGCCATTGGAAGCCGGGCAAAATGGGGGGAATTCCGCTGCCGATGCTGCCATCAGCGGCTGTATAACTAAAACGTGAATCAATAGTATCAACCGCAAGACCAGCATGATTGAGCACCAAGGCCAAAAGACTGGCAATAATGATGGCGGGCAAATGCGCAGGGACTGGTGTCTTCAAACGCGGCCATAAGAGCATCACAGCTAAAGTGCTGGTGGCGACCAACAAACTCGGCCAATGAGTTTGCGGAATGGATTGCGCCAGTAAGGTGATTTTATCTATGTAATGTTCGGGCATGGTTTCAATCGGCAAACCGAAAAAATCTTTGATTTGCAGTGTTGCAATCACCACACCTATACCGCCGGTAAACCCCAAAGTAACAGGTTCAGGAATGTATTCGATCAACCGCCCCAAACGAAACAAAGCCATCACAATCAAAATGCCGCTGGCCATTAAACTCGCGACCAGTAATCCGCCCAAACCGTATTTTTGGGTAATGGGATAAAGAATCACTACAAAAGCGGCAGTTGGACCGGAAATACTGAAACGTGAACCACCGGTGAGCGCAATAAAAAAACCGGCGATGATGGCAGTATACAGCCCGTATTGCGGCGGCACGCCGCTGGCAATTGCCAATGCCATTGCAAGGGGAATGGCGATGATACCGACAGTTAATCCTGCTAATAAATCCTTTCTAAAACGGGTTGCCGTGTAAGTTTCGGCAAAACAACTTTCACGCAAAGCATGACCAATACGTAAAGAAAATAAGTGGGCTCTGTGCGACATATGTTGTCCTGAATCTGTCTTTGATGTGTCGGACTGTGTTTTAGCATCCTAGCGATATGCTCGGAAAATAAAAACAATATTTGGTGTATTACACAAATGACAAACGAATACCCGAATGCTCACAGCAAAATATCCGGCTTTTTAGTCGATGAACTTCCAGGTTTTGGCCTGTTACTTTCGGCGCGATAAGTAAAAACCAATGAGCATTTTTTCGTTTCAGTCGTGTTTTTTCCGGCAGCATGAAAAAGATTGCTGTGAAATAAAAGCAAATCACCTTGATTTAATTCTACGGCAGTTGCACGCTCCAAAAATTCTTTATTTTTTGCAAAATCCGTACGCAAAAATTGTTTTTCATCTAATTGAAATGATTCCACTTCCCAACGATGTGAATTCGGTAAAACCCACAAACACCCATTCTCCGGACGCTCATCGGTTAATGCGAGCCAAGCTGATATCAATTCGGGTTGCGCAAAATTCCAATAGCGACTATCCCTATGCCAGCCAGTACGACTGGAGTGACTGGGATATTTTGTCATTACACAATTATGATGCGATTGAGAAAGGCAAATAGCGTCACCAAGTAATTGCTGAAGTATTTTATGTAAGTTCTGATGAGTTGCCCAAGACAAAAATCTTGGATCTCTTTCTGTAGCAGACAATAATCTTCGTGGCGTTAATCCCCCTTCGTCAGTGCGTGAATGAGGTGCACCCGGGTATCCTGTGTCAGCTTCATACTCGACAGGAAATTTTTTTTGTTTTATTTGTATTTCCACCAAATCCAACAGTGACTGACAAAATCCTGCAGGAGCAAAACCAGGAATAACTAAAAATCCCCATTTTCTAAAATTAAGAATCTGTTCATTGCCAAGCATGATTTATATCCAGCTGATACAGCAAAAGTGAAGTTGTGGATGTTTTCATATTTATTCACCTTTACCTATGCGATTCATCCTTGAATATAAAGATTGAAAAGGTTGTTCAATCAAGGCTTCCAGTTTTGCAATTCTTTCCGATACCAAAGAACGATTGATGGAAAGTGGTTTTCCGGCAAATACCACATGATTCATCTGCCTTCCCGAACAAATTTTTATGGTTCCAAAATAATTCAACATATCCTTGAAAAAAGTAGATTCAATATCAGGCAGTCGATGAAAATTAATCACCAGCCAACCATCTGAAGAAAGTGCCCGTGAACAATGATGAATGTATGTATGCTGGACTTGTAACGAACTCATACCATAAGCATCGTAGATGTCGGAAAAAATAATATCCGTACTTTTGTTAGGTAATTTCGCAATTTTGTCGGCGGCATTCTGAATGGAATAGCTAACCCGATTATCAACCGGGATATCAAAATAATTTTTTGCTGTCTCATAAACTTTTTGACGAAGTTCAATTACATGAAAGCGGGCATCCGGTAAACAATAGTGCAAACTTCTTAATAAACTACCACCACCCAGCCCGATGAGAGTGACATGCCCGGGCGATAAATAACTCAATGCCAACATCATGATGCGTGTGTATTCATGAAACAACTGATACGGATGATCAAATGAATATGCACTTTGTTCATAAATAGATCC
>CBFGPN010000052.1:0-21174 GCA_965650675.1 uncultured Cellvibrio sp.
TATTCCTGTGAATCTTGGCAAGGCATTACACGGGTTATCTATCACCAGGCAGGATTTGTTTTTATTGTTTTTATGTGCGGAAATTGAAAATAATTACTGGTTAAATTTAGCTATACAGGAATTACAGGGGCCACAGGATAATACCTATCCTAAAGTTCATTTAATTTGTGAGTTATTGTCGCTATTATTTTCTGTTCGATTAAGCCCATCGGATATCTGCCAGCATTTTTTTGTTCGTGAAGAACTATTATTAATTCAGTCAGATGGGCCGCTTGCTTTGGCATCGGTACAAGTAAATAAAGATATTTGGCTGGAGCTACTGGAGCCAAAAGTAAGTCATCAGCATATTCGTCGAGTTGTTGTGAACGATCAATTTTGTATGTCGACAGATGTCATGGCAGAAAAAACCAGTAATTTCTGCACAATACTTGAATTTGATGGATCGATTCATATCCAACCTTTACGCAATTTGGAAAAACATAAAACAGCACTGGATTTTTTTTCATTGGAATTTCGATTAAAAAAAATTATCCGATTGAATCTTTATGCGCCTGTTCATCAAGCTATAGCTTTTGCTTGTCAGATAGCGGAAATGTTGGATTTGCTTCCTGTCATACTTGATCGGAAGTTGTGTGAACAGCCCAAAAAACTGTTTTGGTTTAGTCGTGCATTTGATTGGTTACCCATTTTGTTATCGGATGATTCACTGATACCAGACACTATCAATGTTCGTTCGGTTGTTATCGCAGCCCATAAAAAATCCAGCTCATCAATTATTTCCTCAATGGATTCCACTCATATAGCAGAATATAAAATTATCAAAGAGGATTATGTTGAACGATTTTCTGTCTGGTCAAATTGGGTGGACGCTGATTTGGCTGATAAGCTGGCAAAGCGTTGGTTGATGAGTTCATCGATGATTCCTGTAATTATGAAACAGGTCAATTTATCGAGACAGCTGAATAATGAATCACTGGAAAATATAATATTACAAGCAAGATTGGATATTGCGCCTGAGTCCCTGTGTGATCTTGCAATTCATTTACCACAAAAGATTCATCATAAAGCAGTTGTTTTTCCGAAATTAATTGATGAAGAATTGAATAGATTATTGCAGCGTTGTCGTAATCGCGATGATATTTTTACGGCGTTAGGCCATTCAACTTCTGCGAATCAGCATAATGGCGTCAAAGCCCTGTTTTCCGGAGAAAGTGGTACAGGTAAAACATTGGCTGCATCCTATATTGCATCGCAATTGGGCATTCCACTTTATCGATTGGATTTGGGATCTGTTTTGAATAAATACATAGGCGAAACAGAAAAAAATATTACCCGGGTTATGGATGAAGCCTGCAATCAGGATTTCATTATTTTAATTGACGAAGCTGATGCACTTTTTGGAAAACGTACAGATGATATAGGTTCCGGTGGTGAGCGTTTTGCCAATATGCTGACCAATTATTTGCTGTCGCGTATTGAGCAATATTCAGGGATTGTGTTGCTGACAACCAATGGTATGGGGAGAATTGATTCAGCATTTATGCGTCGCCTCGATATGATTATCGAATTCAATTCTCCGGAACTGGAAGAACGTACACGCATTTGGCAATCGCATTTGGGCAATCGCAGTCCAGGAGAGCAATATTGCCGTCAATTGGCCAGCTTGTGTGATTTAACCGGCGGTTATATTCGCAATGCGGTTTTGGCAGCAGCAGCAGATTTACCTTATGCAAAAGATTCTGCACTGCCTTACGCATTATTGCTGCGTACATTGGCCACTGAATATCGTAAATCCGGAAAACCTATTCCACCCAAATTGGCAGCGCAAATTACAGCGACCTTGTGATTAAGCGGGGATCATTATGTCTGCAGTGAAACCATTAAGTAAAAAAGCCTCATCTGATAATAATGTTCATCGCTCAAAAGTAGCTGAGGATTCTACTCAGGCATCAAAAAAAGTTGCGAAAAAATCATCTGAACAAAATACCTTACAGCCAGCGCCGTATTTGCAAACAAAATTAAGTGTTAGTACTCCGGGCGATACACATGAACAGGAAGCTGATCGTGTTGCGGATGAGGTCGTCAGTCGCTCACCAGCCAATAATTCAACGCCCTGTGAAACCGTAAATCCCGGAAATAGTCAGCCGGAAAAAACCTTGGGTAACACACAATCCCTGCAAACAAAAATTTCACGTTTACCGGATGAATCCATAGCAAAAATGCACAATGTTGCGAGTGATGCTACAACAGAATCATCCGCGCCAGAAACTGCAAATCCAGAAAATGAAAACGGTGTGAGCGCTGAAGTTGAACAACAAATCGAATCTTTAAAAGGTCAGGGCACTCAATTACCGGAAGATGTGCGCAGTGAAATGGAGACCCAATTCAGTCACGATTTTGCTTCCGTTTGTATTCACAACGATGCTGCCGCCGATGCACTTTGCAAACAATTAAGTGCGCGTGCGTTTACTGTTGGCAGCGATATATTTTTTGCGTCTGGTGAATATGCCCCCAATACTACAGAAGGTAAACGATTGTTAGCGCATGAGTTGACACATGTGGTGCAGCAGGGGAGTGGGGTGACGAGGAAGATTATGCGGGAGGTTACAGAAACTTCAGCCGGCTCGGGAATATTTGTTGGATCTGATAATGGTATTAGCTACGAATTTAATTCCAATGAATCTCCCGGCCCTAAGAAATTGAAAATTTCAAGTGTTAGAGTACCGGATTTTAAAATGGATCGGCATAGAGATTTGTATGAAGCGACGGAAAGTGAACCTCTATATGTTCGTCGGCAAGAGCGTAATACTGTTCAAGTTAGAAATTGGAACCGTTATTTTCGGGCGACCCCTGTTCCGATATCGAGAATTCAAAACAATACTATTGATTCTAATCCAACTGAATTTCATGTTTTACAATCTACGAGGGTAACTAATTTCTTTTTATTTGGAAACAAAAGAGATTTGACGAAAAAATTTGTATTACCGTTTTGGGATTCCAGACATACAGTAGCTATACCTGCTCTTGCAGGTGCTGCTTCTGCGATACCTGCAGATACAGCAGTAGCTGAATCTGAGGATGATGTAGACGATTCAGGTGCAACATTTCAAGTTGATCATCGTTTGGAAGACCAGTTAGGAGCTGAAAGCGATGGTTCTCAAAAAGCGATGATTGAAGATCCTCAAAGGAATTATGAACTTTTAGAACGAGGTGCAAATGGAACGTCTGGAGGGTTAGTTGATCGATATATTAATGAGCGTCTCAGAGTGGCCATCCAGCTTTTTAATGACAAAGGCATTTTGTCTGATTATCGGGAAATAAGAAGTAACTATAGTGTCGCGTTTACTAATACTATTTCAGATTCAAGGCCTGTACCTAACGAAAATATTTTTTGGTCATTTGCAGCTATTAGTAATGGTGAGCATTTAAATGGTTTTCGAGAGCTGTCACCAGACGATTTGGCGAGACTTGCGCCAGAGTCCTATGCACCAAAATTGTTCCTATCTGAAACCGGGGGGGTACCCAAAAATGCTCCCGAAGGAGCTGGTCCATTTGAAGATATTTTTCCTAGAGTTACACCAATTGGTCCGTTACAGATCACAGGAGATACAGCGAGCCTTGAAGTAAATGGTTATAGCGCAGGTTCTAGCAGAGACACAACACCACATGCTGAGTACCCCAATTTATTTTTATATTTCCAAAAGTTACCAGTAGGTATTCCAGGTCTGGGAAATAATTTATTTCGTATTAAGAGGCGCGATACAGTTACCAGAGCTACTTCAGCAGCTTTTAATTCACTCTCTTTACCTGGGCTAAGTCCAATTCGAGTTTTAGACGTAGATTTACATCCTGAGCGAGGTTTTATTGCTAGGGGAAAACTATTACCTAGTGTGCCACTGTTCGATCGAGCCGATATTGATGTCATTGTGGAAGGAGCTGACATTAGAGTTCAAAAAACTTTTTCTACTTCAGAAATAAATGTTCCTAGTCCATTTGTCGTTAATCATGCATCAGTAACACTATTTGCAAGTTCACAAAATGGATTGGGAATTGAAGGTGATTTAGGTATAGAAATTGAAAATATTGGAAAATGCGATATTGAAGCAAGTTTATCAACTGGGAATGGCTTGCGACTTTCTGGTCGTTTCAATTTCGAGGAAGGACTTTTTAATGGCATAGACGCAAGTGTAGAGGCTTCATTTTATAGGCAAAATATTTTCGACGAAAATGATCATGGACATTGGAGTGTAGGAGGTCAAGTAGTTATCCCGAGTGGAAAAATTAGTGGTATTGAATCTGCAACAGTAAATTTATCTTATTCTGACGAAGAAGGTTTTCGTGCGCACGGTGAAGCCACGCTCAGTGTTCCTGGTGTCGAAAATGGAACCATTGATATTACACATAACGAAGAAGAAGGAATGATCATCGCAGGTGAATTCAATCTCCGTGCAGGCCGCGGAATTCGCGGCGGACAAATCAGTGCACGTGTACAAGAAAAACCGGATGGTTCCGGTTATGCAGTTTCAGCACACGGTGAAGCGCAACCGGATATTCCCGGAATTAATTCCAATTTAATTGTGGATTACAACGATGGTGCTTTCACCGCAGAAGTCACTGCTGATTATTCGCGAGGAATGTTGTCAGGGCAAATTCATGCGGGTGTTACCAATCGTACAGTCAATGAAGATGGAACACTTGCAGAAACTGCATCTGAAAATAATGAATTGGTGGTGTTTGGTGATGGTGAATTAACAATACAAATTGCTCCATGGTTGCAAGGTACAGCGGGTGTTCGTTTTTCTCCCAATGGAGAGATTACCGTAATTGGTCGAATTGGATTGCCTGATGAATTGGAAATTTTTGCGCGTCGGGAAATTAATCGTTCGATTTTTAATATCGCAGTACAAGCCCCGATTTTTCCCGGCATTGTTGCAGAAGTTGGTGGTGGTTTAAGTGCGACGGCGGGTATTGGTCCTGGTGTAATTGATCAATTGACTTTGCAAATTGAATATAACCCCGCACATGAAGAAGACACACACATTACGGGTGATGCACATCTAAATATTCCCGCGAATGCTGGTTTGCGATTATCGGTTCGTGCGGGAATCGGTTTGGGTATTACCGGTGCCAGTGCAACCGGTGGTTTGGATATTGGCGGTACACTCGGAATTGAAGGGGCAGCAGAAGCGGGTGTGCATGTTGATTGGACACCGGCAACCGGTTTGGATATCACGGCAGAGCTTGCTGTGCATGCACAACCCAGTTTCACTTTTGATATTGGTGGATATGTCAGTGTGCGTGCACTTGGTTTTGAGGTTTACGATAATCGTTGGGAATTTGCATCTTATACGTTTGGTTCTGATTATCGATTCGGCATTCGTTTACCGATTCATTATCACGAAGGCGAACCCTTTGATATTTCAACGGACGACATAGTATTTGAAGTGCCTGATATAGATACAGATCAATTATTAAGTGGTTTAATCGAGAGGATTGCCTGATGGACATGCTGATTGATGAACAACTCACTGCCGCAGTACAAGCTCATGTACGTGGAAATTTATCGGCGGCAGAAAGTGCATACAAAGCGGTATTGAGTTTAAATGCCAATCACGCTACTGCACATAATAATTTAGGTTTCGTGTATGGACAAAAAGGTGAATGGCAAAATGCAATTGACCATTTGCAAACAGCGACCCAATTGAAACCTGACTATGCCACTGCAATGTCCAATCTGGGGCAAATTTATTTTTCAATAGGTGAACAAACCAAAGGAATTGAATTGTTGGAAAAAGCTGTTCAGGTAGATCAACAGGATCCACAAAATTGGCATAATCTGGCACGCATCAATTTGCTGATTGGCAAGTATCAACAGGCTGAATACGCATGGTGGCGTGCACATAATCTGCAACCAAAAAATACACAGTTTTCGGTAAATCTCGGTATTGCTATAGCGGCGCAGCATCGTTTTACTGAGGCAGAGAAAATTTATCAGGCAGTATTGAATGCCGATCCTCGAAATTTCAACGCATTATTACAACTGGGAATTTGCTGGTTGTTGATGAAAAACTATGGCAATGCAAAAAACGCATTATTAAATGCTTATGTGATCAATCAGCAGGATTCTTCGGTATTACGTCACCTATCTCTGGTTGAGCTTAGCCTGGGCGATAAAAAAATGGCGGCATCTTATTTACAAAAATTACTCAAACTATTTTCGGATGATCATGCATCCAGACTTGACTATGCACTTATTATGTTGGATCTAAAAGAATTTGATTTATTAAAGAAAGAAAGGGATATTTTAGTAAAAATTGAGCAACCTTCGGCAAGGTTGATACATTATTTGGTAGTGATAGATCAAGAATTGGAGAAGATTGTCAGGTTGGTATAATCGTTTGGCGGGTTTGATTTATTAATTGTTTTCGCTATAGTGCGCCTCTCGATATTGGGAGGCTGTATGTTAAAGTTGGGTATAATAACTACAATTGCAGATGCTCAAGACTCTATTGATGCGTTTATTCGTTATCATCAGGCAATTGGATTTAAGTATTTTTATATTTTTGTAGATGATAATAGTCTGGAAACATTTAATCGGATCAAAAAACATCCTGAGGTTAATGTTTTTTTAAAAGATGAAAATTTGAGGAAATTATGGGATAAATATTTTTTCGAATTGGGAAGCGAAAAACAGAAGTTGCTTGATAGGGAAGTTATGGTTCGTCAGGAGTTAAATTTTTATGTAGGTTTTTATCTCGCAAAGGCCCAAGGTGTTGATTGGGTTTTACATATTGATCTGGACGAATTATTTTATCCAAATGGTCATGATGTTTTTACATATTTTGCAGATTTGCAGATCAATTGTATTCGATCAGTCACTTATCTTAATTATGAATCCATTTCAACGAATATTGAATCAATTAATATTTATGCATCTTCTTCTTATTTTAAAATAAATCATTTTAAAAATCGTTATTGGTTTTATACCGACGATCAAAAAGAATTTTTTATGAAAAATAAATGGATGAAAGAAAAGTATTTTTTGTATTACCAAAACGGTAAATCTTGTGTAAGTACGTATAGCAATAAAATTGAGTTTTATGATGTACACTCCATTATAGGAGACGGCCATCGTAGAATGGGTAGGCATTCAGATCCGATTATTTTGCATTTTCCTTGTGCCCGCTTAAGTGATTTTGTTAAAAAATATCAAAGGTTGGGTAATTTTTCGGATGATTGGTTGGGGCACCCGCGAGCTGGAGAGTTCATAGACCCGCTACATCTTGAGGCAAGAGATTTCTTTCTGGCACAGCATGGCTCTGATTTAAAGAGTTTCTACCTCGCAAATTTTATACTTAAACAGTCGGATATAGACTCCCTCTGCCAGATTGGCTTGGCAAAATCTATCGATTTCCATTTAAAAGTTTTAATTGAAGAAAAAATAATTTAATTTTACAAATTTACGATATGTAACAGTGGGTTATGGTTACTATTTCAAGTACCTTGTGTGAAGTTTGATTTTTTTGTTATTGCTAATCGAAATTAGCTCTGGTAAAAAGTGCCGCGTGGGTACAGCAAAGTTATGTGCCTGATTATTAATTATAAAAATTGTTGATGTTTGTGGAAATGGAGTATATGGAACCCAAAATGCAGGTAGGACTATGAACCAAGATGTTGCTTTGGAATTAGTCAACCACATGTTATTGACAGCTGCAAAAATTGCGGCTCCGTTTCTTTTGGTGTGCTTGGTCGTGGGCTTGCTGGTTAGTATTATTCAGGTCGCAACTCAAATTCAAGAAATGACCTTAACATTCATTCCCAAAATTATTGCGGCAGTGATAACCCTTTTGGTGTTGGGATCATGGATGATGGCAGAATTGGTTGAGTATGCGCGGAGTACAATTCTTCAGGCGGCTGGATGAGATGGATCTGTTTTATTCAATTGCATGTATATTTTGCCGCTTGTCCCCGATCACACTGATAGCCCCGGTAATATTTTTTTCGCATATTCCCTTCTTGGTGCGCACCTTACTAACTGTTTCCTGGTCTGTAATTATTGCTTTCAGTTTGGGAGCATCTGTCGTCTTGCCAGAAAATTTTCATTGGTTTTATTTAATCCCTGAGTTTTTTCTCGGTATTGTTTTATCTCTTGGATTCCATGCTGCTAATGCTTCGCTGCATATGGTTGCACAGCTGATTGATGTGCAGATGGGAATATCGGCTGGCGCCACTTTCGATCCTGTCAATTTTCAAACTACCAGTCCCGTTGGAACATTACTGAGTCTAATACTGGTAGCTACTTTTTTTGGGACCAATTTGCACTACGAGTTTTTGTACTTTTTTAGTGAGTTGCTTCGTTATGCACCGCCTATGGCTTTTTATCAAGTTGATGCCGATTTTTTTAAATCCATTTCGGGCATTTTTATTTTAGGATTTATTGTTGCAAGCCCGGTTATTATTGTATTGTTTTTGGTTGATGTCATTCTGGCTTTAATTTCCCGTTCCATGCCTCAAGCACAAATATATTTTGTGGCTATTCCATTAAAAATTATGATTGGAATAATAGTATTGGCGTTGGTTATTAAATTGTCCGGTCATAGTCTGTATTATTTGTTATCACAGGCTACAACGCCTTGGGATCATTTGCGGAAGTATTAATAATGGAGAATCAAGCAGATAAATCGCAAGAAGCTACGCCTTATAAATTAGCTGAAGCGAGAAAAAAAGGTCAAGTCGGAAAGAGTGTCGAGTTTGTTTCTATTGTCAGCTTGATTGCAATGTTGGCGGCATTTGTTATTGTCTTGCCAGTTTTGGGTCAGGTGTTGGTTGCTAATACCCGGTTGTGGTTATCGAATACCAATCAGTTAGTGCAATCGACAGCTATGATGAGCGGATTTCTTAAACATTTTTTAAGCGATATATTGGGTACATTGGGAGTGGTTATTTTAGTTGGCATAATGGCAGCAATAATATCCAGCTTGATTCATGCTGGGCCTGTATTCTCACTTTTCCCATTAAAATTTGATTTTTCGAAACTGAATCCTGCTAATGGTCTTAAAAGAATATTTTCACGAAAATCTTTATTTGAAATTATCAAATTGATATTGAAGTTAGTGTTTTTTGCGGGTGCATTTGTCTTTGTTTGGAATCAATTAAATAACAGATTGTTATTTACTCAAAATCTTACAATTAATAATGTATTACTGGAATGGAAGTCAGCGTTAACTTTAGTTGTTGTAACGTTTTTGGCTGTCTTTGTTGTGTTTGCCATTTTGGATCTTTGGTATAGCAAGCGTGATTTTGCCAAACAAATGCGTATGAGTACTCGTGATATTAAAGATGAATATAAGCGCCGTGAAGGAGATCCTGAAATAAAACATAAGCGTAAAAGAGGCATACAAAAATTAATGCGCAATGTTATGGGGTTATCACAATTGAGAAATGCTGATGTTATCGTTACCAACCCCACGCATGTTGCCGTTGCATTACAGTACAGGTCTGATTCCATGGCATTGCCTAAAGTGTTGGTAAAAGGAAAAGGATTTCTTGCGAAAATTATTATGCATCGCGCTGCTGGACTATCCATTTCTATCGTCCGTGTACCGGCATTGGCCCGTGCGCTATACAAAGAATGTGAAGTCAATGATCCTATACCCTTGGATCAACAACTTAATGTTGCCAAAATTTATCGTGAATTAATCAAAATGCCAGGAAGCAAGGTGTTTAGTAATGCGTGATTTATTTCGTTTTGCCACTACAGGTGCTCAAGATCTGGTGCTGATTTTAGGTATGATTGGGATTTTATTAATTCTTTTCGTGCCTATTTCTACTACTGCTCTCGATTTTTTGTTGTTAACAAATATTTCGATTGCACTGTTGATATTGCTAATTACTTTTTATACGGAAAAACCGTTGGAGTTTTCCACATTTCCATCTTTATTGCTGATGACAACCTTGTTTCGTTTGGCTCTTAATGTGTCAACAACGCGATTGATTTTGCAGCAAGGTGATGCCGGGGAGGTAATCGATGCTATTGGTACTCACGTTGTTGCTGGCAATTATGTTATTGGTCTGGTGATATTCTTTATTTTGATTGTTGTGCAATACATAGTAGTTACCAATGGCGCGCAAAGAGTTGCAGAAGTGGCTGCCAGATTTACACTGGATTCTTTACCTGGCAAACAAATGAGTATTGATGCTGATCTTAATATGGGATTGATCGATAACGAGGAAGCGAAACATCGCCGTGGATTATTGGAGCGTGAATCCAATTTTTATGGCGCAATGGATGGTGCATCGAAGTTTGTTAAAGGCGATGCAATTGCAGGTATTATAATTATTATTATCAACATAATTGGAGGGCTTTCGATTGGAATCTTCCAGTATGATATGAGCTGGAGTGACGCACTTCATAAATATACATTGCTAACTGTGGGAGATGGCATAGTCACACAAATTCCATCTCTGATTATTGCGGTTGCATCAGGAATTATTATAACCCGTGCAGCAACTGATTCCCGTCTCGGTGTAGAGGTTATAAAACAATTTGGTTCTCACCCCAAAACAATCATGATTGTTATTTTTGTATTATTGGTAGCAGCTATGATTCCAGGTATTCCTTTAACACCTGTGGTAATACTGATTGCTGTTTTTGGCATAGTGGCTTGGATTTTATATAAAAATAAAACTAAATTGCTTGATGATGTTACTGCGGCCTTAGAAAAGGAAGACTCTCTACTTGACGCGAGCCAGTATTATCAAGAAATGGTGACAGCACCGTTTGAAGTAAAATTACCACAATCCTTGCATGAATATTTTGTCAATGAAGAGCATGAAATAGAGCGTAGGGTTAATGTACTGCGTAAAAACCTTGCAGCAGATTTGGGAGTTGTTCTACCGACGTTAGTTTTTAAGAAAGATTCAAAATTAAAGAATAACGAATACAAAATTTATATTCAGGGTGAATCAATCGCATCTGGAATGTTAAATATTAATTGCTTATTGGCTATTAATACGCGCGGTGAGCGAGCAGAAATAGAAGGTGAGGATACCAGAGAGCCTACATATGGGTTACCTGCGAAATGGATTAGCCCTGAGATAAGAAATCATGCGGCCAGTGTTGGCTTTACGATAATTGAGCCTGATACAGTGTTTTTGACTCACTTACAGGAAACCTGTAAAAGATTCGCTAGTCACTTTATTACTCGTAATGAAGTCGAAAAAATTATTGAATTACGAAAAGGTGAACTCGGAAAATTGGTTGATGATGTGATTCCGAATCTACTGACTTATTCTGATTTACAGCGTGTATTACAAGGATTGCTTAATGAGCAAGTGTCTATTAAAAATATTGGCGCAATATTCGATGTGGTGGCCGACACAGCGAGAAGTGTTAAAGATCCGGAAGAACTTGTTGAAAAATGCCGCGAAAAATTAAAAGGAGCAATTTGTGATTCCTTGATGGATCAGGAGGGGAAATTGCATGTCATCACCCTTTATCCTGGACTTGAACGGAAATTGCTCAACTCCTTGGTAACTAAGGACCAGTCTGGATACATGCTGACTCCCAAAGAAATTGATTATCTAATTTCAAAAATTGCAAAAGAGACTGAGCGATTGCTTAAAGCCAATATTAATCCTGTTGTGCTGTGCGCTGCGCCCATTCGAAAATATTTGCGTAAGATGATTAAACGGTCATTGCCGTTATTAAAAATAATATCTATCAACGAAATTGATGAAAAAGCGAATGTGGTTTCAGCAGGTATTATTGAATTTGATCTGCAGGAGGAAAAATGACTGATCCTATAATGTCTTATGCATCTGTTATGCGTGCGCAAATAGATCGTCTGGATGCTGTTGCACAAAATGCCAGTAATACCAATAGTGTGGGTTATTTACAGCAAGCAGCTGTTACATCAACAAATGATTTTTTATCTTTATTGACATCAGATACTGATCGCACGTCTGCAGAAGTATTGCACAGTCGTGAATTGGGCAGCTTGAACATTACCAATCGTAATACAGATGTTGGAATGGTGTCAGATGATTGGTTTGTTCTTGAAGGGCTGGATAACATAATTACGCGTAATGGTCGATTTTCAATTTCCCCTGATGGTTTTTTGCAATTAAATAATCATAAAGTGATGGGTGAGTCAGGCCCTATTTCCAACATTGATGGTTCTATAGCGATTCGTTCGGATGGATCCATTTTTATGGATAACAAATTTGTTGATAAGCTGAAGTTGGTTTCGATTGATAAAACCCAGCTATTAAAATCCCTTGGTAATGGTGTTTATTTAGTTAATGGTGAGTTAAAAAATTCGGATCAGCCAAAAGTAGTGCAAGGTGCAATAACCGGTTCTAATGTAAATCTCGAAACAGATATGACAAAAATGATTGAAATCACGCGGCATGTTGAAATGCTGCAAAGGGCTATGTCGGCTTATGACGACATGTTAGATACAGGCATTAACCAATTAGGAAAATAATCATGCTGGAAATTCTACAAATATCGGAAAATGGTTTGCGAACTAATCAGGAATGGTTGAATACGATTTCGCATAACGTATCCAACATTCAAACGCCAGGATACAAGAAAACGTCTTTAAATTTTGGTGAGTTAGTAACATCGTCCGTTATTCCCCAAAATGGACAACCAGGCAACTTTCAAGGTATGGGTGTTACGGTTGAATCCAACATGATTGATGCCCGAATGGGCGATATAAAAGCGACAGGTAGATCATTGGATATTGCAATCACCGGTAATGGTTTTTTGGAGGTGGAACTTGAAAACGGAGATTATGCTTATACACGAGTAGGCAGATTAACTGTTAATCAAGATGGTCGTCTTACGACTCACGATGGCCTTTTGTTGTCCAGTGATATCAATATTCCCTCAGGAACAAAAAATATTTTGATTGGGCAAACAGGTATGGTTACCGCAAATATAGGTACTGATGAAACCATCGAGTTGGGACAGTTAACCTTGGTAAACTTTTCAGCGCCGGAATTTTTACATGCGATTGGAAGTGAGCGGTATATCGTAACAGAAAAAAGTGGACAGCCAGAACAGCTTATTGATCAACCTGATCAAGGATTTATGCAGGGTTATTTGGAAATGTCGAATGTTGACTTAATTGATGAGATGAGTGATTTGATGATGGCGCAAAGAGCATATCAATTGAATGCACGATTAATTCAGACTGCAGATCAAATATTAGAAACCATTAATAATCTCAGAAGATAACATGAACTCGATTTATTTGGTTGGCGTGTTAAGTCTGGTCATCGATTGTAAAAACTTATCTTTGCAATCGGATAATGATTTATGGCAGTCGGAAGTCTGTGATCAAGTGCAATCGGATTTTGATGATCTTCGACTTACAGCAATTAGACTAAATCGTCAATCGGTTGAGGCTACATCTGAAATACAACCAGTTGTTGTTGGCAATATTATGGCTGGACGATTAAGGGTAGATATAACAGACGATAATCGCTTAATGAAAAGCTGTTATTTATTTTCTGTGGATGCAACTCGATATGTATGGGTTGCTAAAAATAAAATATATAAAGGTGAAGCTATAAGTAATGACGAATTGACATTAAAAAAAATGAATGTGGCTCCGTTTATTGGGTTGAAAGAGTTTTTACAAGAGCCCATGGGGCATCAGGTGCTAAACAGGACGATCAAAAAAAATGAAATAGTTTTTTTGGATTATTTGGAATCAAAAAAGTTAATTGTTCAAAGACAAACGATTGATTTGTTGATTATATCGGGAGATTTACAGATAAAAGCAAAAGGTCAGGCGATGGAGTCTGCTGATAAAGAGGGAGATGTCATTAAGGTGAGGGTTATTGAAACAGGTGCAATTCTTACGGGTGTAGTGAAAGGAAAAGAAAATGTCTATGTTCAAATTTAGTTTTTTCGTATTCATCTTTTTTGGTATTTATGCCAGCGCACAAAATCTGGATCTTGATAACTATCAAGCATTAGTTAGTGATGTTAAATCGTATTCACTAGGTGAGCCTGTAATCGTCATAGTTGTGGAATCAACAACTGCTGAGGCGGCTGCAGGTACTGGGGTAGAGAAAAACACGGGCATATCCGCAGGTATTAATGAAAATGCTGATGCGAAATCTGTGGGCATGAGTGTGGACTCAAATAATCAGGGCGAAGGCAAAACCAGCCGCCGGGGAAGAATGACGACGCAATTGAGTGCAACCATTATAGAAATTTTGCCAAATTCAATGTTGAAAATTAAGGGTACTCAAGATTTAACTATTAACGGTGAAAAGCAGCGTATTGTGGTGAGTGGAATTATTCGTGCAAGTGATATTTCGAAAAATAACAGCATATTTTCTTATCAAATTGCTAATGTTGAACTTGAAGTTGCCGGCGATGGTTCTATTAGTGAAGCTCAAAAACAAAATATTATTTTCAGATTCTTTAATTGGTTGGGTTTATTGTGAAAATATTTTTAACGATAGCATCAGTATTTTTTATTAGTTTGTGCTCTACAGTTCACGCAAATGGTGTTCGACTAAAAGATATTG
The DNA here is from genome assembly GCA_965650675.1 of uncultured Cellvibrio sp. Lineage (GTDB taxonomy): Bacteria > Pseudomonadota > Gammaproteobacteria > Pseudomonadales > Cellvibrionaceae > Cellvibrio. The sequence continues at coordinate 14,554 of CBFGPN010000052.1, forward strand.
CACGAATTCAAGATGAAAAAGATCTGTCTCTTATAGGATATGGATTGGTGATAGGGTTAAGTGGAACAGGTGATTCAACGCGTAACAAAATGACAATTCAATCATTGAAAAATACCTTGAGTAATTTTGGATTGATGTTGGATGAAAAAGATATTATCAGTCGAAATGTGGCTGCAGTCATGGTGACAGCTAAAATTTCGTCTTTTGCTGAACGTGGCGACCAGTTTGACATTGCAGTTTCATCAATAGGTGATGCCAAAAGCTTGAGTGGTGGCACTTTAATGTTAATGCCACTCTATGGTGTGGATCAAAAAATTTATGGCTTTGCCCAGGGGCAGTTGAGCGTTGGTGGTTATAACTTTGAGCAGGATAATAATGCTTACCGCAAAAATCACACAACTGTTGGTAAAGTTGTCAAGGGCGCGACAATGGAAAGATCAATCGCCGATCTAACCGGTTTGTCTCGAGAAATTCATGTGGTGTTGAATGAACCAGACTATACAACTGCAACAAAAGTTGTATCAGCTATTAAAGCGCAGGGTCTTAACGGAGGCATATCTGCTGTTCATCCCGGTAAATTGGCGCTTGAAGTTCCGGAGGGAATAAATAAAGTCGAATTTATTTCAAAGCTGGAAAGTGTCGTGGTGCAACCTGATGCATCAGGAAAAGTGGTTATAAATGAAAGAACAGGCACTATTGTAGCGGGTAGTAATGTTGTTCTTGGGGCGGTCAGTATTGCGCACGGAAATTTAAAAATAGAAATTAAAACCCGCTATACCGCATCACAGCCTACTAATGGATTTTTCAGTGGTTCGGGTGTGCAATCCGTTATTATTCCGGAAGTGGATTTAACGGTGGAGGAAGATAATGGCAAGCCATTAAGCTTACCGGAAGGAACGACGGTATCTGATTTGGTTGTTGCGCTAAACAAAATTAATTTAAGCACACGCGACATAATTACGATTTTGCAATCGGTAAAAACAGCTGGTGCGTTACATGCAGATTTAGTCATAGAGTAATAATTATGGACAACTTATTTTCAATCATTGATATAGCCAAAATTGGCCTAATGGCAGAAAGGGCAAAAGTTGAGGTGTCAGGATTTAACATAGCCAACATACATAATCCTCAATTTCAGGGTAAAGAAGTTAATTTCGAAAAATTATTGGCAGAAATGGAAATCGCCGAAAGAAGTAGTACAGACGAATTAAAAACCCAATTTACTATCGATAAGAATTCAATTGTCGATGATAAAATTAGTGGCGAAATTAACCTTGATCAGGAGGTTGCTCGTATGACGGATGCAGAATTGCGCTACCAAACTATAGCGCAAACGATACAAAAGAAATTTGGTTTAATGGATCTGGTTATCGGGGGGAAAAATAAATGACTAATCAATCTATCTCTGCAATCGCTACTCAGGGTATGGATTTCGAACGCGGCAGGCTGGAGCTGGCAGCATTGAAAATTTCGCTGGCAAATATTAGTTTTTCATCTTTGCTTGAAGCAGAAGCTTTTGCGAATTCCATGCGAGTGGATAAAACTGAAATTCTACAAGACGAGGATAGTTTAAAAATAAAATCGTTATTGGATAAACAAAATCCAAAAGCAGATGAATCCGGTTATGTTTATAAGTTTGATATAGATCCTACACATGAAATGGCGAGTCTAGTATCTGCAACACGAGCTTATGAAGCAAATGTACGAGCTTATAATGTGAATAGTCAAATGAACAAAGCTGCTTTAGAAATAGGGAGTAAGTGATGACAATAGAATCTTTAGCGCCCATTAGTTCTGTTGCGCAATCATCAAGCTTCATTGAAATGGGAAGCAATGTTTCGCAGGCGGATCAACCCTCTTCATTTTTCAACATGATAAGTGAAAAACTACATAGTATTGATCACTCTGTTAAAGAATCCGATGGCCTGATGCAGGCTTACATAAAAGGTGAAAATATTCCTGTGCATGAAATTATGATTGCATTGGGTAAAGCAAAAACAGAAATTCAGTTGGCAGTAGAAATCAGAAATAAGTTGCTTGAATCCTATCAAGAAATTACACGTATTCAATTGTGAAGCCAGAGATATCATGAACAACAAATCTATTATTTTGGCAGGAAGTTTTGCAGTTATTTTGTGCTTTGTTGCAATTATTTGGTGGTTAATGTCACCTGCATGGGTTCTGTTATTTCCGAACCCGGTGTCTGAATCATCCCAACAAAGTATTCTCTTACTACTTAATCAAAAGAATATTGAATATAAGTTGGACTCTACCAAAAATGCTATTTTGGTAAAATCGACAGATATTAAGAAAGCACAGATAATGTTGGCTGAAAATGGACAACCTGAAGAGCAATCTGCTGGCCTGGAAATCTTTAATTCCAGTGATTATGGACTTTCGGAGTTTGCACAAAATATTAATTATCAACGTGGTATGGAAGAAGAGCTTGCAAGAACAGTCAAAAAGTTAAAAGGAATTAAAGATGTCAGAGTGCACTTAACTATTAAAAAAGATTCTTTGTTTGAAGATCGTAAACAACCTCCTAAAGCATCAGTTGTGATAACTCCTCACAACGGGCAAACACTAAATTCAGTGAATGTGCGCGGTATTCAGGAAATTGTTGCGGCAGCTGTACCTAATTTGGAGCCTCAGCAAGTGGTAATAGTAACGGACACCGGCGTAGTGCTTTCATCCAATAGCGCAGACACTCCCCAAAAAGATGCTTATGGTATAGAAGAAAAATATACCCAACAAATTGCCTATTTATTGGCGGGTATTCTTGATGAGAATGAATATAAAGTTTCAGTAAATGTGATCCTTGATAATAAGAAAAAGGTTACGGTGGAAGAAAATTATTATCCTGATATGAATACAGGTAAAGGATTTTTGATCAAAAGGCAAAATTCAGAAAAAACTGTAGTTGAAACAGGTGTTTCGGCTACTCCACAAATGAATAAAACTAACGAAGAAGAGTTTGTTTTTTCAAAGGAACGATCGGAAATTATTTACCCTATGGGTGATATTGTAAAAGTAACAGTGGGGGTCGTAATTAATAAATCTTTATCAGATGTTGATAAAGAAAATATTTCAAAGTTGATATTTAATAGTTTGGGGATGATTGAATCCAGAGGTGACAAAATTTCGTTGTTTGTTAGTAGTAAGCTGTACCCCTCCGATGATCCAGTATTGGCTGACCTTTCAACCTCCAGGAAGCCAGAGGTGTCCAATACTTCAACAAGTCATCTCAATGAAAATATTCATTGGATTTTGGTTGGTTTACTGGGGTTAATTTTTATATCTTTTCTATTTATCTTCATGAGTTTAGCTAGAAAAAATAAGTCAGAGATAAGTCAAGTAGAGTTAAATAATTTGTCTCAGGAGATAAGAGACTGGATGCATGGATCATGAAAGATAAGAATACTGAACTAAAGCAATTGGCTTTAAAGGTATATTTTTTGAACTCTAAACAGCGGCGATATATTTCAGCCGATATGAATGCATTGCCTGCAGCATTACAGAAATATATTGATGAGCTTGATGTAAAATTTCCATCGTTAAAGAAGTTAACGCTAACTCAACGACAATATATTTTCAGTGAAGTTATGCAGTCTGCCGACAAAAATGAATGGGAAGGTCTTCGCGAAAAAATTGATTTGATGAGGCAGGACAATTTGGCTTATCCTTCCAAATTGTATGCTGTTTTGTTTGAATAGAGGGGTTTATGAATTCTTCCAGAATTAGTCGTCGGCTCGATTTGAAATCGGATGCTCATTCGACGAATGACGTTGATAGAACTGAGAACAATGCAGATATTAAAAAATCAGAGTTGCGAAAATTATTTGAAGATGAAATTGCTTCAATTATCGAAGATGAAAAAAATAGCCTGAAAAAACGCGTTCAACAGGAACTTGAAGTCGAGTTTGATTTACAAAAGAATAAATTGGAAAAAATTTTTAATGAAAATATGGACGTTTTAAATAATGAAAAATCAAAACTTGATGCTTTGGTAACAACGATTAAAAAATCTTATCAAGATAAAATATCTGAAGATATCAGCATGTTAGATGAGCTGGTGATTGAACTAACTATGCAAAGTCTTTACAAAATAATTGGCGATGCATCTATTTATAAGGAAGTTATTGACAAAAATATTCATGAGGTACTGGAGAAAAAATCTGCAGATTCCAGGGTTTTAATAAAAGTTTCTGAAAATGAAATGAGGTTTTTGAAAAAGAATTTTGTAGATTCAACTTGGATAAATTGCTTGAGGGTGGATGAGAAGTTAACGGATGGTGAGATGGTTCTGGATGATGGAATAGCTTCCCTTTATGAAATAGGTTTTGTTAATCAGCTGGATGTTTTGCGTGCAGCATTTATCAAGCTTTTACGAGAGCAGCATGCAAGCTAATCGATATCGACTGATGTTGGACAAATTACAATTAACCCCCCAATTGGGTAGGTTGACGGCGATTAATGGCGTTGTGCTGGAAGCATCAGGTTGTAAAGTGCAGCATGGAGAGCTTGTTGAAATTAAACATTCGCGTACAGGGAAGATAAGCCTCGCCGAGGTCATAGGTTTGAAGGAACATACAATGTACTTAATGCCGTATGGTGATATTGAAGGTTTATGTTTGGATAGTACGGTTACTCCAACGGGAGATGTTTTTTCTGTTCCGGTAGGTGATGAGTTGTTAGGGCGTGTAATAAACCCTCTGGGGGAACCAATTGATGGTAAAGGGATTGTGGATACAAATGATTATTTGAACTCCCATGGTGTCCGCATCAACCCTTTATCCAGAGAGCCAATTACGGAGCCTTTGATAACGGGTGTTAAGGCTATCGATGTATTTACTCCAATTGGAAAAGGGCAGCGCATGGGAATTTTTTCTGGTAGTGGTGTCGGAAAAAGTACTTTGCTTGGAATGATTGCCAAGTACAGCAAAGCTGACGTAATTGTAATTGCATTAATCGGAGAGCGGGGGCGTGAGGTTGGTGATTTTATTCGGCAAAATCTTGGTGAGAAGGGGCTGCAGAGATCTGTTTTGGTGATTGCAACTGCGGCAGAACCAGCCGTTATGCGGCGACAAGCAGCATTTACTGCAACGACTGTTGCTGAATGGTTTCGGTCACAAAATAAAAATGTATTGTTGATTATGGATTCCATCACGCGTTTTGTAATGGCTCAAAGGGAAATCGCAATTTCGATAGGGGAACCTATGGGAGCTCGAGGATATCCTTCTTCTTCTCTGGCATTACTACCTCCTCTCATTGAACGTGCAGGTAATCTATATGATCAGGGTTCAATAAGTGCTGTTTATACAGTTCTCGTTGAGGGAGATGATTTTAATGAGCCGATATCCGATAGTATGCGGTCTATTTTGGATGGTCATATTATGCTGGATCGAGTATTGGTTTCACGCGCGCAATATCCAGCAATTGATGTATTACAAAGTGTCAGTCGTTTGAACAAGTTTTTACAAACTAAAGAACAACAACAAAAAGCTTCTAAAATTAAATCATTGATATCTTGTTATGAAGAGTCGAGGGAAATGATTGAAATGGGTCTTTATGTTAAAAATACTAATAAGGAAATTGATATGGCGATTGCGTTAAAAGATGAAATTTCAGCATTTTTAAAACAGCCTGATGATGAGCTTTCGGATAGATCTGTCACATGGAGCAAACTTGAAAAGCTTTATCAAAAAGCTATTGGAGGGAGTCATGTCAATCACTAGATTACAAAAGAAAGTTGAAATTCTAGAGTTATTTAATAAAGTTAAGAGCTCAGAATGTCATAAACAAATGCAGAGTTTGTCTTTAGAGCGAAAATCATTAGTTGAAATAGAAAATAAGATGGATTTTGTTTGTCAAGAAATGAATGCAGTTGATAGCCAATTTTTGGTGTCAGCATCACAAGATGTTTCTGTATTTAATTTAGAGCAGAAATTTAATTATGCCAGTTGGCTTGAACAACAACATCAAAATTTGATTGCTGAGTTAAATTTTTCAGAAACACATATTTCCAATATGGAAAATCAATTAAAAAATATATTAAAACAAGCAGAAAAAATTAATGAAAAAATAGAGGTCACAAAAAACGAGTTAAATCGTAAAATTGATGATCAATTTATATTGGATAACCAATAGGATTATGTATGGAACAAATTATTAATCAAAATCCAAAAGCTATTATTAATGATAAATCCTTATTAAAAAGCCATGCAGAATCAAAAAGCTTGTTTTTAAGCTTGATTAAAAGTGACTCTGTTAATGTCGTTAATAATAAGTTATCGCCTTCGATTAAATCTTCCGTTGACCAGTCAACTCACGATGATTTTTTTTACAAAAGCCAGGGTATAGATAGAAATAATCAGTCGTTTACTGTAAACACACAATATGGTGATATTTTGGCTCTTGATTTGTCATCTTCAGTTCAGATTGATAAACAAAAATATGAGTTATATGAACAAAAATGGTTTTCTATCGGAAAATTGTCTTACATTGATTCTGATAAATATATAAAACAAGGTAACAATCATATATCAAATAGTGCCAACCCCACCAATCTAAATATAAAAATTGATAATGGTGATATTGATAATGTAGTTATATCTGAAAAAA
>CBFGPN010000053.1:0-21169 GCA_965650675.1 uncultured Cellvibrio sp.
AGATTTGGGGATTGTTGATGAAACTATTCCAGAACCTTTGGGTGGTGCACATCGAAATCTGGATGAAATGGCCAGCACATTAAGAAACCGTTTGATAGCCCAGGTTGAGCAATTGAGTAAAGAGCCGATAGAAGCCTTGCTGGAACGCCGTTATCAACGCTTGATGAGCTATGGAAATTAATGGTATTTGAATCACTAAAAAAACAAAAAGCCGTTGATGCAAGTCAGCGGCTTTTTTTATGTAATTTTTTTGATGGAGAAAAATAAAGATGAATCCGGTGTTGCGATTTTTGTTAATCATTATTTCATCCGGTTTGTTACTGTCATGTCAGCAACCCGGACAGGATGCCAAACAAGAATCAGAAATCAAACAAGAAAAGGTTAGGGTGGATCGCAAAGTTGTTCCTTATCTGGAACAGGAATATGCCGCAATGCGTGCCAGGCAAATTTCCGATGTCAGCTATCGCCTGACAATTAATCTGGATGCACAAACCGAAACCTATTCGGGTGAAGTTATTATTGATTTTACTTTGGCGGATAACAATCTCTCTCCTATCACTGTGGATTTTAATTCTGGAAAAGTGAATGCGGTCTATCTAAATGATGCGGCGGTTAATTTTGCGTATGAGCAATATTTCATTCAATTGGCGCCGGAGATTTTTACCAGCAAAAAAAATACCTTGCGTATTGAATTTGAACGGCAATATTCCAAAGCCGGTGATGGGTTGCATCATTATAAAGATCCGCAAACGGGCAATGTGTATCTATACAGCAATTTTGAACCCTATAACGCCAACAAAATGTTTCCGCATTTTGATCAGCCGAATATTAAAGCGACTTATTTATTACAAGTCTTGGCGCCAGCTAATTGGCAGGTGATATCGGCACAGCGTGAATCTTCAATCAATGACGAAAATGGAAAAAAACGTTGGCTATTTCCGGCAACACCGAAAATCCCTTCTTATATTTTCCCCCTGCATGCAGGGCCTTATAAAATTTGGGAAGACAAAGCAGGAAAAATACCGTTACGTCTGTTTGCAAGGGAAGAGCTTGCGCAATATGTGAATGCAAAAGAATGGTTTACGTTTACACAACAAAGTTTTGATTTTTATAACCAGTATTTTGAAATTGAGTATCCTTTTGGTAAATACGATCAATTGGTGGTGCCGGATTTTAATGCGGGTGCAATGGAAAACCTGGGTGCCGTTACCTTTAATGAAATTTATGTCGGGCGTGGAGTTAAAACCCGTTTGGAACGCTTCCGTCATGCCAATGTGATTTCACATGAATTGGCGCATATGTGGTTTGGTAATCTGGTGACTATGGATTGGTGGAATGGTTTGTGGTTGAACGAAAGTTTTGCAACTTATATGTCCTATTTACAGCAATCAAAAAACAGTGAATTCAAGCAAGACGCATGGCGAATTTTTTATAACAATATGAAACAGTGGGCTTATACCGCTGATCAGCAAGTCACTACGCATGCGATTGAGTTGCCGGTCGCCAATACAGCAGAGGCCTTTACTAATTTTGATGGCATAACTTATGGAAAGGGTGCTTCGGTATTAAAGCAATTGGCTTATTTTGCCGGAGAAGAAAATTTTCGAAAAGGAGTCGCTAATTATTTAAAAAAATTCAGTTACGGTAATACTGAACTTCGGGATTTTATTGCGGAAGTCGCTTTGGCAAGCAATCAGGATCTGACTGGTTGGACACAGGAATGGCTCTATCTTGCAGGCTTGAATACCATTCAGGTGGAGTTCGCCTGTGGTGACAATCAGGATGTTGCCCCTTTGTCTTCATTTTCTGTGTTGCAATTTGCAACTCCGGAAAATCCAACTCTACGATCACAAAAAATTGAGTTGGGATTTTATCAAATAGATCAATCAGCCAATCAACAAGCGGTGTATCAAACGGCTGTCATTCCTTTTGTATACTCGGGTGAAAAAACCTCAATGCCGATAGAAAAGAGTATGGCGTGCCCGGATTTTGTATACCCCAATGTGAATGATATGGGTTATTTGAAAGTTGCGCTGGACAAAAAATCATTGGCCAGTGTCCAGAAAAATATTGCTATTTTTGATTCTGAAATGCGCAGTAATTTGTGGCAAATTTTATGGGATGAGGTTTTGGATAAACGTTTACGATTGAGTGAATTTATCCAGTTGGTCAACAGTTCCATGGTGTCGAGTGATGCTGCCGATGTTGCAGCCATGAGTACGAAATTGCGTGCAGCCCATGAATATTTGATCGAGATGCAAAATAACAAGCAGGGTTTTGAAAAAGAATTAAAGATGTTGGAGTCTATTGCCTGGCGAGAATTACAGGCCTCGGAAGCGGGATCGGATATCCAGAAAATCTGGTTTGATGCTTATGTGCAGCTGGTATTTTCCAAATCAGAATTGGCACGACTTGACAATATCCTGACAGGCAGGAAAAAAATTTCAGGTTTGGTGCTGGATCAGGACAGACGTTGGGCAGTGTTAATAAGATTGAATTTATTCCAATATGCCAAAGCGATTAAATTGGCTGATCAGGAAAAGAAAAAAGATCCCAGTGATCGTGGACAACAAATGGCATTAATTTGCGAATTAGTTCGAGCGACACCGGAAATAAAAGCAGAGTTTTTTGAAAAAATTATCGCCAAAGATCAGGTATACAAATTGGCAACGGCAAGATTGCTTATGGTGAATTTATTTCCTGCAGTACAAATGGAATACCGTTATCAATATGCTGACAAAATACTGGCCAATATTCCGAAGTTGCATCAGGAACAAGACGAACGATTTATGGCGAGCTATTTAACCGGAATGTTACCTGCACACTGTACTGCACAAAATGCCAATCGGCTGGCGGCGGCAGTAACAGAATATGGAGCTTTAAATCCCGTGATTAATCGCAATTTGAGAATTGCCCTTCAGGAAGAACAGCGTTGCGTCGATATGAAAGGATTGATGTTGATAAAGTAGAAGGCAAGGGCATGTATTAGTCCCCGTCAAACTGCTAGAATCGCCGGCGCTCTTGCAACGGGAGGCGATTCCCTGTGGCGGGGCTCTTTCTTGATTTCATCTTGTTGAAGGCAGGGCTCACAAGGCCCCTTGGCTGACAGCAAGGAAATTCCCAGCATGAATTGACGGAGCCATCTTTAAATGACTGATTCAAAAATTATCTACACCCAAACTGACGAAGCCCCAGCCTTAGCCACTTACTCTTTACTTCCCATTGTTCAAGCTTTTACAAAATCATCCGGTATTGCTTTGGAAACACGTGATATTTCCTTATCCGGTCGAATTATTGCTGCCTTCCCGGATAAATTGACTGCTGAACAACGCATTGCTGACCATCTGGCAGAGTTGGGTCAACTGGCGACTACGCCTGAAGCCAATATCATCAAGCTCCCGAATATCAGTGCCTCAATTCCGCAATTGAAAGCGGCAATTAAAGAATTGCAAGAGAAGGGATATAACCTGCCTGATTATCCTGAATCACCGACTAACGATGCCGAGAAAGATGCCAAGGCGCGTTACGACAAAATCAAAGGTTCTGCAGTAAACCCGGTATTGCGCGAAGGTAATTCTGATCGTCGCGCACCTTTGTCAGTCAAAAATTATGCGCGTAAAAATCCCCACAAAATGGGTGCCTGGTCTGCGGATTCCAAAACTCACGTAGCCCATATGAGCAGTAATGATTTTTATGGCAGCGAAAAATCTGCACTCATTAAAGAAGCTGGCTCAGTCAAAATTGAATTGATTGCCAAAGATGGCAGCAACAAAGTATTGAAAGAATCCACCAAAGTGTTGGCGGGTGAATTAATTGATGCATCAGTGCTCAGCAAAAATGCATTGCGCAGTTTTATTGCTGAGCAAATTAAAGATGCAAAACAACAAGGCGTGCTTTTATCTGTGCATTTAAAAGCTACCATGATGAAAGTATCTGACCCGATTATTTTTGGTCATTTTGTTTCGGTGTATTACGCACCTGTGTTGGAAAAACACGCGGCTGTGTTGAAAGATTTGGGCGTTGATGTGAATAACGGTATTGGTGATCTCTACACCAAAATCAAATCATTGCCAGCAGACAAACAAGCGGAAATTGAAGCGGATATCAAAGCACTTTATGCAGATCGCCCTGCATTGGCTATGGTGAATTCCGATAAAGGCATTACCAATTTGCACGTGCCGAGCGACGTAATTGTCGATGCATCCATGCCTGCCATGATTCGCGATTCCGGAAAAATGTGGAATGCCGAAGGTAAATTGCAAGACACCAAAGCTTGTATTCCTGATCGTTGTTACGCCGGTATTTATCAAGTAGTTCTTGATGATTGCAAAAAGAACGGCGCATTTAATCCAGTGACCATGGGTAGCGTGCCCAACGTGGGTTTGATGGCGCAAGCCGCAGAGGAATACGGTTCACACGATAAAACTTTCCAAATTTCTGCTGATGGTGTGGTGCGTGTAACTGATACCGCTGGAAATGTTTTGTTGGAACAAAATGTTGAAGCCGGTGATATCTGGCGTATGTGCCAAACCAAAGATGCACCAGTGCAAGACTGGGTGAAACTTGCAGTCAATCGCGCGCGCGCGTCCAATACACCAGCCGTTTTCTGGTTGGACCCAAAACGTGCTCATGATGCGCAATTAATTGTGAAAGTGAATACTTATTTAAAAAATCACGATACCAAGGATTTGGAGATTTATATCAAAACACCGGAAGAAGCCATTCAATATTCTTTGGATCGTATTCGTGCCGGTAAAGATACTATTTCTGTAACAGGTAACGTTTTACGTGATTACCTCACTGACTTGTTCCCGATTATGGAATTAGGCACTTCAGCAAAAATGTTATCGATAGTTCCATTGATGAACGGTGGTGGATTGTTTGAAACAGGCGCTGGTGGTTCTGCTCCAAAACACGTTCAACAATTCGTAGAAGAAGGTCACTTGCGTTGGGATTCACTCGGTGAATTTTTGGCGTTGGCAGAATCACTGGATCACTTTGGTAACGTGACTAACAATGCCAAAGCAAAAGTGTTTGCAAAAACTCTTGATCAAGCCAATGGTGCTTTCCTCGATAACAACAAATCGCCCGGCCGTGCGGCAGGTGAATTGGATAATCGCGGCAGTCACTTCTATTTAGCGCTGTATTGGGCGCAAGCCCTAGCTGCGCAAACCGATGATGCCGAGTTGGCAAAAGAATTTGCACCTTTGGCAAAAACGCTGACTGAGAATGAAGCGAAAATTGTTGGCGAGTTAAAAGCGGCTTCAGGTAAACCATTTGATTTAGGTGGCTACTATCGTTTGGATGATGCAAAAGCAGTTGCTGCTTTGCGCCCCAGTGCGACCTTTAATGCGGCTTTGGCTAGTTTGTAAAAATCTTGCCCTTACCCTAACCCTCTCCCGGAGGGAGAGGGGATTGTTCGTGCGATTTGTCAAAGTGGGGAGCTAAAAAACCTCGACATGCCGAGGTTTTTTAGCTCCCTCTCCCTCAGGGAGAGGGTTGGGGTGAGGGTGGCATCACTCAATCAAATTGATAATTTCCATACCGATTAAATAATTTCCGGCATTAATTTCCAGCACGCGTATGACTTTGACCTTGGCTTTCAGGCTGGGGCTGTGTCCGTGCGTTGAGGCTACCTCGACTTCAAGCTCTGTACCCATAGCGATGGTTTCTTTGGCTTCCACCTGCAGGCCGCCACCGCTTAGATCACGGCACATGCCTTCAATAACTTTACCTGCTGTGATAAGTTTTGTGCCGAGGGGAGCGCTGATTTTCATGCGAATAAAATCACGTTTTTCACTGTAGTTTTTATCATTCGCCATAAGTTTCGCCTCAACAGAATTCAGGTTTGATGTTTTCGCACTATGCCTGTCACAGGCATTTTGAGTGTAGCACAGGCTTTTAATCTGCTCTTTTGCAGGCGAAAAAAAACCCTGCAATTACGCAGGGTTTCTGAAACGCATGGTGATAATCAGCGCTCAAGATACTGCAGTTTGCCGGGAACACCATCCCATTCAGCAGCATCCGCAGGAGCGTCTTTAATCTCGGTTATATTGGGCCAAACCTGTGCCAACTCAGCATTCAATTCCAAAAATACGGCTTGATCATCCGGCAATTCATCTTCCGAGAAAATCGCTCCAACCGGGCACTCAGGCTCACACAGGGCGCAATCAATACACTCATCGGGGTGAATAACCAAAAAGTTAGGGCCTTCATAAAAGCAGTCTACGGGACATACTTCAACACAGTCGGTGTGTTTGCACTTGATGCAGTTTTCCCCAACAACAAAGGTCATAGGTAACTCCGGATAGTAATCAATATCGAGGCGCGCATTCTAAACAGGCTGGCTGGATTTGTGTAGTTGTTTAACGCCCGCCGCCGACATCCAACAGGTGGCCGGTAGTGAAACTGGACTGGTTTGACATTAACCAGAGAATGGCATGAGCGACTTCTATAGGTTCACCTGCACGTTTCATGGGAATTGAGGGCGCAATTCTAGCGATTCGTCCCGGTTCACCACCCTTGGCGTGGAGTTCAGTATTGATAATGCCAGGTCGGACAGCATTCACTCGAATACCTTCTTCGGCCACTTCTTTTGCTAACCCTAAAGTAAAGGTGTCTATAGCACCTTTAGTTGCCGCATAGTCTATGTATTCAAAGGGCGAACCTACTCGCGATGCAATAGATGAAACATTCACTATGCTACCACCGCGTCCACCTTTTGATTTAGCCATACGTTTGATCGCTTCACGTGCGCAAATAAAACTGCCGATCACATTCACTGCAAATAATTTTTGCAATTCATCGTAATCTATTTCTGAAAATAATTTTTGTTGCAAAATGCCAGCGTTGTTCACCAAAGCATCCAATCGGCCATACTTTGTATCAATTGCATCAAATGTTTTGAGGATATCTGTTTCGATTCCGACATCGGCTTGCATCATTAAAACATCCGCACCAAGCGCTCTTATTTGTTCTGCAATTTTTTCTGCAGAGGTTTTATCTTGCAGATAAGTGATCGCGATATCGTATCCATTTTTAGCTGCCAGAAGAGCGGTAGCGGCGCCAATACCATTGCTGCCTCCTGTAATTAAGACAATAGGTTTGTTCATGTCTGCGCTCCTGATTAGGTTGATTTGCAAGAGCTTATAGAAGACCATCGAAAATGTTAAGTAAATAATTCCGGCTGAAAAACTTTACACTTTACTGGCTAAGCCCAAGCAGAATATTGCTATAAATCAATTTTTATTCGAACGAATAAATAGAGGAGTGTTTGTCAAAAAGAGTTGATACATATCAACAAATGCCTCGTGTGAATTCGTAACACTGACTCCGAGTCAAACGAAAGAGGAATGAAGATATGCGTCAATTAGTATTAGCCTTGTTGTTATCAGGTGGTTGTATTGCTACAGCTCAAGCACATGAAGCGGGAGATTTTTTTCTGCGTGTTGGTGTTGCACAGGTAGCACCTGACGCATCAAGTGAAACTGTGTTGGGTGGAAAGGTGGACGTTGAAGATGCGACAGGTTTGGGATTTTCAGGAACCTGGTTTTTTTCATCGCAATTTGCTGTAGAAGTTCTGGCTGCATTGCCGTTCGAACATGATATTGTCGGTGCCGGCGCACTGGATGGCGTTGACATAGGTAAAACCAAACATCTACCGCCAACAGTATCTTTGCAATATTACCCGCTAGCGAATGAAACCTTTCAGCCTTATATTGGCATTGGTTTAAATTACACGACATTTTTTGATAGCAGCACCAGTAATCAATTGGATACTGCGTTAGGTGGCGACACAGATATATCGCTTGATGATTCAACTGGTGTTGCATTCCAGTTAGGTGCGGATCTCAAACTCTCTGAAAATTGGTATTTGAATGCAGCCCTGTGGAAAATCGACATAGAAACAACCGCTGACATTTCAGTGAATGGCACTCACGCCGCCAGTGTTGATGTGACTATAGATCCAATGGTCTATATGCTCGGTCTGGGGTATTCGTTTTAAGTGATTGAAATAAGTGAGGCGAAATAGCCTCACTTCCCCTTCGAATAAATCTCTTTCAATCGATAAAGTTGTTCCAATGCTTCACGTGGACTCAAATTATCCGGATTAATTTTTTTCAATGCATCCAACGCAGGATTTGGCAATACATCAAACAAACCCGATTGCATAACAGGTTGTGATAGCGGTAATGCAGAAGGCGCTTCCTGCACAACATTTGTTGATTTAATTGCATGCGGATGTTCGCCATTTTCCAAAAGATGCAATTGGTTTTTGGCTTCAGTAATTACTCGGTCAGGAATGCCCGCTAACTTGGCGACTTGCAAACCGTAACTCTTGCTGGCGGGGCCTTCTTGCACTTTGTGCAAAAACACAATGCGATCCTGATGTTCGGTTGCATCCAGATGCACGTTAACAATCCCAGGAATGGTTTCCGGCAAACTGGTTAATTCAAAATAATGCGTTGCAAATAACGTAAAGGCTTTTACTTGTTCAGCAAGATGTTTTGCGCAAGCCCAGGCGAGTGACAAACCATCAAAAGTACTGGTGCCACGGCCGACTTCATCCATCAATACCAAACTTTTGGGTGTTGCATTGTGCAAAATGTTTGCAGTTTCGGTCATCTCCACCATAAAGGTTGAACGACCACTGGCTAAATCATCGGATGAACCAATACGCGTAAAAATTTTATCAACCAAACTCAGTGTGACGGATTTTGCCGGTACAAAACTGCCGATGTGCGCTAACAAACAAATCAACGCAGCTTGACGCATGTAAGTCGATTTACCGCCCATGTTTGGGCCGGTGATAATCAACATGCGGCGCTGGTGATCAAATTGTAAATCGTTAGGCACGAACGGCGAGCTGCTCACTTGTTCAACCACCGGATGTCGCCCACCGATAATCTGCAATTGCGGTGCGTCACTCCACTGCGGACAAGAAAAATTTAATTGAGTCGCGCGTTCGGCGAGATTACACAAGACATCCAATTCGGAAACCGCTGCGGCAGAATCTTGTAGTTCGATTAAATAATTATTGAGTTTATCAATTAATTCCTCGTACAAGGCTTTTTCGCGAGCTAAAGCGCGGCTTTGCGCAGAGAGTGCTTTATCTTCAAAGGCTTTTAATTCCGGCGTGATGTAACGCTCAGCATTTTTCAGTGTTTGTCGACGAATATAATCGGCAGGCGCTTTTTCAGATTGTGCCGAAGTTAATTCAATAAAATATCCGTGAACGCGATTGTAACCAACCTTTAAAGTGGGAATGCCGGTGCGTTCGCGCTCGCGAATTTCCAGATCCAATAAATATTGGCCTGCGTTGGTGCTGATGTTGCGCAAATCATCCAACTCAGCATCGTAACCTTCTTTGATCACACCACCATCACGAATAACGACAGGTGGATTTTCAATAATGGCTTTATCCAGTAATTCAACAATTGCTGGAAATTCGCTGATGGATGTTGCGAGTTGTTGTAACAGCGGTGATTGCAACTTGGCAAGGTTGATTTGCAATTGCGGGTAGACCGCGAGCGATAACATCAATCGCGATAAATCACGCGGGCGAGATGAACGCAATGCCAATCGTCCTAAAATACGTTCCAGATCGCCTATTTGTTTTAAATCATCCTGAATTAATTCGAAGGCATAATTTTTTTGCAGACTACCGATGGCATCCTGGCGTGCTTGTAACACATTTTGTGTTCGTAATGGTCGGTGCAACCAGCGACGCAACAAGCGGCTGCCCATTGCGGTTGAGCAACGATTAAGCACAAAAAACAATGTGTGTTCTTCACCGCCCTGCAAATTAATATCCAATTCCAAATTGCGACGAGTGGCGGCATCCATCTGTACGGCGTCGTCACGATTTTCAAACGCAAGACTGCGCACATGGGGCAGGGCAGTGCGCTGGGTTTCGCGTGCGTAATTTAATAAGCAACCGGCGGCGGCAATTGCAATTTTTAAATCTGCGCAACCAAAACCGGATAAATCTTTGGTGGCAAATTGTTGGGTGAGTAAGCGCTCTGCTGTGTCGAGATCAAATTCCCAGGGGCCGCGTCGGCGCAAACCTTTTCGATTTTCGATTATGTCCGGTGTAGTGAGATGATCACTTACCAAAAGTTCTGCGGGATTTAATCGTTGCAATTCACCGAGAACTGCTGCCAGTCCTTCAACTTCCAATACCAAAAAACGCCCGCTGGCCATATCCAATGACGCCAGACCGTAAGTTTCATTTTGTTGATGTAATGCGACCAATAAATTATCGCGGCGCGAGTCCAGCAATGCTTCGTCACTGACTGTACCGGGCGTGACTATGCGCATCACCTTGCGTTCGACAGGCCCCTTGCTGGTTGCCGGGTCGCCAATTTGTTCGCAAATGGCAACCGAGATTCCCTCTTTCACTAGTTTGGCGAGATAACCATCGGCAGAATGAAACGGAATGCCCGCCATGGGGATGGGGTCACCGTTGGATTTGCCGCGTGCGGTGAGGGTGATATCCAAAATCGCCGATGCTTTTTTGGCATCGTCAAAAAATAATTCGTAGAAATCGCCCATGCGATAAAACACCAATTCGTTCGGGTGTTGGGCTTTTACGCGCAGGTATTGCGCCATCATGGGGGTGTGTTGGTCGAAGGTTTGGGGTGAATCGCTGCTCATGGGTCTTATTGGTCAATGATGATCAGGGCGAGCAGGGTAACAAACAGGGGGAAATCTGCCTATCCGGATTTTTATGCAGATAACCAAAACCCTCTGGCAAGAGGGTGCGCAACAAAAATTATTTAAAACCTTTGCTCAATAAATCTTCGTAACCGCCTTCATTAATAGCACCTTTGAAACCCATGGCTTGCAAGGTTTCCATCGCGACACCGGAACGGCGGCCACTGCGACAATAGAGACGAATGACATCATCTTTGTTGTGAGTGACTTCGCCAATACGTGCAGAAATTTCTTCGTAGGGAATGTGTACTGCTGCTTGTAAATGACCTGCGTTGAATTCATCAAGAGTACGTACATCGATCCAAAATTCTTTGCCTGAAACCTGGTTGGACATAAGCAATAATCCTGAAATATGTAAAAGGGAGCGCAGCATATCAACTCCCTCCGGATTTATCACTCCATACTGCTTCAGGCGCTGGCGAGCAAGCGATCATACTTGCGGCTGAGCATGTCGTAAAACTGTTCGCGTACCTGATGTATTGCTGATTTGAGTGAGGTAATTTGTTCTGGCGTAATATCTTTGCGTCCGACAAATACTTGTTTGCGATAAATCGCAATTTTGGTGCCGTAAAGTCTCAGGCTGCGCTCGAGATTCTTCTCGCCTATCATCAACAAGCGCGCTTCTGCTTCTGCCAATTTTTTGAATTCGGCAACCAGATCATTATTGATAACGTCCAATTCTTGACGTCTTGCTGCAGGCCAGCGATCCCCCAACTGAATGGACTCCACTACCAATGTCGAATATTGGGAAAAAATGTGAGTTACAGTGCCTACCTGGGTTGAGACATCCTCAAGTATCTGCAAGCGACGTTGTTCTTTTAAGCCCGAATTGGGTTGGGGTTGCAGGCGCTTCATAATCAAATAACAAGCCAATGCCAGTACCAATACCGTCAAAATCAGGGTGATCTGGGGATAAGTAAGACTGAAAAGTGATGTGTCCATAATCTTTCCTCGCTGCCAAAAAAATGTCGTAAGACGCTAAATACAGCAGGTTTTGCAATTACCAGGCCATGGAGCAGTAGATTTATGACAGTAAGATGAAAGCGGAAACAAAAATATCATCTAACCTTCTGCAATCACTGATTGACAGCGCTGTCACGAGTAAGTAAAGTGGCCAACGTGAACTCTTCATAACGCTTTTTCTGGCTTTGGTCAGGTTGTAATAGCCGTCTCTCACCGTCGATGTCCGGTTGATGCATCGACGTTTCCTCTGCCTTCTGAATTTCAGAAGGCTTTTTTTTGTTCTTTAAAACCTTTGAGCAGGAAGCAGTTTTTGCTTGATTTCACATCATCCCTGCGAAAGCAGGGATCCAGCCTTTGATTTTATTGAAGTTGTTTAATGACGTTGATGACTAGTTGCATTTCTTCCGGCGTGCCGATTGTTATGCGTAAGTAATCAATAATTCGCGGATCTTTGAAGTGGCGCACCAGAATTTTATTGTCCCGTAATTGCTGAGCGAGAGATACTGCATCAGTAAATTCCGGTTTTACAAAAATAAAATTGGCTTGGGATGGCAAAACAGTAAAACCCAATTTCTTTAGTTCATTTGTTGTCCATTCACGGGTGAAAATAATTTTGTTGGTTGATTCGACAAAATAGGGTTTGTCTTCAAATGCAGCGATTGCTGCTGCTTCGGCAATACGATCAAGCGGATAAGAATTGAAGCTGTTTTTAACTATGTCCAAAGCCTCTATCAATTTTTGATTGCCTATCGCCAAACCGACGCGCATTCCCGCCAGAGAACGCGACTTGGACAATGTTTGCACCACCAACAAATTTTCATATTGGTCGATTAGTGTTGCTGCTGTTTGTGCTCCGAAATCAACGTAAGCTTCATCAATCACTACCACAGATTGCGGATTGCTTTTCAGGCAATTTTCTATTTCCTATAGAGGTTTGCCGATAGCAGTAGGTGCATTGGGATTGGGGAAAATGATTCCGCCATTCGGTTTTTTGTATTCATTTAAATCTATAGTGAAATCATTTTTTAATGGAATTTGTTCATAGTTGATACGAAATAAATTGCAATAAACCGTGTAAAAACTGTAGGTGATGTCAGGAAATAAAATCGCTTTTTCCTGCTGGAAAAAAGCTATAAATACCAGTGCTAAAATTTCATCTGAGCCGTTGCCAACAAATACCTGCGTTGGTTTTACACCATAGTAACTGGCGATAGTATTTTTTAATTTTTTTGAATTCGGATCAGGATACAAGCGCAATTTTGCAATCATGTCTTCAGTCAATAATTGCTTGACGGCAGGTGAAGGTGGATAGGGGTTTTCGTTGGTGTTGAGTTTAATAAGCCCCTCTATTTGTGGTTGTTCTCCCGGCGTATAGGGCTCCAGTTTACTCAGCAGCGGGCTCCATAAAGTTGACATTTGCATTTCTCGTTTGGTATTTGCTATCGGGCTGCGGAGTATACCTTAATCGGAACTTTTTGCGATTTGCATAAGTCAGAGGGCTGATATTTTCTTTTTGTCTTTTTTTGAATAATTGAGGTTTGGTTATGCGTCAATTTTTGTTTTGTTGGGGATTGATAATCGGTATTTTGACTGCAGGTTTTACTCAGGCAGACTTACCGGATTTTACGGACTTGATTGAAAAAAATTCACCTGCCGTTGTGAAAATTACGGCTACCAGTCGTACCTCTCCGCACCAATTAAACAAAGGTGTACCACCGGGTATGCAGCAACAAATACCGGAGATTTTTCGCGAGTTGTTGGAGCAGCGTCAAATACCAAGAGAGCAGGGAGCATTGGGTACCGGTTTTATCATTGATGCCGATGGTTATATTTTGACAAATGATCATGTGGTGGACGCGGCGACCGATATCAAAGTGGTCTTGAGTGATCAGCGTGAATTTGAAGCAAAATTGGTCGGTCACGACGAACGTTCTGATTTGGCCCTGTTGAAAATTGACGCGAAGAATTTGCCAAAATTGACACTGGCTAAAAACGAAAATTTGAAAGTAGGTCAATGGGTTATCGCTATCGGATCACCTTACGGGCTCGATTATTCTGCCAGTGCAGGAATTGTGAGTGCGATTGGTCGTGCTATTCCCTCCGCCCATTCGGAAAGCACTTATGTGCCTTTTATCCAGACAGATCTGGCGATTAATCCGGGCAATTCCGGTGGCCCCCTGTTTAATCTTGACGGGGAGGTGGTTGGTATCAATTCGCAAATTTTCTCTCCTACAGGCAGCTCGGTTGGTTTGTCTTTCGCCATACCTTCCACGCTCGCTTTGGATGTGGTCACCCAGTTGAAAGAAAAAGGACGAGTTGACAGGGGGTGGTTGGGTGTTTATCTGCAGGAAGTGGATAAAGGGTTGGCTAATTCATTAGGTTTGGATAAACCCAAAGGTGCATTGGTGAATGATGTCACTGAAGGCGGTCCTGCTGATAAAGCGGGAATCAAAGCCGGTGATGTGATTATCCGTTATGGATCAAATGTCATTAATCATTCCAGCGATTTACCCCATTTGGTTGGTCGTACACGTCCCGATACTAAAGTTGAACTGACGATTATCCGCAAAGCCAAAGAGCAGTCTATAGATGTACGAATTGGCAGTCTTCCCGGTTCGCCGGAGGAAATTCAGGCGCAGGCTCCGGCAAAAAATAACAAACTCAACAACGATCCGCTCGGGTTACAACTGGTTATTTATGAGCAAAATGAACGAGGGCCAAGTGCCGGTGTGCTGGTGCAAAATGTAAAACCGGAAAGTCCGGCGGCCAAAGCGGGTCTTCGCCCCGGCGATGTGATTACCCAACTGGCGTTCACTGAAATTAACAATTTGAATGATTACCAAAAAGTCGTGAAAGGTCTGAAGAAAAATGAAACCTATGCAATTCGTTTCTTCCGCGAGGGCCGGGCAGTTTTCCGCTCGCTGGTGATTGAAGACTAAGTCTTTCTTAACCTGACATAAGGGGATTAAATCCGCTAGAATGCGCGCACTTTTGCTCCGGCTGTAATGGCCGGAGTTCCCCCTAACCTCAGGTAGTTAACCTCTGTGACTGATCTTAGCCATATCCGTAATTTCTCCATCATTGCCCATATCGACCACGGTAAATCCACCATTGCGGATAGATTTATCCAAATTTGCGGTGGCTTGTCTGATCGTGAAATGGAAGCCCAGGTATTGGACTCCATGGATCTTGAACGTGAGCGCGGCATCACTATTAAAGCCCACAGCGTGACGCTCAATTACAAATCGCGTGATGGTAAGACGTATCAGTTGAATTTTATTGATACTCCGGGCCATGTGGATTTCACTTATGAAGTCTCGCGTTCGCTGGCCGCTTGCGAAGGTGCGTTGTTGGTTGTGGATGCAGGGCAAGGTGTTGAAGCCCAGTCGGTCGCCAACTGTTACACCGCTATTGAACAAGGTCTGGAAGTCATTCCGGTACTGAACAAGATGGATTTGCCGCAAGCTGAACCTGATCGTGTTGCCAAGGAGATCGAAGATATTATCGGTCTGGATGCAACAGAAGCCGTTCGCTGTTCTGCCAAATCAGGCATGGGTATGGAAGATGTGCTGGAAGAATTGGTGCGTTTGGTTCCGCCACCACAAGGTGATGTTGATGCACCTTTGCAGGCGCTGATTATTGATTCCTGGTTTGATAATTATTTGGGAGTTGTGTCACTGGTTAGGGTGATGCAAGGCACGTTAAAGCTGAAAGATAAAATTATTGCCAAGACCATTGGCAAGCCCCAATTGGTTGATGGTTTGGGCGTTTTCACCCCCAAACCTTTTCAATTAAAAGAATTGAAAGCCGGTGAAGTTGGATTTGTCGTAGCCGGTATCAAAGATATTCACGGTGCACCGGTCGGCGATACGCTTACCCATGCGCAAACACCTGACGTAGATGCCTTGGCCGGGTTTAAAAAAATCAAGCCTCAGGTTTATGCCGGCATGTTTCCTGTCAGCTCGGATGATTTTGAAGATTTTCGCGAAGCCTTGGCCAAACTCACTCTCAATGACGCGTCCCTGTTTTATGAGCCCGAGAGTTCGGATGCACTGGGCTTTGGTTTCCGTTGTGGCTTCCTCGGCATGCTGCACATGGAAATCATTCAGGAGCGATTGGAACGTGAATACGATCTGGATTTGATTACTACAGCACCAACAGTGGTTTATGAAATTGAAACCACCAAGGGTGAAACTATTTACGTGGATAACCCATCCAAATTACCTGACCCCGGTAGCATCGCTGATATGCGTGAACCCATAGTGGAAGCCAATATTCTGGTGCCACAAGAACATTTGGGGAATGTGATCACCCTTTGCATCGATAAGCGTGGAGTACAGAAAGATCTGCAATTTACCGGGTCGCAAATTGCCGTGCATTATGAATTACCGATGAACGAAGTAGTGACTGATTTTTTTGATCGGTTGAAATCGGTGAGTCGTGGTTTTGCGTCACTGGATTATAGTTTTGTGCGGTTTCAATCCGCAAAATTGGTGCGATTGGATGTGCTGATCAATGGCGATAAAGTTGATGCTCTGGCATTGATTGTTCATCGGGATAAAGCGCAGCACATGGGGCGCCAGTTAGTGGAAAAAATGAAAGATCTAATTCCACGACAAATGTTTGATGTGGCAATTCAAGCGGCGATTGGCGGGCAAGTAATTGCGCGATCAACGGTTAAAGCTTTGCGCAAAGATGTTTTGGCAAAATGTTATGGCGGAGATGCCACCCGCAAGAAGAAATTGTTGGAAAAACAAAAAGCCGGTAAAAAACGCATGAAGCAGGTTGGAAATGTGGAAATTCCACAAGCGGCGTTTTTTGCTGTATTGAAAATTGATAGTTAATTATAAAGGCTTAAATAATGACAGAAATACTTGCCAAACTGCTTACCTATGGGCTTCCTTTTATTGTGTTGTTCATGGGGTTGGTCTGGATAATTGACATATTATTTTTTGCAAAAAAACGTCGCCAGAAAGTTGCGGATGTCGATAAAAAGTTTAATCCGCATGAAAAAATGTCTGAAGCTGAAAACAAAGCCTATCAGGCCGCAAAAGGAGAAGCTGCTATCGAACCTGGTATTGTTGAGATTTCCAAATCATTTTTTCCTGTGTTGTGTTTTGTTTTTGTCATGCGTTCGTTTTTATTTGAGCCATTCCAAATACCCTCGGGCTCGATGATTCCGACATTAAAAATCGGTGATTTTATTCTGGTGAATAAATTTACCTATGGGATCCGTATGCCTATACTGAATACAGTTGTGATCCCGATGAATAAACCACAACGTGGTGAAGTAATGGTCTTTTATCCGCCACATCAACCAAAAGTCAGTTTCATTAAACGTGTGATAGGTTTGCCAGGGGATAAAATAAGTTACACCAACAATCGTCTCTACATTAACGGTAAGGAGATTGCTCAGACAGAGTTAAGTACTACATTTCCTGAAATAGGATCTGAATGTATGGGGCTGCGATCACAATACATAGTGACCGAAGAATTACTGACTGACAAAACGCATAAAATGCAAAAGTGCGAAGTGCCGGGTGGATTGAGCCGTGATGGGCATTGGACTGTGCCTGAAGGTCACTATTTTATGATGGGTGATAATCGTGACAACAGTGCGGATAGTCGTGCCTGGGGTTACGTGCCTGAACAAAATATAGTGGGCAAAGCAATTCTGGTCTGGATGCATTGGGATGAATTCTGGAGCATTCCCAGTTTCGATACAGTGGGTTCTATTGAGTAACTACAACGAAGAGGGGTTAGGCAAATGAGAACATCGACAATAAAAAGCCGGCAACTGGGTTATGGGCTGATTGAATGGTTAGTGATTTTGTTGGTGGTTGCTTTTTTGTTTTTGGTTGGATTTCGTGTGGTGCCGCTTTATTCGGAAAATCAATTTGTAATCACGGGATTAAAAGATTTGGTCAAGGTTGATGAAAATCTTAGCGATATGACGGACGCTGAAATCCGTAAAAAGATGGATAATTTTTACAATATTAATGGTGTGCGTTCAGAAGGCGCACAAAATATTGAAATCGAAAGGGAAGATAATAAAGTTCTGGTCAAAATTGAATACGATGCGGAAGTTAATTTGTTTACAGATCAACCTGTAATAGGCACTGTAAAAATAGTGATTCCTTTTAGAAATCACCTTGATAGTGAATTTCCCAATGAATGTTGCAAACCACGTAAGGCGACAGATAAATAGTGCAAGAGCTTTATTCGTCTTTGGTGATAAAACTGGGTTACAGTTTTCGCGATACCAATTTATTACGTTTGGCTTTAACCCATCGCAGTTTCAGTGCGGACAATAATGAGCGATTGGAGTTTTTAGGTGATTCCCTGCTGAATTTAATTATCGGTGAGGCACTGTTTGTAAAATTCCCGTCCGCACGTGAAGGTCAATTAAGTGGTTTGAGATCCTCTCTGGTTCGAGAAGATACACTGGTATTGATTGCGCGTGATTTTGAGTTGAGTCGTTTTCTTGTTTTGGGTGAGGGTGAATTAAAGTCCGGTGGTCTGGAAAGGGACTCAATTCTGGCTGACGCAGTTGAGGCATTGATTGGCGCTATTTATCTGGAATCAGGATTTGATTATTGTCGCAAGATAGTACTGCAATGGTATGCGGACAGACTGGCTGAACTGTCGCTATCCGCCAGTCATAAGGATTCCAAAACACGCCTGCAGGAATATTTGCAATCTTGTAAAAAACCTTTACCTGAATATCAGGTAGTTGAAACAACCGGTGAATCCCATGCACAACAATTTGTGGTGGAATGCCGTGTAATATTACTCTCACGACCAACATTGGGCCGTGCATCCAGCCGTCGCGAAGCCGAAAAACTTGCAGCTGCGCAGGCGCTCAAACTTTTAAATCTGTAATTGTTTATGACAGAAAATAATATTCAAACCCGTTGTGGATACGTCGCAATTGTTGGTCGTCCCAATGTTGGCAAGTCAACTTTGCTCAATCACATACTTGGGCAAAAAATCAGTATTACGTCACGCAAACCGCAAACCACTCGCAACAATGTTCTGGGTATAAAAACCGAAGCAGGGATACAAATAATTTTTGTTGATACTCCCGGAATACATTTGGGCCAGGATAAAGCAATTAACCGTTATATGAATCGCTCGGCCAACACAGCGATGAAGGATGTCGATTTAATTATTTTTGTGGTTGATAAATTAGCCTGGACAGAAGAGGACGAAGCAGTTGCGCGCCAGCTTGATCATGTTGAGTCGCCAATTATTTTGGCTGTCAATAAAGTTGACCAGATTGATGATAAAGAAACGCTCCTGCCGCACATTCAATATTTGTCTGAAAAATTATCGCCGATTGATATCGTTCCTCTGTCTGCTTTGCGCAATGTGAATTTGGATCGGCTGGAAAAAATTATTATTAAGCATTTGCCCGAAGCCGCGCATCTTTTTCCGGAAGATCAGATTACGGATCGCAGTTCCCGTTTTATGGCTGCGGAAATCGTCAGGGAAAAAATCACCCGTCAATTGGGTGATGAGCTGCCCTATGAAATGGCTGTTGAAATAGAAGAGTTTAAAGATGACGGGCATTTGTTAACGATTTCTGCGCTTATTTTGGTGGAAAAACCCGGCCAAAAAAAGATTTTAATTGGCGACAAGGGTGAGCGCATTAAATTGATCGGTACCCAGGCACGGATTGATATGGAAAAATTATTTGAGAGTAAAGTCATGTTGAACCTTTGGGTAAAAATAAAATCCGGATGGTCAGATGATGAACGTGCATTACGTAGTCTGGGATACAGCGATTAGCATTTATGCGCGTAGAACATCAGCCAGCCTATGTTTTACATTTAAAGCCCTATCGAGATACCAGCGCTATTGTGGAATTATTAACGCCGGATTACGGCAGAATCTCTGTTGTCGTTCGCGGTGTCAGAAAAAGTAAAACACCCAAACGCCAATTGTTAAACCCTTTCCAGAGTTTGTTGATCAGTTTTCAGGGCGAGGGTGAGCTTAAATTACTGACACATTTTGAATCGCACCGGCGTTATTTCACCTTGACTGGCCCGCATCTGTATTCCGGATTTTATTTGAATGAGTTATTGGTGCGATTATTACCGGAAATGGATGCGCACAATGATTTGTTTTCTTTGTATGAAACCAGTATTCAGTCCCTGCATCAACAACAGTTGATAGAGCCTGTGTTGCGTTGTTTTGAATTCCGGTTGTTAAGTGAATTAGGTTACGCTATCAGCTTTACTGAGGATGCAGCCCGGCATCAACCAATTAAACAGGACGCCAGTTATTTTTGTGATATTGAACAAGGGTTTATCGAAGCTGATCCCAACACAGCTTACAGCCTGATTATGAGTGGCGCGGACTTGTTACTGATTGCGCAAAATGATTATCGTCAACTTACAACCCGACAGGCAGCAAAAAATTTAACCCGTTATTTGCTGAAACCTCTTCTGGGGAAAAAACCATTGAAAAGTCGCGAGTTTTTTTTAATCTAGGAGACTTTTGTACAAATCGTCTACGCAAATCAAAATTGTCGTCATTCCTGCTGTGCAGGGATGACGAAAGTCAGGTTGGATAAAAAATTACAAAACAGTTGTTTCTGTAAGTCCAAACAATTCATCAATGTTTTTTCCACGGTGCCAATCGATTATGTCATCTACGGCAAGATACAGTGAGCCTACTGCACTGCTTGCTTCATCGTATAATTGTTTTTGAAATAATTTATCCAGCAAACCACTGATATATTTCAGTCTTGGCACTCCACAATAGCAACTGCTACCGTAGAGTTTATGAATGATTTCGCCCGCTTGTTCATAATGATTTTGTTGCATGGCATCCATGATGAGTTGTTTTTCTTCCGCAATTCCTGCAATTAACATTTTTAACATGTCTCTCGCCAGTGCAGGTTTGTTATTGCTGAGACGCAAGCAAAGTGCGATGTCTACCGAGCTGCTTTCTGTATTGGGTTCGGTAATTCGGTCTTTGAAATTATTGTTTTCGGTTGTATTGGGTTCCAGATTGCGGACAGAAATTTCTTTTTTACCGGATAAACTTGCCCAGCGATTAATAACATGAACAAGTTGTGCTTCACTAACCGGTTTGCTCAGACAGTCGTCCATGCCTGCGATTAATAACTCGGATTTTTGGTCGGTAATGCTATGTGCAGTCAGGGCAATAATGGGCGTCCTTTTTTTGCCGCTTTCCAGTTGTCGAATACGTCTTGTGGCCTCTATTCCATCCATCCCCGGCATTTGAATATCCATAAAAATAACATCGAAATGATCTTCACCAAAAGCGTCAATTGCTTGTTGTCCGCTATTAGCTTGTCTGACATTTGAGTTTAATGCAGTTAATAATTCTGTTGTAAATTGTAAATTGGCCGGGTTGTCATCAACCAGCAAAACCGATATGGATTTTCGTGTATTGACCAGATTGTTGTCTTGAGACGGGTAATC
The DNA here is from genome assembly GCA_965650675.1 of uncultured Cellvibrio sp. Lineage (GTDB taxonomy): Bacteria > Pseudomonadota > Gammaproteobacteria > Pseudomonadales > Cellvibrionaceae > Cellvibrio. The sequence goes on from CBFGPN010000053.1 coordinate 21,135, forward strand.
AATCTCCAGATAGTTGCACAGTAATTGGTAAAACT
>CBFGPN010000054.1:0-21113 GCA_965650675.1 uncultured Cellvibrio sp.
ATCAATTTCACGCAGTAGTGCTTCCGCTTGAGGTTTGAAAATATCGGGTTGATTACTGGCAGCAAGACAGGCAACGGCTTCTTCTATTAGGCGTGGAATTCTTGAATTGGCTTGTAGAGTCACTTCTTCGGTGGCTGCGTGCATAAAGGGTGCAATTGACTTGGACAAAATGTCTTGCAGTACATCTCTGGCAAGGGTTTGTTCCTCTTGTGTAGGAATCAGGTAAATGATCGGCCATAAATCTTTTTCCGAGGCGACATTCCGGCCTGCCAATACTGATGCGGCAGCAATTAGTCTTTGTGATTTGACTATGCGTCTATCCGATAAATGAATATTCGCTTTGCGAAGCTGGCGTATGGCATTCGACAGGATTCCACGAATTTCAGAAAGATCCACCTCTTTTACCTGGTCGCTCAGTGAATCCAGATCTGCCAAATCTGCACAGTGTTGAATGGATTGTTTGTCAGCAAGCCAACCGTTTTCCAACAGCAACTCGAGTTGGTGATCCGGTACCGGGGAAACAAACAAATGCAATAAAAATCTGTCAGCAAATGCGGCCAGGGAGGAGTCGTCTGGTAAATCATTCGCTGCACCAACACAAAGTCGTAAAGGACATTGGATTTTTGTATGGCCTCGTCTAAATTGCCGTTCGTTCAAAACGCCAAGAAGGGTGTTGAGAATCGCCGTCGATCCTAAAAAAACTTCATCTAAAAATGCAATATCGGCTTCAGGTAACATGCCGGTTATATTGGTTTCGACCATGCCCTCGCGCAATTTCACGAAATCTACCGGGCCAAATAATTCATTGGGTTCAGTAAAGCGACCCAGAAGATATTCAAAATATTTGCCGCCTAGTGTTTGGGATACTCTTCTGACAACAGCACTTTTTGCTGTACCTGGTGGGCCAATTATCAGTAGATGTTCTTGTGCAACTGCCGCCAATATCATAAGTTCAGCAATATGCTCTCTGCCAACCATAGATGCGGTTGCGATTTGAATAGAGCTTCGTAATTTCAGAACGGGATCCATATTCATGTTGTTCATTAATATTTCCACAGCTATCAAGGTGTTCAAGCCTTGAGGTTTGGTTGGGTATTTGTCTGGCTCAGTTTGCCAAAAAAAATAATGCCCAACAAATATATTTGTAATGGAAGTGTATTATTCAGCAGCCAATTTTTTGTGATTAATCCAAACTTTTCAAAATTTCCTCAATTCCTTTTGCCAATTCGGGATCTCTATACCTCAATTGATTGACATAATTTTTGGTGGCATCGGCGTCTTTTCCATAGCCTTGTTTTAATGTCCATGCATAATTCCATGATTTTGAATGGGAGGGTACATCAGTTAAACCTTGTTCGAGAATCACAAGCTGTTTTTCCACCGAATAACCAATAACAGACATAGAGTTGATAAGCGAACTGGCTGCTTTGATTTTTGATGAATCATCATTCAATGTGTGAATAAGTTTCAAACCATATTCATCATTTTTGCCGTAGGTAACCAGATTGGATGCCAGTTGATCTATGGTTGAACTTTTCAATGATTCATTTTTTAACTGATTGGCCAGGTTGAAGGCATCATCGTATTGATCTTTGAAGAGTAATTGGGTTGTCGTTGCAGAGACTGCCATTGAATCAATTCTATCTTCGTTTTCCAAAATAAGTTGAGACGCAAAAGCAGGATCTTGTCTGGCGTATTCTGTAATGGCGCCATTTAATAAATGGCGGTTGTTGGGGTTGTTTTTATCGGAAGCGGCATAGTGAATCGCTTCCAGTGGATTTGATGATGCGGCGTTTTGTGCAAGAGTCATCAAGCTGTATTTATCTTGTGGTCTTGGCCCTTCGGCGATCATTTTTACCCCTTGTTCGTAGGCAAACCATTTGGAATCAGGTAAGCGGGATAAAGCATTGAGTGCGACTAATTTGAATTGAAAACGTTCGGTTTCAGTTTTATATAAAGAATTAACAGCGTCCGGGTTATCGTTAATCCAGCTCCAGGTGAGATCAGGATGGTTGAATGTTAAATGGTAGGCAAGAATTTTAGTTAGTTCGCTATCCTTACCTGCTTCGGCACTTAATAAATCAATTGCTCTTTCCGGAAACTTTCCGGAAAAAAACCAAATAACTTGATTGCGCAAGTCAGTTTTGCCGGGGTCGATAGATAGTAAGTAAGTCTCGACTTCATCGGCACTATACTGTTCAAGAGATGACAGTAGCTGAAAATAACCGAATGGTGTTCGGGTCTCTGATAAATTAATGAGTGTTGATATTTCTTTAATCGGTTGATGATTAACCTGATGACTGTTGGTATTTTCTTTCGGTGTGCCAGTTTGTTCATTATCAGATGTTGTTTTAATGTGACCAGAATTGTTATCTGGAAATTGGGCTTTATCTTTGTAAATGATTGCGCAGCAAAAGCCTATAACAAAAAACAGAACGGCGATGAAAGATGTTTTTAACATAAACGGTTCCCTTTGTGTTGAAGTGCGAAGTATCTCCTGAACCAGATGCACGCTGAGTTAGTGGGTGTCAAATACTAACCATCAATTTGGTTTATGTCGAGAGCTGTTAGTTATTCATCCTACCAATTCCCCACCCATCCCAATTGCCAATAATGTTTAGGTGCAGGGAAGCCTATATCGGTTTGATAATTTTCACCTGCAGCGTTAGTCACTTTGAAATTCAATTTATGATTTTCGTTGATTGACCAAATAGCGCCCAGATTTAATTTATCGTAAGCGGGTAAAGTTTCTTCGACAGAATCGCCGGAGTATTGGCTGGCAGCAAAACGATCATCGACTGATAAATAATGCAAATTAAACGTCCAGTCGGCATTCCATTGATATTGAACTTGTGCACCGTAAGTGACGTCGGGTCTGCCTAACAGATGGGTATCTGATTCCAATACATCTATATCAATGTAACTGGCGTGCAATTGTAAATGTAATTGCTCACCGGCTTGCCAATTTATTTCGGTTTCTACACCGGAAGTGTCAACGCCCGGGCGATTGACGTTTGTAAATGCGTTACTGTCAAAATCAATCAGGTTTTCGTATTCATTTTTAAAATAAGCGATGCGTGTTGAAAGCTTATCCTGTTGCCATTCAAATCCTGTATCCCAACTATCAACTGTTTCTGATTTTAAATCAGGATTCTGAATGAGTGGATGTCCAAGAGCGTTGAAGCTGGGTAATTTAAATCCGCTATTGCCATTCACAAATCCACGTAACTCATCGGTGAATTGATAAGACAGTCCCCACTGATGCGTATTGTAATCTTTGTGCGATTCGACTTTGTCTTGCCGCAAACTGGCTTGAAGTAAAAGTTTGGGTGTTAAATAAGTGTTGGCATTGATGAAGCCGCTATTGATGCTGCGCGACAATGAAAAATCAGTTGGAATTAATGCGCCGAAATTAACATAGCCTTGGCTCTCGCCATCTTCTTTTTTATGGACTAACCCAATATTTGCCCAAAATTTTTCATTGGGATCAATACGATTAATCCAAACAAATTCCTGGCGAGTGAAATCTGTATCGGCAGCATTTTCAGGTACAGAAAAATAAGGTGATATCCCGGGCGAATGCATTTTTTCATCGCGTTGATACCAGGATGCTTTTGCTATAGACGTCCATTTTGAACTTATTTCGTAATTCCAATGCAATGAAGACGATTGATCCTTAAAGTCGCTGGAATCCAAATCATCCATTGCTGCTAATAATGGGCCGCCACTTTGTTCGGGATAAGAAAACTTTTCGCCATCGAATAAACGATAATTCCATTGCAGTTTATGATCATTTTCTTCCCACAATATTTTGCCAATCAATTCGTGTTGTTTGGAAAGGCTGCCATCAACCTGTTCGCCAGAATCACCGGTGTTGAGCGTGGCTGCAAAACGAATATTATTCAGGCTGCCAGAGCCTTGAATACCGGCAGAATAAAAATCATTGTCACCGATTGAGGCATAAGTGCGCGCTGAATCAGATTCGGGGTCAACAGTCATAATATGAATGACGCCGGCAAGCGCATCCGAACCATAAATAGCCGATTGCGCACCACGCACAATTTCAATGCGGTAAATGGATTCAACATTAATTGCGTTGAGATTAAACGCGCCACCACGCGTATTGGTTGGGTCATTAACTTCAACGCCATCCAACAAAACCAATGTGTAATTGGATTCTGCTCCGCGCAAACTAATCGTTGAAAGCCCGCCTGCGCCACCTTGGTCTTCAACCCAAACGCCCGGAATTTGTTTTAATAATTCTGACAGGGATTGCGCTTGCGAATTGTCAATGTCGGCGCGTGTAATCACGCTGGTGCTGGAGGTTAATTGTTGATTTTCAACCGGTGAATATTGGCCGGTGATAATCAGTTGTTGATCAGTTTGAGCGGCAACAGTTTGAGTGACTGATGCTAACGCCAAAGGAATAAGAATTTTTTTCATTTGATTATTCAATTGTGTAGAAGAAGGGCGCTACTTTATTGAAAAGGGATTGGGGTTGATATGAGGGTTAGCGTTTTTTTACAAAAATAATGCAAATCAAAACACCCTCTCCCCAGCCCTCCCCCATCAAGGGGGAGGGGGTAGCTTGTAGTTTTAAAGAAAAAGTGGACGGAAAATTTCAGAAATCTGAATTCAAGAAATTTCCTGAAAAAAACCAATTCCCCTCTCCCCTCGTGGGAGAGGGGCGGGGGAGAGGGGGCCACTATTGCAATTTCTTCACATCAAAAAACGGCAAGGTACTATTGGGTAACATGGTAGTAGGTAATTCGCCATTCCATTTTTCTGCTTTGGTTAATTCAATTAAATCCTGATTTTTGGATAAGGCTTCTGCGCGGTCTTTGATTGCAGATGCTTCGGCTTCACCAGTGATACGAATGGATTCTGCTTGTGCTTTTGCGCGCGCTAATTGTGAATCGGCTTCGGCTTGTGCCTGGGTGACGGCGATTTGTGCATTGACTCTTTCTTTTTCCAGATTTTGCTTTTGTGTTTGCACTTCTACTTCGGCACGCATGCGGTCTTCAACGGATTTTTCGTAAGCATCGGAGAAATCAATATTTTCAATTTGCACGCTATCAATGTTCACCGGGCCAACGATTGATTTTTTGATGGCATCGGTTAAATCCAGAACGAATTTGGTACGTTCCTGAACGGCTGAAATGGCGGTGTATTTACCAAAAATATTTTCGATTTGTGTTGGAACCTGGCGGTCAATCAAGCGGGCTACCATGGCGTCAACCGATTTGAAATTGGCGTAGACCTCTTCCACTTTCTCCGGTGGTACATTAAATGTCACCGATGCACGGATAATAGCGGGCTGTTGGTCGCGACTATAGGCCTGGATTCTTTCGTAACTGGTGGTGTGGGTTTGTGTGGAAATTTTTACGATGGAATCAAAAAATGGCATTTTAAATCCAAGGCCGGGTTCTGATGTGCCGATAATGGCGCCGTTGCGTAAATGCACACCGCGCTCGCCTTGATCAACGGTGTACCAGCTGCCAAAAACAACGGATAAAATAATAAGAATGACAATAACGGGAATGAAAAAAGAAAACTTCAATGTAGTGGGTAAAGGCTTGTTCATGATGGCTCCTGATGTTGTGAACGTAAAAATTGATCCAGAGATTGCAAGCGTTGTGGTGTGCCAACATCACTCCAATATCCGTTATATAACTCACCTGTGAGTTGTTGGTTTTTAATAGCGTGGAAAAAAACTTCTGCTAATGGAAATTTGGTTCTTTTGTGCGGGTATTCGTTGATAAGTGCTGGCGACAGAATACTGATTCCTGCGAAAGTGAATCCTGAATGATTATTTTTTTCTGTCAGCAGGTGTGTGTTTTCATCCAGAATGAAATCCCCGTGTGGATGAAATTCCGGATTAGGCACCATTAACAAATGTCCTGAATTATTTTTCTGCCGTTTGTTAGAAATAAAATATTGGTAATTGAGATCCGACCAAACATCACCATTAACGAGTAGAAAGTTTTCACCTGCCAATAGGTTAGCAGCATGCAATAGCGCTCCACCGGTTTCCAGAGGTTCGGGTTCCTGTGAAAATTGTATAGTCAGTTTTTTATAGGGATGATTCTCAAGATGCTCCCTGATTTTATCGCCAAGATATGCCAAATTAATGATGACATCTGTGATACCCGCATCCTGAATTTTTTCAAGATGATAATCCAGTAAACATTTGCCATTCACTTTTAATAAAGGTTTGGGAACATGATCGGTTAAGGGACGCATACGTTGCCCAAGACCGGCAGCGAGAACCATGGCTTTCATTATTTTTCCCCTGCCGTTTTATAATCACGATACCAATTTTGTTGTTTGGCCAGAGGTAATAAATTTTGTTCGAACCAATCAGCAAATGCGTGTAGCCCGGCATATCGATTACACACTTCCAGTGTGTAACGAATCACCAAAGGTAGATCCTGTAAATATTGCGGTTTGTTGTCCCTGAGTGATAAGCGCGCAAAAATACCCAGCACTTTGATGTGCCGTTGCAATCCCATCCAATCAAACCATTTTAAAAATTGTGCGTTGGAAACAGATGGATGGATGGGGTGTATCTGCTGATAAAAATTCAGCGCCCAATCCCTGACTTTTTGTTGTGGCCAACGCAAATAACAGTCGCGCAACAATGAAGCGAGATCATAAGTGAAGGGCCCCCAGAGTGCGCCTTGAAAATCAATCGTTGCCAGAGTGTTGTTAGATGTGATCATCAGGTTGCGTGAATGAAAATCGCGATGCACAAAACCCTGTGGTTGTTCGGCAGCACTGGCAGACAAATCTTGAAAACATTGATTGATTAATTGTTTTTCAGTTTCATTCAGCGAATAGCATAATAATTTTTCGATAAACCATTCGGTTAGCAAATTCATTTCACGCAGCAAAAATTCCTGATCATAAGCGGCCAGCCATTGCGGTTTTTTGTTGATGTTTTGCATTGCCATAATCAGTTCTATGGCTTGCGAGTAAATCGCGTCGGCATTTTGTTGATCGATAGTCTGGAATACCAATTGATTGCCCAGATTTTCAACCAACAAAAATCCTTGCTCAATATCGCTAGCCTCTATCTGCGGAACCCTGATTTGATGTTGTTGCAATAAATCCGCAACACGCAAAAATTGCGGTGTATCTTCTGTGGTCACAGGGGCATCTACCGCCAGCAATTGCGGGTGGGATGAAACCCTGAAATAGCGTCTGAAGCCGGCATCGCCTCCCAAAGGAAATAGTTGAATGCCGGGCGAAAATAATTGTTTGGTGACCCAGTGATTAAGCGTTTGCAGTCGGGTATCGGGATTATGGGTTTGCATGGTGAGTTCTTATCAATAGGCTGGGTGGATTCTAACCGAGCTGGCACTATTGTTCAGCTAATTGGAACCATCATCTGTGTTGTCGGTCTGTAAAACCTGACAGCACAGGGGGATTACAGTAGAATCCCCGCTGTATTTTTTTCCGGTGGATCGATTCCCTGCCGGTTATTCGGGACCGCGGTGAATGGTAGCTATTCAAGAAATTACTTCCTGTTTTTCAGTCAAAAAAGGGTATAGGTCGATTCCCCCTGGATTGCTGCTGTCTATTTGTTTGCTGATATTCAGTGCTTTTTCTCTGGCAGGAGAGGGGGCGACCGAAGGAGAAGAGGATGTCGAGCAGCTCAGAAAAGAATTGGATTGGGTGCCGCTTGATCAACTCACAGAAGAACAAAAAAGCCAGCTGCCTACATCATGTTGTGGTGCCTACATAGGCCCCTTGCGTACAGATCCGGAAGCCAATCTGAAGCCGGAAGAGGCCAGTTTATTTGGGCGGGCTTTGGATTCCGAATCAGAAAAACAATCACGCATTACGCTGACAGGCAATGTCTTGTTGACCCAGGGCAATCGCACCATTTGTACGGATAAATTTTTTCTGGATAAAGAAACCCAGCAGGCAGAGTTGACCGGCAATATTCAGGTACGTGAACCCGGGTTACTTTTCAGAGCGGATCACGCCGATATCAATATCAATTCCGGTAATGCCAAACTCGAAAATGCACGTTTTGTGGTGTATGAATCGCGTGTTCGCGGCACGGCAGAGTCGCTGGAAAAAATTGGCGATACAACCATTATTTTGGATAAAGGGCGTTTCACCAGTTGTGAGCCAGGCGATAACTCCTGGGATATCCGTGGTTCCAATATTACTTTGTACAACGACAAACATTACGGCACCGCAAAACATATGCGGCTGAATGTTGAAGATATTCCGGTCGCTTACGTTCCCTATTTTCGTTTTCCGATTGGACCTGATCGACTGACCGGTTTTTTATTTCCAACGGTTGGTCGGGACGAATTTTCCTTACCCTTCTATTGGAATATCGCACCTAATTACGATGCCACTATAGAGCCGCGTTATTTGCGCGATCATGGTTATTTATTTCAGGGCGAAGTGCGTCATCTGAGTCAATATTTCGAATCTCAACTTTCCGGTAGTGTGTTGCATAATGATTATGGCCGCGATCAAAAAGCGGATTATGAATATCAGGGTGAGGACAGATGGCAGGGGAAATTTGAACAGCAAGGTGGTGCAGGTCAAGCATGGAAAACCCGCATCAGTTACACCGATGTCAGCGACACAGATTACTTGCGTGATGTGGATGGCAGCGCTGTGGATTTGAATCGGCAGGCATACCTGCAACAAATGGCGGAAGCGCAATACAGTTTTGATCACTGGGTTGTGAGCGCGCGCGCCGAAGAATTTCGTTTGTTAACCAGTGGCAGTTTGCCTTATCGCGAATTGCCTCGTGTGCAAGCCAATGCTATTTACAATCTGGGTGATTGGATATTAACAGCCAATAACGAATACACGAACTTTTCGGTTAATCGTTATTACACGGAGAACCGCGATAATTTAATTACCGGTGAACGTCTCCGCAGTTTTTACCAGTACCAGTGGAACAAGGATTTTATTTTTGGTTATGTAAAACCCGGTGTTGGTGTTAAAGCCTTGACCTATCAACTGGAAGCGCCCAATTTAATTGCGACGGCTGACGATACGCCATATGTTGTCACACCACAATTCAGTGTGGATTCGGGTTTGGTGTTTGAGCGTGATACTGATTGGTCCGGACAATCGTATCTGCAAACACTGGAGCCGCGATTATTTTATTTGTATCGCGACTATGAAAATCAGGATGCGCTTTTTGGTCTGACAACAGCCGATAGTTTGGTGAATTTTGATACCTCCGAATTGTTGTTTACTTACGATCAATTATTTCGCGATTCCCGTTTTTCGGGTGGCGACAGAATTGATGATGCGAATCAAATGACGTTGGGAACATCCAGTCGTTTTATTGAAAATGATACCGGCGTAGAACGCTTGAAATTAAGCCTGGGTGAAATTTTTTATTTTCGGGAGCAGGCCATTACTCTGGGTAAAACCAGTGAATTGGATGACGGGGAAGATCTGACCAGCAGTGCGTTGGCGGGGCAAATGGTCGCGCATTTTGGCGATGCATTCAGAATGACCCAGGATCTGGTATTTGACCATGAAACCGATGAAATCAGTGCGGCCTCCACCAGTCTGCATTATTTGGATGACAAGTATCGCGTGTTTAATCTGGGTTATCGTTATGCGCGAAACCCGGTGAGTGTGAGCCCGTTAAATCCGGTTCCGGTTTTTGGTAAAACATTGGATCAAATCGATGTGTCAGCGATCTGGCCTTTGAACGGTCAATGGTCGGTGATTATGCGCACCAATTATGATTTCACCTATAAAGCAAAACTGGATACCTTTGCCGGGTTGGAATATAACGATTGTTGTTATCGGGTGCGTGTATTGGCTCGTCAGTGGGCTGATTTTGATTTCAGCCCTGATTTTTTGGAAAATTTGAATAACGATGATTATGAACGCGGTGTGTTTTTTGAAGTGCAACTCAAAGGATTTGGCACTTTGGCAAAACGAATCAACAATTTATTGGAAGATGCTGTTGTAGGTTACAGTGAACGTGAAAGCTCTCTACGCTGAGTCGGGAATTTTTGAGTATTTATTTTGCAAATAGTGATTGGATTATGAACAATAAAAGACAATATTTTTTTAGCGCACTTCTGAATTTCGGTTTGCTTTCCGGTGCTTTGCTTTCATCCGGCATTTGGGCGCAGCCAACTGTTGTACCCCTGGACAGGGTGGTTGCGATTGTGGATGAAGATGTTGTACTTGAAAGCGAATTCAATATGCGCAAGGCATCAGTAATGGAAAGATTGCGTGCGCAATATACGCAGCTGCCAGCGGATGAAGTATTGAACAAACAAATACTTGAACAGTTGATTGTCGAACGTATAGAACTTGCGTTGGCGAAGCGTTATGAAATTGAAGTTGATGAAAGTGAAATTGACGATGCCATCAATCGTATCTTGCAAAAAAATAACCTGACACTTGAGCAATTGCAAGGCAGTCTGCAGCGCGAAGGTATGGGCATTGAAGGTTTGCGTAAACAGTTGCGCAACGATCTCACTATTAATCAATTGCAACAGGGTGTGGTGAGTAGTCGAATTAAAATCAATGATCGCGATATTGATAATTTTCTGGCATCTACCGATGGCAAATTCGCGACATCACCTGATTATCATATTGGGCATATTTTAATTTCAGTCCCATCCGAAGCCACTGAAGAGGATGTTGCCGAGGCGAGTAAGTTGGCCAATTCCATTTACCAACAACTGAATGATGGTGCTGATTTTGCGAAGATGGCGATTACCCACTCCAAAGATCAGGCGGCATTAAATGGCGGGGATATAGGTTGGCGTAAATTGGCACAACTGCCGGAGCTTTTTTCCAGAGAGTTGACCAATTTGCCGGTTGGCAAAGTGACCAAGCCATTTCGTAGTGGTGCCGGGTTTCATATATTGAAAAATATTGAACAGACCGGTGGCGGTGCACAAATGGTTCAGCAAACCCATGCGCGGCATATTTTGATTAAAACATCGGAAATTATGGATGACCGTCAGGCGCGCGAAAAATTGTTGCAAATCAAAGAACTCATAGAAAAGGGTGCTGATTTTTCCAAAATGGCAAAAGAGTATTCTGAAGATACAGGTTCGATGATGAGTGGTGGTGATTTGGGATGGTCAATGCCGGGTATGTTTGTAAAACAATTCGAAGAGACCTTGGCCAATACAGAAATTGGACAAATCAGTCGCCCGTTTAAAAGTCAGTTTGGGTGGCACATATTGCAAGTGCTTGAACGACGTCAAGAGGATATGAGCGATCAAATGAAACGCAATCAGGCTGCCAATGCGTTGCGGTCACGCCGTTTCGATGAAGAATTCCAACTCTGGCTAACACAAATCCGTGAAGAAGCTTATGTGGAAATAAAACTCTGATGGCAAGTGTTTATCGATTGGCGTTAACTCCCGGTGAACCGGCAGGTATAGGGCCGGATCTGGTGATTGCTTTGGCGCAAGCGCAACAGCAACACGAAATAGTAGCTATTGCAGACCCGGATTTATTAATCGAACGCGCAAAAAAATTAAACTTGCCTTTGCGATTACGCGAAGTCAATTTCGCACAGCCACCTCAACCCAATCAAGCCGGTGAATTAGTCATTCAACCCATTAAATTGGCCGCCCCCGCAGTTTGTGGAAAATTAAATGTTGCCAATGCACATTATATTTTGCAAACGCTGGATGCGGCGATTGCCGGTTGTTTGCAACATCATTATGACGCTTTGGTGACTGGCCCTGTACACAAAAGTGTGATCAATGATGCGGGTATAAATTTCAGTGGGCATACAGAATATCTGGCTGAAAAAACGCAAACAGAAAAAGTGGTGATGATGCTGGCAACAGAAGGACTGCGAGTCGCGTTGGCTACAACTCACCTGCCTTTGAAAGAAGTGTCCGCTGCTATTACCAAAACCGAATTGGAACAGGTAATCAGTATTTTACATGGCGATCTGCAACAACATTTTGGTATTACACAGCCACGTATTTTGGTGTGTGGATTGAATCCTCATGCGGGGGAAGGTGGTCATCTCGGTCGGGAAGAAATTGATGTGATCGAACCTGTGTTGGAAAAACTGCGCCAACGCAATATGAATTTGATCGGGCCATTGCCTGCAGACACATTGTTTACTGCAAAATATCTTGATCATGCCGATGCGGTGCTTGCTATGTATCATGATCAGGGATTGCCGGTTTTGAAATACAAAGGTTTTGGTAATGCGGTGAATGTGACTTTGGGTTTACCCATTATTCGCACCTCGGTTGATCATGGTACTGCTCTGGATTTGGCGGGGACAGGTAAAGCCGATATGGGCAGTTTGCGCACGGCAATCCATTATGCATTAACCATGTTGACAGCGCGTGATCTTGCATCATGAATAAATTTTTAAATCAGGAATCCGAACATAAAGCACGTAAACGATTCGGCCAGAATTTTTTAACAGATCACAGTGTAATTAATGGAATAGTGCGCGCTATTGCACCCGCCAAAAACGATTTGTTGGTTGAGATAGGCCCCGGAAAAGGTGCAATTACCGAATTATTGGCCGATCAATGCGATCATTTACGCGTGATAGAGTTGGATCGCGATCTGGTTCCCTGGCTTAAAGTGAAATTTGAAAAGCATCCTGATTTTCAATTGTTTCAAGCGGATGCGTTGCGTTTTGATTTTGCTTCTTTATTGTCACCTGAGCATCCATCCTTGCGTGTTGTGGGTAATTTACCTTACAACATTTCCACACCGCTGATTTTTCATTTGTTGACTTATGTTGGCAAAATTCGCGATATGCATTTTATGTTGCAAAAAGAAGTGGTGAAACGCATGGCGGCTTTGCCTGGAGAAAGTGCTTACGGACGTTTGGGCATTATGGTGCAATATTTTTGTCAGGTAGATGATTTGTTTGATGTGCCACCCGAATCGTTTGACCCTGCACCTAAAGTGGATTCTGCGATTGTGCGTTTAATTCCGCATGCACAATTACCGGTTATTGCTACTCATTTCAAGACCTTTGAAAAATTGGTGAATGTTGCATTTCAACAGCGTCGTAAAACCTTGCGTAATTCACTTAAACAATTGGTGGCTGTTGAACAGATGCAAAATTTACCGGTTGATTTGAGTTTGCGGCCGGAAGAAATTAGCCTGGCAGATTATGTCGCCATCAGTAATTATCTGGGTGAATTGTGAGTACTGATTTATGAGTGTCTATCAATGAGTGCTTATGCCATAGGCGATATTCAGGGATGTTATCAACCATTGAGGTCGCTGCTTGAAAAAATTCATTTTGATCCACAGCGGGATCAATTGTGGTTGGTTGGTGATTTGATTAATCGCGGGTCTGATAGTTTGGCCACCTTGCGTTATCTCTATTCGATTCGTCACGCCATAAAAATAGTACTCGGCAATCATGATTTGCATTTTATTGCGGCACATTACGGTCTCAGAAAAAAAGGCAAACTGGATACAATGGATGAATTGTTGGCCGCCCCTGATTGCCAATTACTGGTGGATTGGCTTGTGCAACAACCCTTGGTATATCACGATCCGAAATTGCAATTCACTATGGTGCACGCGGGCATTCCCCCTCATTGGTCATTGTCGGAAGCGCTGGATTATTCTGCTGAAGTACAATCGGTTCTGGCGGGAAATCAGCGCCAGGAATTTTTGGCATCCATGTACGGCAACCAACCTGCTATCTGGTCTGATGATCTTCAAGGCATGGACAGGTTGCGACTCATCACCAATTATTTCACGCGCATGCGTTTTTGCAGCGCGGATGGTGAACTTGAATTAATCACCAAAGAGGATGCCAGCGCTGCACCGGATGGTTTCGCCCCCTGGTTCTCACACTCTCATCGTAAAACAGCAGGGCAGGCTCTGGTGTTTGGCCACTGGGCTGCACTGCAAGGAAAAATAAATCTACCCAATCTTTATGCCTTGGATACAGGGTGTGTCTGGGGCGGCAGTTTGACGGCTATGGATCTTGCCAGTTTGCAACGCATTTCCTGTTCGTGCGAGCAGAGTTGATTTTGACGATAGGATTATCTTATCGGTAAAGCGTGAGCGCGAATTAGCATCTACACTTGCGAAATAATTGATTGATCATGGAGATGAGCATGTCTCAATTGCAGCAGGTTTTATTAATTGATGATGATCGCACCTGGCAGGTTTTTCTATTTGCCGCATTGCAGGATTCATTTCAACTCAAGTCCGCCTATACCGGCACACAAGGGATTGATTTGGCAACCGGGCAACCACCGGATTGTATTTTGTTGGATATCAATCTTCCCGATTTTGATGGTTACAATGTTTGTAAAAAACTGAAGGCTGATCCCAAAACCCGTAATATCCCGATCATTTTTTTATCCAGCAAAAGCAGTTTGCAGGAAAAAATTCATGGGTTTGAAATGGGGGCTGAGGATTACCTGATCAAATCTTCCGAAGCGGATTTGCTAAAAGCAAAAATTACCCGCGCTGTACAGCAGTATCATGAGAAGCGCTTGCTTGATGAAAAAATTAATGAGGCGCAACAAGCGGCGTTTGAAGCGCTGTCCAACAGCGCAGATTTGGGACGTTGTTTGCGTTATGTTGAGCGCACTTATTCAATGTCTTCGTTTGAAACCCTGGCGGCGGGGCTATTTCAAACTATGGGTGAATTCGGTTTGCGCAGTTCATTGATGTTTATCACACCGTCAGGCCCGATTTTTTTCTCGCAAGGCTCACATGATATTTCACCACTTGAGAAAGAAATGTTTTTAGCGTCGCATAAACAAGGGCGTTTTTGTGATTATGGCTATCGTACATTTTGCAATTTCAAATTGGTGTCCATGTTGATTAAAAACATGCCACTGAATCAACCTGAACGTTATGGTCGAATAAAAGATACGGTTCCCTGGTTGTTGGGTGCAACTGATGGCAAGGTGAGAACCCTGAATGAGCAGCAATCTCTTTTTTCTGAAATTGAAGCAACACAAATGGCAACTGAAAATTTGAATTTCCAGTTTTCCACCGCATTATTATCACTTGAAAGATCGCACCCTGAGTATGCAAAACCGTTTGAGGCGGTTTATCAGTCAATTGAAAAAATTAAAATACATCAAAAAAATATCGCTCAAAAAGCACGTTTGATTGCATCCGAAGAAAGTAATCAAAATGAATTGGGAACCAACGAAATTTTTTCGAGTGATGTGGATTTGTTTTAATTGGTTTTTTAAAATCAAAAACGATTCTGGTTGACCACCAGACGATTATTAACATCCCTGCTTTTTTTAATTTGCGTGAGATGGTCTATATCTTGTTTCATTTTGGCCATGCGATCATAAAGTACAACATTCACAGTTGCGGCCAGATTCATGCAAGTGTTGGTTGGTATATAGACAACCGCATCTGCTTGATCAATTAACGCCTGATCAATTGAACCGTCTTCCGGGCCAAATATGTAAAATGCTTCTGCTGGATGAACAAAACCGGGAAGTGGTTGTGCGCCCTCTGCCAACTCTACACAGATCATCTTTATATGATTATTTTTATAATCGAGAAAAGACTGAACGCCGGTTAAAGGTATATGTTGAATAGAATTTTTTGTGTCGGTTTGAAATTTGGCTGCACGATCAAAACGTTCGCCAGTATAAAACACTTGATCAACACCATAGCAGCCCGCTGCGCGCATGACAGCTCCAATATTTGAAGGGCTTTTCGGATCACAAATACCAATAGTCACATGATTTTTTGATTTATTCATAAATCTTTTCAGCGCATAAAAATTGCAATATTAGTCTGCAATTATGTCAAGTGAAGATAATGTTCCAGAGATTTTCACTGAATCACCTTCACCATTTTCACCAACAAAAATAATGCCGGGGATATCTTTGGACTGACTCACGTCAGCAAATAACATTCCGGCATTACCGAATTCCTGAAATCCGCCATCATATTTTAATGCGCCGGCATACATATTCCCGGCACCAAATGGAATCCAATCACCTGATGAAACTTTTTCGTATGCTTCGGTTTCCCAGCCAATAAAGTATTCATAAACATTTGATTGTCCATCTTCTTCTCGGGTCTTGACTTCGTTCCAGTCAAAAATAACGAAGCTGATTGTTTCACCTTCTATTTCAACACTGCATTCTTGCCAAATATTTTTTGAAACAAATTCTTCAATATTCATGATGGCTCTCCTGTTGGTTATTGCATTACAGGTTTTATTGGGTTTTTACATGTTTTGTAAAATGATCTTCCAATTCCATTGCGGCGACTATGATGTGATACAAGCTGCTCGCCGGTGCTGTGTCTACCACAATTTCATCATTGAGTCCGCGTTGGTCAACGTAAGAGCCGGGTGTGGATGCGCACAAATAATATTTGAATAAATCATCTATTGCTTTGCAGGCAATGGCTTCTGCTTGTGGATGACCATAGCGGATTTGTACCAGGCTGGCTTTGATTAATTCAGTGATTCCCCAACAACGTTTGTTGCCGTCAATAATGTCGCCGTTAGGTGTAATTGCATCGTAAAGCAGTCCGGATTTGGCAAGACCTTTGGCAAGGCCGTTGTTGTAGAGTGCATCAGCATAAACTTTTACCGGGCGTCCTGTTAATCGACTGTACCAATCCACTAACCACACCCATTCCATCATGTGTCCGGGTTCAACCTGCTGGCCTTTTTTACCTGCAAGCAAATTCCAGTCTTCATCAAAAAATTCAAACAGGACTTGTTGTTGTTCATCAAAAAAATGCGCCTGGAATAAACCAAACATTTCGGACGCGCGTGCCAAAAATGCATGATCACCACTGGCTTCATATAACGCCATAAATGCTTCAAATAAATGCATGTGGGGATTTTGTCTGCGACAAGTGTAAGCGTAATCCCCTTCGGTCCAACCACCATTGGCTTTGCCAAATTGTTGATCAAGATGGGCAATTATTTTTTTTGCTTCTAGCAAATACTGGCTGTCTTTTGAAATGCGATAGCTCCATCCCAGAGCCAGTAAATGAAACGCGTGATCGTAAAGATCTTGTTTGTGATCAACAATTTCCCAGTCGGGATTAAACAAGTGGCTAAAACCCGCCTGTGCATGTGGGTGTTTGGCATGGGTGAGGATGAATTGCATCAAGTTCAGTGCAATGGTTTTGCCTTCAGATAACCAGCCGCGTTCATAAGCTGCCGCATAGAAAAATGTTTGGCGGGACTGAACTCTTACTCGTGTACTGGCCGCAAAATCTATCTCGCCATTTGCCAGCAGGCGTTCGTAATTCGCTTGGTTTTCAGGGTTAATTCCCTTTGTGGCCCAAAGGGGGAGGGCCGCATTTTTGATCCAGTCTTGCAGTCGTGATGCAGCATTACGCAAATTCGAGGTCATACCTATTCCTGATATTTGTTTGAGGCGGGTATTCTGCGTGAGCTGTGGGATTCCCGCAAATAAAAAGCCCCGGTTTTTACCGGGGAAAAACACAACAGCGGCTTTAGCTGAGCCCCAATAAATGTAACCGATATTTCAGGTTATTTACCGGGATTACAGCCCGTAGCGGGTGGCATTATGCTTATAAATGTAAACGATTACAATCATGAGGCGCCATAATTATCAAAAATGGGAGATGGATCAGGTTTTGGGCTGATGTAGAACCGGGCTAATAACTACCGCAAAAATAGGCTATTCACTTGGCGTTCGTAAAAAGTCTTTCGTCATTGTGATTTTGAATAAACAAAAATTGATTTCGCGAACCAGTCTTCAATAGCAGCTTGTGCCATTTGGCATTTGTATTATTTTATTCAAACACGCGAAAAAAATGTGACATTCGTTGTTCTTTTCTTTTGCCTAATCCCTAGAATCCCGTGCCATTGAAAAAAATTGAGAGTAATAATGAAAAAAGTTTTTTTGATATCTGCTGCAGTCGGTGTGTTAGTGGTGATTTATTTGTCATCGGCGGATAAATCTGTGCAGGAATTATCAGTGGAGCCTGTTGCATCCAGCGGGACTGTCGCCCGACCTGCAATCCCCGTTGTTGAGACTCAATCAAGCACTGCAAATATCTCTACGCAAAAACAAAAATTGGAAGAGCGTTATAAAACGGTTTCGGATAATGAACAGTTAACCAGTCTTGAGCAACGCATTACAGAATTAAATCAACTCTATCCCTATCGTGAATTTTCAGAAGATGAAGTGCTGGATCTTTTGGCTCAGCCCAATGCCTGGGAAGGTTCGCCGGAGGTTCCTGAAAGTTTGCCGCTAACTGCTGATCAGCGTAACGATGGCCGTGACTTTATTCAGATAAATCCCGATCGTTTCCAGGTGTTACTGCCCGGAGATACTATTGAAATGCCGCTTGAAAAATTGGGTATGCGTTTGGAAATCAAAATAGATTCCCGCGAAGCTTTGCCTGATGGCGGATTTACTTTGCATGGGCATGTTGTGGGTACAGATGAGTTTATGCGCGCAACAATTACCCAGGGGCCAGGTTTGAGTCTGGCCGGTATAGATACACCTCAGGGACATGTAGTAATGCAGGCGAATGATACGCATGGCTGGGTTGCAACCAGTGAAACCTTGTTCAAGCAAGATCCTCACAAAACGGATCTTTTACTGCCAACAGATGAATAATGCTCACAGGTAATGATTATGAAAAAGAATTTTTTTAAAAAATTAATGATGTTGGTTGGGTTACCGTTGGTGGGAATGAATTATTCATCTGCAGTCACTGTTGATTTGTTGGTGCTTTATGACACACACAGTGCCAATTATTTTAATCAGCAAGTAGGCACGGCGATGCAAAATTGGGTATCGCAAATTAATAACATGTACAAAGACAGTAATGTCGATATTCAGCTGCGATTG
Source organism: uncultured Cellvibrio sp. (assembly GCA_965650675.1). Taxonomy (GTDB): domain Bacteria; phylum Pseudomonadota; class Gammaproteobacteria; order Pseudomonadales; family Cellvibrionaceae; genus Cellvibrio. Next base: position 18,810 of record CBFGPN010000054.1, read on the forward strand.
GTGGGCGCTGTTGCACATGAGCAAGCGGGTTCCAGTATGGATGCGGTTCTGACCAGTTTGCGTACCGATACGGCCGCAGTGAATTTGCGTAATCAATACGGTGCGGATTTTGTTACGCAACTGCATCAAACCGGTGAGTGTGGAATAGGTTATATGGCGGTGAGTGCGGGGTGGGCGTGGAATGTTCTCGCTCCGGATTGCGGCCCTATGGTGATGGCGCATGAGCTGGGGCACAACATGGGTTTGAATCACTCCCGCAAACAAGGTGATACCGGTGGTGCCCGGTACGCTTATGGATTGGGGCATGGTGTAGATAACCTGTTTGGCACCATCATGACCTACTCCTGGCTTTACACCAACAGTGCCAGTGGCAGGGTTGCCAAATTTTCAAATCCTGATGTCAGTTGTCTTGGGGCGCCTTGCGGTGTTGCTGCGGGTCAGCCTGATCAGGCCAATGCGGCTTTGGCTTTAAATAATGTCAAAAATGAAATTGCTGCGTTCAGGTCTGCTGTCACCACATCATCATCTTCAAGCTCAAGCCGATCTTCATCTATCGCTTCATCCAGCCGCTCAAGTTCGGTTTCCAGTTCTTCGCGCAGTTCCAGTTCATCTTCTTCACGCAGTTCCACTGCATCAACTGCAGGCAAGTGCAGCTATGTGGTTGTTAATAACTGGGGCTCAGGGTTTACCGGTGCAATTCGTATCACCAATAGCGGCAGCAGTGCCATTAATGGTTGGACTGTAGGCTGGGCCTACAGCGGCAGCACACGACTCTCGGGTACATGGAATGCAACGGTCAGCGGCAGCAATCCTTACTCGGCAACAGCAATGGGCTGGAATTCGACAATTCAACCCGGTCAGACAGTCGAGTTTGGTTTTCAAGGGACTCATTCCGGAGCCGCAGAGATTCCGGCAGTTACTGGTTCGGTGTGTAATTAATTATCAGGCGATTAACATTTACAGGTAACTTTTATGAAAAAGAATTTTTTTAAAAAATTAATGATGTTGGTTGGATTGCCGTTGGTGGGAATGAATTATTCATCTGCAGCCACTGTTGATTTGTTGGTGCTTTATGACACACACAGTGCCAATTATTTTAATCAGCAAGTAGGCACGGCGATGCAAAATTGGGTATCGCAAATTAATAACATGTACAAAGACAGTAATGTCGATATTCAGCTGCGATTGGTGGGCGCTGTTGCACATGAGCAAGCGGGTTCCAGTATGGATGCGGTTCTGACCAGTTTGCGTACCGATACGGCCGCAGTGAATTTGCGTAATCAATACGGTGCGGATTTTGTTACGCAACTGCATCAAACCGGTGAGTGTGGAATAGGTTATATGGCGGTGAGTGCGGGGTGGGCGTGGAATGTTCTCGCTCCGGATTGCGGCCCTATGGTGATGGCGCATGAGCTGGGGCACAACATGGGTTTGAATCACTCCCGCAAACAAGGTGATACCGGTGGTGCCCGATATGCTTATGGATTGGGGCATGGTGTAGATGGGCTGTTCGGCACCATCATGACCTACTCCTGGCTTTATACCAACAAGGCAAGTGGCAGGGTTGCCAGGTTCTCAAACCCTGAGATCAGTTGCTTGGGCTCGCCTTGCGGTGTTGCTGCGGGTCAACCTGATCAAGCGGATGCAGCTTTGGCACTGAATAATGTCAAAAATGAAATCGCCGCTTTCAGAGCTGCCACTATTTCATCATCCAGCCAGTCTTCATTGGCGGTCGCGTCATCAAGTCGCTCAAGTTCAACACCTGCTGTTGTCAGTTCATCCAGTCGATCAACACAAGTGAGTAGTTCAAGTTCCAGCAGTCGCTCATCTTCTTTGTCGAGTTCCAGTCGATCCTCTTCCAGTAGTTTGAGCAGGGCTTCATCCAGCGCAGCCGCTGTTGCATTGGCGCAATGTGATTATCGGGTAGTGAGCCAGGGGTCACGCAGTTTTACTGCAGTGATCGATATCACCAATACCAGCAATCAGACTATCAGTGGTTGGTCGGTGAATTGGCGTTATACCAACGGTTCTTATTTATCTTATGCCAGTGGTGCGAATGTATCAGGGCGCAATCCTTATACAGCAGTGAATCAGGCAGCTAATCCACAAATCAATCCAGGACAGCGCGTCAGTTTTACAGTGTATGGATATAAACCGCGTCGCAGCAATTCTGAAATTCCGGATGTTGTTGGCAGTATTTGTCTTTAATCGTAAATTATTCCATAGCCCTTCAATCCTCTCTCGTGTGTTTCGAGAGAGGATTTTTTTATTTCATATCTGATCTTTTCATTTGGCCAGGGCATT
>CBFGPN010000055.1:0-20921 GCA_965650675.1 uncultured Cellvibrio sp.
ATCCACAGCCAGTGGCATGCAGCGGCCAGACCTCATCAAGCAGCTCACTGAGCAGTTTTATCAGCTCTAGCAGCACAAGTTCCATTACCGTGGGAAATGACGGCAATTATTACGTCGCCCCTACTGGTGATGACACTAACCCCGGCACCATCGCCCGGCCTTTCGCCAGCCTGCAAAAAGCGATTGATGTCGCAGGGCCAGGCCAGTTGGTTTATATCCGTGGCGGCGTGTACCGCATCACCAACCCAGCAATCCCCGCCGCCGGCGTTAACTTTTGGAAGAGCGGTACCTCGGACAATAACCGCATCAGATACTTTGCTTTCCCAGGCGAACGCCCGGTACTGGATTTCACCAACCTGCGCCTTCGCCCCGACCCGAACTACACCTATGGCGTGAACGTAACGGGCTCGTATCTCCATCTCAAAGGCCTGGAAATTCGCAATGTGCCGATGAATACCCGCTCAAATACCGGCTTGCGGGTTGCGGGCGATGCGTATCGCAATATCTTTGAATCGCTCGATATCCATCACATCGCCGGTACCGGCATGTTTATCCACACCACCCGTGGCGGACACCTGATTCTCAATTCCGATTCGCACGATAACTACGACCCCCGTTCACATCAGGGCGATGGTCAAAACGGCGATGGCTTTGGCGTTCACTACCAGAAGAGCGGTGAGGTAACGGTCTTCCGTGGCTGCCGCGCCTGGTGGAACTCGGATGACGGTTGGGACTTTATTTCCCAGGAAGTGCCGGTAGTGGTCGAGCACAGTTGGTCGATGGGCAATGGTTATATCAACTCAGGCACGGCACGTGCGCCCGATGGTAACGGCGCCGGGTTCAAGATTGGCAGCAGCAAGACCGGCATTCGTCACGTCATTCGCCACAACCTCGCGTGGGGTAACCGCAACCAAGGGTTCTACGCTAATCACTCGTCTGGCGGTAATGACTGGTTCAACAACACCTCGTATAACAACGGGGTGCAGTATGACATGTTGGCCAGTTCATGGGATGCGAACGACAATCGCACTGATGGCGTAATACTTACCGGCAACCGCGCACACCGGATGGTAAACAATATTGGGTACCCGAACCGCAATCGGAACATGCAGGGCGTTGATTCCAGATTTAACACCTGGGATCTGGGAATCACACCGGGCGCCAGTGATTTCATGAGCCTTGCTGATACCGGGTTTATGGGGCCGCGTGGCGCGAACGGCAGCCTGCCGATGCTGGACTTTATGAAACTGCGCGCTGGCAGCCAGTTGATCGACAGAGGAGTTGGTGTCGGCCTGCCTTATGCCGGTTCTGCCCCGGACTTAGGAGCTTACGAACGATAACCATGCGTAAAGTGCAAGCTGTCCCTTTTTTTGGAGCAGCTTGCAAATACTGCTTCTAGAAACAGATAACGTTGTTCCTAATGAAAACACCGATACACCTGAACGCCAAAATGATGCGGCAGTGCGCCCGCGCGCCTATCCGAGCCGTGTCATACATCACGCTGGTGCTATTTGCCACCAATGCTTTCACCCAACTTTCTCCAGCCACGCCAAAGGCAATGGCCGTCCGACAGATTCCCTTGGTGGACGAGACCTTTGCGAGTAGCTCTATCAATGTCGTCGCCGGCAGTCGACAAACGCTTTTTACCGACGGCACTCACCAATACGCTGGTTTTTACAATGCCGAAGGTAAATTGGTATTGGCCAAGCGGCGATTGGCAGATGATCACTGGGACATCCAACTCACCACATTCGGCACAATGCCAGAAGATGCACATAACACCATTAGCCTTGTGGTCGATGGACAAGGTTATTTGCACCTAGCGTGGGGCCATCACAATAGTCCACTGCATTACAGTCGGAGCCTTGAACCAGGCGGTCTGGCCATGGGAAAGCCGCGCGTGATGGTGGGCACCGCCGAAAGCAGCGTCACCTATCCGCAGTTTTTCCGCCAGGCGAATGGAGATTTGTTGTTTCTCTATCGTGATGGCGGTTCCGGCAACGGACGGCTGGTGTTAAACCATTACGATGCCGAGCGACGCAAATGGTCCCGGCGCCAGAACAACCTGATCGATGGCGAGCAGCAACGCAGCGCTTATTGGGATATGAGTATGGATGGCAATGGCCATCTGCACTTGGCATGGAATTGGCGCGAGACGCCGGACGTTGCCACCAATCATGGGCTGCTCTACGCCCATTCCGATGATGGAGGGCAGACCTGGGCACGAACAGACGGTAGCCGTTACTCCTTACCTATCACCCAGGCAAATGCCGAAGTTGCCGCCGCAATTCCGCAACGCAGGAATCTCATGAACCCGCCGTTCATTGCAACGGATCAACACGGGAAGCCGATGATTGTTTCCTATTGGTCGCCCAAAAAGGGCGCCCGGCCCCGTTTCAATCTTGCCTATCGGGACGGCGATAAATGGCACACGCTGGCGGGGCCAAAGGCAGGCATAGATTTCACCCTTGAAGGTCACGGCACTAAACGACCGCCGATATCACGCGCCGTCGTACTGTCGGAGCAGGGTAAAAACCGCGCAAGTGTACATTTGATCTACCGTGATGACAGCCAAGGAGGACGCGTGGTGGCTGCATCTTTGGAGAATTTACACACGTCGGAATGGCAATTCCGCTACTTGACGGAAACGGATGTGGGCGGCTGGGAGCCCTCCGTGGACCCGGAACAGTGGCGACGAACGCAGCAAGCACATCTTTTATTACAAGCAGTGCAACAGTTGGACGGCAATGATGCTGGCGGGAAAGGCGCCAGACCAACAGCCCTGTCTGTTCTGGTGTGGAACCCTGCGGAGAAGTGAAGTTCACGCAGCAGAAATGAAATCTTGGGAAACTGCCATAAAAAGAATCATTAATTGATAGCGAGCAAATGCAATGTTGAGAGTAGTTATCTTAGGATGCGGCCTGCTTCTGGCAGGTTGCCTGGCGCTGACGCGCGGTGATCTTGCACTGAGTCCACAAGAAATAGGGGCACGTCAAATCCCGGTGACCCAGGAACAATTTAACCGTGACACAACCCCAGCTTTGGGCCGACGGTATGCGTTGTATACCGACAGCGTCCACCAACATGCGATTTATTTTGATGATGATGGCCACCTTGTTGCTGCTAAACGGCGCCTGGGTGAGGACACATGGAAAAGCCAGCGAAATTCGATTCGCACCGCGCCTGCGGAGATTGATATGCTGGCGCTGACCGTGGACGGTGATGGCCGACTGCACGTGGTCTGGAACACTCGCGACGCCACCTTGCAGTATGCGATCAGCAGTGAGTCCGGCTCGCTAGAACTCAATCAAGGGCGCGGCATGACTGCGACAGAGCAGCACATCACCGCCCCCCATCTGCTCCGTCAACTCAACGGGGACTTGCTGTTTATTTATGAGGATAGCGACAACCGCCTGACCGTCGATCACTACCACACCAATGATCGCGTCTGGTCGCGGCGCCATACCGGACTGATTACGCCGGCGCAGGGCGATCTTGAGTGGGACATCTATCAACAGAAAAATGGTGCCCTGCACCTGGCCTGGCGACACACGGGTGGCACGGAAGCCGGAAGCCGTCTGTTTTACGCCCGTTCTGACGACGACGGTATTCACTGGCGACGCAGCGGCGGTGAGGCTTATACATCGCCACTGCACTCAAATATGGCGGAAGTCGCCTGGACGTTGGCGGAACACAGCAGCTTCTCTGGACCACTGCAAATTGTCGCCGACCCTAATGGGGTGCCCTACATTGGTATGTATCGATCGGCAGAGCCAGAAACCAGCCAGCTTTTCAGCGTGGCTTATCTGAACGAACAGACTTGGAAAGTATTTTCGGGGCCGCACAATCTTCCCGATGCCCAACAGGCGACGCTCCGCCTGTTGGCTGAATCCAAAGATGGCAAGACGAAGGTGCATCTGCTGTACCCGGACCCCTCGGCATCACAACGCGTCGCCGTGGCGTCCACCGAAAACTTTTCTGAACCGCACTGGGATATTCGTTACCTGACCGACGAGGGCATCACGGGGTGGGTGCCAGAGGTGGATGTCCCCCTGTGGCAGCGAATGCGGCAAGCACAGGTTTTAATCACACGAGCTGATCGGCCCGGCCTGGATGTACTTATCTGGAGCCCCGACTGGGAACACCATCTACGCCAGTATGCGGCTGGTGATATCAGCAAAACCTCAACACGCAAGATAGCTACTGACAAGGATTTACTGGCGCCCGACACTATTCTGGATTACGCCGAGCGGGTGGCGCAGTGGCAATGGGCCAATATGCCGGACCCCAAAGGTTGGCATTTTGAGCCCCGCGCCTGGGGTGTTTGCCCCTTGTACATCGGCACGCTGGATATCGCCCCCTATCTGGAAGACGGCGGTTTCGATGGTAATTCGTTCCACAGGATGATGCGGGAGCACGCCGAGCGCCTCAATTACAGCTTGCGAGATGAAGCTCCTTATGACGCAGATGATTATTGTGTTACCCAAGCCTATCTGCGTCTCCACAAAAAGCATCAGGCCTCAAAGATGATCGCGGAGTCCAAAGTGCTTTTTGACAAGATTCTGGCTGATCCATCGACGCATAGCCTTGACTGGGGAAATCCCCACAGCCGGGACCGCTGGAGTTGGAGCGACGCGCTTTATATGGGACCCATGTCCTGGCTGATGATGTGGGAAGCCACCGGCAACGATAAGTATCTGGAATTTATGAATCAGGAATGGTGGGCCACCACCGAACGGCTCTATAGCCCGCACATTGGCCTCTTTTTCCGCGACGAGTCCTACCTGGATATCCGCGAAAAGAACGGCAAGACCATTCACTGGGCACGCGGAACCTCCTGGTCTTTTGCAGGGCTTGCGCAGGTCATTGAACGTTTTCCCAAAACACATCCGGATTACCCTCGGTATATCGAGCAATATCGGCAAATGGCGGCAGCGTTTATTGCCGCACAGCAAGACGATGGCCTGTGGCGCCCCGGTTTATTAGACCCCGGCACCCACAATGCGCGGGAAACCAGTGGTACTTCGTTTATCGCGTTCGGTTTGGCCAAGGGAATAAATTTAGGCGTACTCGAAGAACAACCTTATCTTGATGCGGTACAGAAAGCCTGGCGGGCGTTGACCGCCAGTGTGGGCGAAAACGGCAAATTGAGAAACGTCCAACCTGTTGGCGCTGGCCCGCACGGGTTCGATCCAGACAATGCGGAGGCTTTCGCTTCCGGTGCATTTTTGCAATTGGCCGCCGAGCTGTACTACATGCAGGCCGGCTTAGGCGAGAAGGCCTTTCGCCTTGAGAACCCCGACCATGAATTAAGTCCGCACACCGGAATGACACGCGAGCACTGGCAGGATGCTGCCCGCTATTTGCTCGAAGGTGCGTTTCAATACGTGGACAACAAAGAAGATTCCCTGCTGTTTCCCAAGCAGCCCGGCAAGAGTTACCCGCGCGATGGAGTACACAACCCCACCAGTCGCCTGGAAGAATTGGCGCGCACACTGCTGACCGCCGCACCGCTTTTGCGGGAGCAACCGGATCTGGAGATCAACGGTATTCGCCTGGCGAATTACTACCAACACCATCTTGCCAGGTTGGTCGATCCCGACAGCGAAGCGTTTATCCCGCCGCAGCCAAAAGGCAAAGGTCCGTCGCAAAATCTGGTGGAGTTTGGGGCACTGGCGATGAGCTTTTTTGTAGCCCCCGAGGTGCTTTGGGACCCATTAAGTCAGCGTGATCGGGATTCACTCGCCAAGACCATGCTGAGTTATGGAGAAGGGCCGACTGTCCCCTCCAATTGGAAATTTTTTAATATCTTCGTACTGAGTTTTCTCGACAGCAGAGGCTACGACGTCGACCGCTCAATACTGAAAGATTACCTGAACAAATCCCTCTCCGATTACCGCGGCGAAGGCTGGTACAACGACAACCCCGCCTACGATTACTACAGCATGTGGGGTTACCAATTTTACGGCATGCTCTGGTCCGAATTTTATGGCAAGCGTGTCTACCCGGACATCGCCCAGCGTTTTACTGATCACTTCGGCGAGATGGCCGACAGCTATCCCTATTTGTTTAGCAAGGACGGGGAGATGATCATGTGGGGCCGCAGTATTGCGTACCGTTTTGGGTCAGTTGCGCCGCTGGCACTGCTCGACTACACAAATCGGGCCGATATTAATGCCGGCTGGATGCGACGAATTGCCTCCGGCACATTGCTTCAATTCCTCAAACATCCCGACTTTTTGAAAGACGGTGTGCCCACCTTGGGTTTTTACGGCCCCTTTGAACCCGCCGTACAAACCTACAGCACCAGAGGCAGTGTTTATTGGTCAGGCAAGGCATTCTTTGCACTGCTGTTGCCGAAAGAAAGCCCCTTCTGGTCCGCCGTCGAAAATGAAGGCCCATGGGGAAATCGCTACACCCAGGATGCGGTGTACAACCGCTTCCATAAAGACTCGGATATTTTAATCACCAACTATCCCGCCATCGGTGGTTCAGAAATCAGAGCCTGGTGCCACGTTAAAGTTGTCGATAACTGGGAAGCCTTTCGCGGAAGCGAAAACTACAACAGGCTTTCATACCACTCGGAATTCCCCTGGCAGCAAGATGGCGCCAACGGCGCCGTGGCGATGAATTATGTCGTCAAGAATGCAGCCTCAGAATGGGAGGCGTTTCGATTATTTACTTTTAAAAATTATAAGAACGGCATTTACTACCGTGACGCGGTACTCGAAACCGATAGCCGGATTAAATTTCAGCTGGCAGAAATACCGCTAACGAATGGCATTCTTCGCGTTGACCGAAATATCAGCCCGATTCAAACCGAGTTTCGCTTGGGTCATTACGCTTTGCCAGATCTCGGCCAAGGTATTGTGCACAACGCCAGCGTGGTCAACGGCAGAGAAGTACACACCATCGACAATGGCATTCATCAATTAGCCGTGATTCCTTTGAAGGGCTGGAATTCAATAGAAACGTTACAAGTCCACGCGATGCATCCTCAGAGCGATTCAAGTGCTGTCATCAATGTAAGCGCTGAAGAAAAAGCGGTAGCGCACGGGACCCATATCACTTTAATGTTATGGAAGCGGTCCGGCGAAGGCTGGAGCGAGGACGAGCTGAATCCTGTAGAAGCAATCAACTTTACCGGCAGCTCCAAAAACTCGAATGTTGAAATCAAACTTCGCAACGGCAAAGAGTTGGTATTCAATTTTTAAGAGGACTGCGGAATTATCACTGTAAAACGATGAGATATCTTATGAAAAAAATTTTCATTTTTCTTTTAGCTTATCGCTTTTGCACGAGTGCATTGGCAGCCGATGTCGGCGGCAATCTCTTCGCTACCTTTCGTGACAAGAGTCTCCGACGGAGCAGATTTATTTTATGATCGGAGTGAAAACGGTCGCGACTGGAAAGCGCTTAACAAAAAAATCCTGTTTTGGTGAGCGAGTTAGGGGAAAAAGGTGTGGCGTTGCCTTTACGATAACCTGGAAAACAATACACCAGGTCAGTTGTTCGCCGCGTCGTCGCTATGATGGGCGTAAAAATAAATTGGATGATAAAAATCCAGTAGATAAAAGCGTTGAAGCGAGGAAGCAATATTTAAAATCCAAAGGCGAATAACTGCCATAAAAGTTGATCGGCGGCGCATAAATATGCATTGATTTCTGGCGCAGTTTGGTGAAACATAACCTACGGATATAGGATATATATTAGGTGATTTATGCAGATCGGAGAAACCATTGCAATGATTGTTGCAATGCAGGATGAAGGTAAGTGTGTTATCTGTGGCCAGCAACACGATGAACCCAAAAAAGAAGAAATTAAGGAGACCGCACCGGGCGATAGTGGATGGAAACGCAAAACAATGACGGGCATCTTTGAAAAAATTCCGAAGAAAACCGCCGTTTATCCCGGCTCCAAATTCCCACCCAGCTATACCTATCAAGGGCATCATTGTGTTGCACTATCTGCAATGGTCAAGAATGCTAATACATCTTCACCAACGGATAAGCGTATCCGACTTAATCACTTTCTGAAAAAAATTGGTTTCTTTCCTAACAGGGATAAAAACTGTATTGGCTTACCAGCAAGGAAAGGGAATGGTGCCTATTCTGAGTTTTGGGATTCTATTGACCAAGGCGCCCCTTTACAGATGCATGGCCCTGGCCATGATGAAGATTATTTCGATGAGGTTGATGCATTAATCAGACGCTTGGTAACCTTGATTACTAACCCTGATGATTGTAAGGAGATTGAGAAAAGTGAATGGGAAGACAAGCTCAAACAAGGAATCGAAAGTTTGGAAAATTATGCATTTAATAAACTCTCCAAAAACGAATCCAAGTGGTGCCTTCACAGAGAGGAACAACGTAGAGCCATTCAAATTTATCAGGGCGCTACCGATAGAAGTTTTGAAGTTCCTGGACCCGGCAAATCAGTCTTATCCTATAAAGGAAAAGGCCATACATCTACAACAATAACCTTTCCAAACCCCGGTTTGGATGAAGGGCCATTTAGAGGAACTTAGGCCAAATGTACTATGTGTTGCAATCCCAGAGTTTGAGAAAAGTTCGTCATTTAAATTTCCCTTCCGGTGATGGATGGGGTATCGACTTTTTAAAAGGCCTGCTTATCGAAATACCCCAAAATAGCCATGATATTTCGGTTAATTTTGAATGCGACTCGATTGATCTGCCCGATTATTTTGAAGCGGATGGTGCACCTATTGTGAATGAGAGCGTTTTGAAAGCATTACAAATCGCAGGCGTTGACAATTATCAGCAACTCCCTCTGATTATCAATTTTAATGACAGAAGTGTTACGGGGTACAGCTTAATTAACGTTATAGGCCGAATTAACTGTATGAACAAAGAGTTATCCGATTTCAGCACCTGGGGGAAAAGCGTAGCTCGCATATTTAACTTGAAACTCGATGAGTCTAAAACGGGTGGCGCTTTGATGTTTCGTGAGCATAATTATCACGATATTATCTTTATATGTGAACAGCTTAAAATTGCTTTCGATGATATGAAAATTACCGGTTGTGAAATTATTCCTGCTGATGGCTGGAGTGATTCCAGTCGATTTTGATTGATCAAATGACAATTCAGTACCTGCCAGAACAAGAAAGAAATTATGACGAATTTTTACTTGATGGAAACCGATAACTATCTTGATTACGGAGTGGTAGCCAACCCTGAAATTGACGATGATTCTACATTTCTTGGAGGGCATTTAATTAGTGCGGAATTACCTCCCTTAATCTTTGAAGTTAATTTTCCGAAAAATGAAAGGCTGCCACATTTTTTAGGTGACGAAGTCCCTTTGGTAAGCGGTACGCTGGCTCAGGCACTTCAGGCAGCCGGTGTCGATAATTTTCAGGTATTTCCTGCAAAGCTGGTAAATACGGAGACAGGCCAAACCTGGGATAATTTTTTTGCTTTCAATGTGATCGGACTAATTAAAGCGGCACATCTGGATCATTCGGATTTTGATGAACTGATGGAAGCTGGTGACGACGATGAGGTTCCTGCGCTGCTGGCATTTAGAGAGGTTACCTTGGATAAGGATAAGGTACCGGCCAATTGTTTAATGTTCAGAATGGTTGAGAATCCCGGTAATCTGATTGTGCGTGAACATGTGGTTGATGTGCTTTCAGAAAACAAACCTAAAGGTGGATGGGGAATTGATGTGATTGAGGTTGATCTGGTTTAGGTCAATCCAACGTGTTGAAATTTATCGTCTAAAAAGATTAATTATTAATGAGAAATAAACAATGTTAATTTTAACAAGAAACATTGGTCAAAGCCTCAAAGTTGGGGACAGTGTTGACGTTGTAGTGTTAGGCGTAAAAGGCAACCAAGTTCGGATAGGCATCGAAGCCCCCAAAAATCTTCCCGTTCATCGCGAGGAGATTTACAACAAAATCAAGGCGGAAAGAACAATAACTGCAGATATGAAATAAACCGGAATTTTTATTAAGGGTTAGCAATACAATTTTCCGATCAAATTGCAAACAATGCCGCTTCCTGATACCAAACTGATACCAAATTTCGGGCGTTTAAATTCGTTACTCGGCGTTTTTTGAGTTTTCACACAGCCTTGGCCCGATTGTAAATAAATAGTTTATTTTTTAAGGATGTGAATGAAGAATAATACACGTAGCATTGGATTTGTTTATGTGCTTAGCAATGAATCGATGCCACATTTAATTAAAATTGGATTTACATATTCTTTAGCTGAAGATCGCAGCAAGCAACTTTTTAATACTTCCGTTGCTACTCCTTTTGCTATTGAGTTTAGATTGATGACGTCGATGCCAAAAGAGGTTGAAGGCAGAGTTCATGATTTTTTATCAAAATTTCGTGTTTCGAGAAATAGAGAATTTTTTAAGGTACCAGTCAATCTAGCTATTGATGCAATTCGGTTAGCTGCAATAGAGATTGCAGGAATAGATAGTTGGCGTTCTGATGTTCCCCATATGTTAAAGCGTGGAGATAGAATTACGCTGATGCTTGAGGAAGGTCAAACTTTTGGACTAACTTCCTATGAAAGCATTTTTTCAACACAAGCAAAAATAATAGATTTTTGGGAATGTCATAGTAATTATGATTCTTTAGATATATTTGTGACTGATTCTGGTAGCCATGTTTCGGGATTTAGTGAGAATGATCAAAATTGTTGTGTTGATCCTACCCCGTATCTGGATAGAGAAAATAATATTAAGAATGGTATGATAATTGGTTTGGAGAAATTGGTTCCAGGGGATCGACTAGTTTGGATTCCCAACTATGGAGCACGAAAAAATCAAAAAGAAGTTGTTTTTGAAGCTAAAGATTACGTGCAAATAGTGTGTCGAACCTGGAATCCAAAAATTGGGTCCCATGGGATCCCTCTACTACTAATTGACTATATGAAAGAAGAGTTGTGCCATGAAGCACATTGCGCTTTATGGAACGCCATAAACTTACCAATACCTAGATCATGGACTCCGAGAGAAAACTGCTCAGATGAGTGGGCGCAATTTGGCAACAAACTCAAAGCGCCTGAATATTGGATTCAGCAATTGAGCAAACGAGATCGCACACCAAAAATCTAACTGGGATCAAAGCTAAATTTTTGGTTTATATTTCAAAATTGCCTAGTTTCACAGTACCCAGCTGTTTTCTTACTTCACTAAAATATCGGATTTTACTGCTTAACCTGCATCAGTGCGAACTTCCATTTTTTGGCCGATTGATTAACTTTAAACAAAACTCGATTTTTATCCATGGGGAAAAGGCAAAAACCCGAAAAAGGTCAAGCAATTCAGTTAGATAGATCAACTTTCTTTTCCCAAAAACGGATTTACAATAAATCCTTATGAAGGTAAACCCGGAAGACCTAACTCTTTAAGAAAATCATTATGCCTTTTAGTTGCCGCTTTAATTTTTACTTCTAAATCCACAAGAGTCTTATTGACGTCTTCAAGCATAACCTCCTCTTCTGCTGTTGCGGTGCTGATATAACGTGAAATGTTCAGGTTAAAGTCGTTCTTCTCAATTTCTTCCATACTAACGCGGCGAGAATAACGGGCATCTTCCTTGCGGAATTGGTAAGTGTAGATGATTTTTTCAATATGTTCAGGCAGCAATTTATTTTGTCGCTTACCTTTTTCAAAGTGTTCGCTGGCATTGATGAATAAAACATCGTCGGGCTTTTTACATTTCTTCAAAACCAAAATACAAACTGGAATGCCGGTGGAGAAAAATAAATTGGCTGGAAGGCCGATTACGGTATCAATGTTGCCATCTCTTAATAATTTGGTGCGAATGCGTTCTTCTGCGCCGCCACGGAATAACACGCCGTGCGGAAGAATGATGGCCATGGTGCCTTCTTTGCCAAGGAAGTGAAAACCGTGCAGCAAGAATGCAAAATCGGCGGCTGATTTGGGGGCAAGGCCGTAACTTTTGAAGCGGAAATCTTCGCCCAGTGCTTCGTTTGGTTCCCAGCGGTAGCTGAAGGGTGGGTTGGCGACGATTGCATCGAACTCCACTTTTTTGGCTGGGTTCATTTCGTTCAAAATATCCCAATCGTTTGCCAAGGAATCGCCGTGATGAATTTCAAACTCGGAATCTTTCACGCCATGCAGCAACATATTCATGCGTGCAAGGTTGTAAGTGGTTATATTGGATTCTTGGCCGAAAATTTTCCCTATACCGCGCGGCCCCATTTGTTTGCGCACATTCAATAACAATGAACCGGAGCCACATGCAAAATCCAACACCTTATCAAGTTTTTTCTTTTTCCCGGTGGCTGGCTCTTGACTGTCCAGAGTAACGATAGAGGACAAAATAGATGACATTTGTTGCGGGGTATAGAACTCGCCTGCTTTTTTCCCTGAGCCAGCGGCGAATTGACCAATGAGGTATTCATAAGCATCGCCTAGCACATCGCTATCGGTAGAGAATTTAGAAATACCCTCGGCAATTTTACTGATAATGGTGCAGAGTTTTTTATTACGCTCAGTGTAATTTTTACCAAGTTTTTCTGAGTCCAGATTGATCTCTGAGAACAGCCCGCCGAAGGTGCTTTCAAAGGATTGGGTTTCAATATATTTGAAGCCTTTTTGCAGAGTATGCAGTAACTCTTCATCTTGCGTTCGTGCAAGTTCGGCAATACTGCTCCACAGGTGTTGTGGCTCAATTACATAATGTGCTTTGCGGCGCATCAGGTTTTCAAAATCAGCAATGTCGCTTTGATTCTCTGCATACCAAAGAGACAACGGTGCGCGGCGATCTTCTTCATCTAACACTGGGTAATCGCTACCCAATTCTTTTTTTGCTGCTAGTTCGTAGTTATCGGAGAGGTATCGCAAAAATAAAAACGACAGCATGTAATCGCGGAAGTCGTCGGCATTCATTGCGCCGCGTAGGTCGTCGGCAATCTTCCAGAGCGTATTGCCTAATTCTTTTTGGTCGTTTTCGGTCATGATTGGCTCATATTCAATTCAGATTCAGGAAACAGCTCAGGGTTAAAGCGGTAATTGGCCATAAAATCTTTCAGTATGGCTTTAAAGTAATTTTTGTTTTCTTCAAGCATCTCGATAGGCTCAAACAAAGAGTAATTGCCGTGATTTATTACATTAATCATTCTGGTATGCACAATGCCCTCAGGGTCATCGTCGCGCTGCTTGATGCAAGCCGAGAAGTTATTGAACCCATGAAATGCCGCAGTCTTTTCTAAGATATTTCGCAAAATATTAAAATGGTATGTGTACAAAGTTCCTTTTGTTGCGGTTCGATGTAGTTGCAGAAGCATGGATACATGATGAAAATATGGTGTGTCGCCAGTATTCTTTAAAATATAAATGTTACTTCCTTGATGCCGACATAACGAATATTTCTCCGCTTTGCGCATTTCATTCCACATAACGTTATAAAAGAGGGTGTGATGCGATGACAGAACCACCTTGATTTTCTTTTCATTATTGCTGAGAAGTTGCGCGAGATGACTAGCGACGGCAATAGCATTGTTATCATCTAAAGAAGAAATTGGATCGTCAATGTAGATATACTTAACCCAACTATAAGCTTCCTGATCTTCCGTCGCATCAATCGCCAATTGAGCGATTGCAAGAAAAAAACACCAAATAAAAATATTTTCTTCACCTCTCGATATTTTTATATTGTCCACGACTTCACTTCTACCGCGAATTGTTACTTCACGGCTAAAGCTGACTGTCCACTCAGCGGTGTCGATGGAAAAATTAAAGTCAGTGTAACGGCTCAAGAATCGACGAATACGTGTTTCCATTTCTAGCTCAGCAAGCCCCGCAAAAAAACGAGATTCTGTGTTCAATCGTAAGACTCGCTGAGTGTCTCCACGTAAATCGTTATCCCAAACAAATAGGTCTTCTGTGAAGGCGTTGAAGTAAAGTGTGTCTCGTGCTTCGCCCGACTTTCCAGCTTCCTTAAAAGCCATAGATAAACGTGTTTTGCCAGTGCCGTTATGTGCATATAGCAATACAAAATCCTTTTTTTCTAAGTCGCTGCGCAGTTTCTTTACAAGACCACTTATAGTTCTGTAAGTGTATGCTTTAGGCTTCGCACTCATTCGCTATCTGCCTCCGTGGCGGGAAAAAGTTGCTGCATCAATCCTTTTTTATGGGCTTTGAGAGTTTCTAGTTTTTGTGTTTGCTCGGTGATTAGGTTGTCAATGCTGGATAGGCATGAGGCGATTTTTTCTTGTTCGTTAATAATTTTTGGAACTGTTAATTTAACGCCAGCAACATCGGCTTGCCCTATTGTTGTCATTGTTGCTGATTTCCCACGTGCAATTAATTGGCTTCTAACCTTAGATGTCCTAAGCAAATAATTAGCAAACATTGGCGAAAGAATACTTTTGTTCGGTCTAAATCTAATTAAATGCCCATCGAATGTAATATCAGAAGAGTTTCCAGTGTAGATATTTGAATAAGCTATTCCTGATTTAACCAGTGAGGAGCGCGTAAAAAAAATATCTCCATTTTCAACTTTATTCTTCAAAAATTCATTTTCGGATACATCAACCAAGCTCAGTTTTGTCTCATCGATAACGGTATCAATATACATATCCAATACGTTAACCAACTTGTAGCCTCGCCCCACCTTTTTCGGGTCGTTAAATACGCCATTTGACAATCCACACTCGCTGAAATTACGCAGCTCCTTCTCCTCCCATTCCCCCGCATTCCGAAACTCAGGGAACCTCAAGCGCGGAACGGTTTCGCCTTCGCGGGGAAAGAGTTGTTGCATTAGGCCTTTTTTATGGGTTTTGAGGGCTTCGACTTTTTGGCTTTGTGCTGTGATTAGGTCATCAATGCTGGATAGGCAATCGGCGATTTTTTGTTGTTCTTTTGGTGCTGGTGCAGGCAATGGCATACTCATAAAATCATCAGTTGTGATTGCCATACGATCATGCCTAGCGCCACTATTTGAAATTTTTCTCAAATAAAGATGCCAGTTAGGTGTTTTGAAATATTGTTCGTAAAAACTGTTGTCGGAATCTTTGAATCTAAAAACGGAATACAGCGGAGACATCACGCCAGTCGCGAGCTTGTTTTTTGAGATTGGACCAACAGGAGCCAAATTAGAAACTCTTGGGTTATATACATAGTCACCATTATTAACGACGTAGTAACCCTCAAGGTTTCCCTGAACCGCAATATCTTTTTCGAAGTAGTCTCTTTGATCTACTATTCCATCTGCAGCTGAATTTGTTAGAACCCGAATGACCTGTCCGTTCTTGTTTTTCAAGGACACACGACTAGCAATCTCATCCAAGCGCAATTGTTGCCACGTCCCCGCATCCCGAAATTCAGGAAAGCGCAACTTCGGCACTAACTTTTTAGTGTTCTTACTCATACGCACTTAATCCCGAAATCTCATGCCCTTGGGCTAATTTTTTAAGCAGCGGAATCAAGTCTTCCATTAATGCCACTTCGGCTTTGCTGCGCTCCTTCCAACTCAGTTCACGCGGTGCAAGTAAATCACTTAATTGTTCGCCATCAAAAATCATGCGGCGCAAAATGTTTTCAACAAAGCTTTGCAGTGCCGTACTTTCAAGCTGGTGTTTGGCGGCCATTTCATTAATGGCCTGCGCGGCCTTGTTGGCTTTAAAGGCTTCAAAACCGGCGCGGATTTGTTTTTTATCCAACACTTCACCGGCCTTGAGTTGATTGATGTAGGCGGTGATGTCTTCGCGGTCGTCCATCATGTTGCTAGTTGACGCAAGCAAGCCAATCAGCTGATCGCGGCTGGCTTTTTGTTTGGCGGGGCTTTTTTGCGCGGTTTGGGTGTATTGCGCAATTAACGCCATGATGTAGTCGTAGTCGATAATCGCAGACGAAAACAAGACAAATTCAAAATCCAGTTGTTGCACCGGGTCATTTGCATCACTGCCTTTCTCTTGCACCGCTTTTAATTGTTTGGCGGTTTCTAAATACATGCCTTTAAAGGCGCGCAGAGTGTCTTCTGGAATAACAGCTTCTATGGCTTGGTTTTGTTCTGGGGTGATATCCGTGTATTGGTCAAGCTGGGTTTTAAGGCGCTGAACATCTTTAAATAAATGAATAAATTGGCCGCGTGCTTCATCGCCTTTCAAGTTGTTTACTTCCGCAGGCGAATAAGGCAAGCCTTGGCTTTGCATAAAATCTTGCAGCTTGGTGATGGCGGTGTCGAGTTTTTCTATCACCACGGGCGCAGCATCGACCAACCAGTATTTCTTGGCCGCTTCAAAATCACTGCCGCTGAATAAGGCAATGGCATCTTTTACGGCTTGTTCTTGCTGGCGAAAATCCAACACATTGCCGTAGGGTTTGGTGTCGTTCAGTATGCGGTTAGTGCGCGAGAAGGCTTGAATTAAGCCGTGGTATTTGAGGTTTTTATCCACATAGAGTGTGTTTAAGTATTTGGAATCAAAACCTGTCAGCAACATATCCACCACGATGGTGACATCGATTTTATTGTCGTGCGGGTAGTCTTTGTTGGTGTATTTGTGGTCTTTGATGCGCTGCTGTACATCTTGGTAATACAAGTCAAACTCATTAATACTGTGATTGGTTTTGTATTGTGTGTTGTAGGCGGCGAGGATATTTTTTAGTGCTGCTTTCTTTTCGTCGGGCGCTACGCTGTTATCCAGTTTTTCTTGCGGCAGGTCTTCCTGCAATTGCTGTACGTCTTTATTGCCTTCGGCGGGTGGTGAAAATACGCAGGCGATATTTAACGGTTGAAAGTTGCCATCTTCCGCTTTGCGTTTGGCCTGTATTTCCGTAAATAGGCGATGGTACTCAATGGCGTGATTGATGGATGCCGTGGCCAAAATCGAATTAAAACGGCGGTGATTGGTTGCCGCATCATGTTTAGCCAATATCGCCTCAACTACGGCTTGTTGTGAAATGGCATCACCCGCTTTCGGTTTGGCTTTTTGCCCCTCGGCTGCACCCACTACCTCAGGTTTGAAATAGTCGATGTGAAATTTCAGTACATTGTTGTCATCAATAGCATTGGTAATGGTGTAGGCGTGCAATTGCTTTTCAAAAATATCGGCAGTGGTTTTATATGAAGCTTCTTGGCCGTCGATTTGTTTATAGGTAGCGTTTTGGTCAAAAATCGGCGTACCGGTAAAACCGAATAATTGCGCATTCGGGAAAAATTCTTTAATGGCTTGGTGGTTATCGCCAAATTGCGAGCGGTGGCATTCATCAAAAATAAATACCACGCGCTTATTACGCAGTGGTGCCAAACGCTCTTTGTAGGTTTGCTTGCCTTCTTTGGCTTTGCTTTGGTTGCGCTTGCTGTTTTCATCCAGCGCAAGGCCGAGCTTTTGAATGGTGGTGACAATCACCTTATCGGCATAGCCTTCAGAGAGCATGCGGCGAACCAATGTTTCGGTATTGGTGTTTTCCTCAACACAACCCTCTTGGAATTTATTAAATTCTTCACGGGTTTGGCGGTCCAGGTCTTTCCTATCCACCACGAATAAACATTTTTCAATGTCGGGGTTATCTTTTAGCAGGGTGGAGGCTTTAAACGAAGTGAGTGTTTTACCTGAACCCGTGGTGTGCCAAATGTAGCCATTACCACGGTTTTGGTGGATGCAATCCACAATCGCTTTAACGGCATAGATTTGGTAAGGGCGCATCACCAATAGTTTTTGTTCACTGGCGACCAACACCATGTAGCGGCTGATCATTTCACCCAGCAAGCATTTGGCGAGGAATTTAACCGCGAACTCATCTAAACGATCGACTTTGCGGTTGTCGGGGTCCGCAAATTTGTAAACCGGCAAAAAGCGTTCGTCGGCATTAAAGCTGAAGTGTTGGTTGTGGTTATTGGCAAAGTAATAGGTGTTGTTTTGGTTGCTCACAATAAACAACTGCATAAAGCACAGCAGGCTGTTGTCGTAACCATTGCCGGGGTCGTTTTTGTAATCAACGATTTGCTGCATGGCGCGGCGTGGGCTGACCTGCAGGGTTTTGAGTTCAATTTGTACTACGGGCACGCCGTTGATGAGCAAAATCACATCGTAACGGTGGTGGCTGTTTTCGGTGTTGATGCGCAGTTGGTTGATAACTTCGTAATCGTTTTTGCACCAGTCTTTAATGTTCACCAAGGTGTATTGCAGTGGGGTGCCATCTTCACGGATAAAGGTATTGCGGGTGCGCAGGGTTTTGGCAGCAGCGAATACATCGTTGGTGACTATGCTGTCCCGCAGGCGAGCAAATTCGGCATCGGTGAGGGATACCATGTTGAGGGCTTCAAACTTCTTACGGAAGTTTTGTTCAAGCGTTTCGCGGTCGCGGATGTCAGGGCGGTAGGTGTACTTTAGGTCTACCAGTCTTTCAATTAAACCCTGTTCGATCTTATTTTCTGTAAGTGTCATCATCTGATCCTGTGACTAATGCGGCTGCATTGTAACTGTTTGTTCAGGAAAATGTGCCGGGTCAGATTCTAGGGATCAATATATCCTTCCCTAATTACGTAATTCGTAATTCACTTTATATTCATACCTAAACTGCTATAGTACGAACCATAGAGGTGTTTCAAGAGGATGAAATTATGAACAGCATTGCGTCAACCAAAACTGATCGCGCCAAAAAAATAGGCGGTTTTGTGTGGCTTATTATTTCCAAATTGGCGCAAGGAATTGCATTTGTCGTCAATAAAATAAACTGGAATAAAGTTGGTTTTGTTTCTTGGCGTTTGGTTGTCCTGGCATTTGGTATAGTCATCGCCTTCGCCAAACTAATCGGCTCTATTATTGCCGGGTTCGTAGCATTGATTCGAAATCACACTGAAAATGAAAAGGAAATTGATTGGAGTGAATTTCTCGAAGAGGACGAAGATCTCGAAGGAAGAACATCATTAGGACGCGTAGAAAACCAGGCACGCCCCAACTTTGAACGCCGCTAAACTAGATTTATATTTTCATTTTACTTGGCGCTCCGGCGCCTATTCCGCCACCAAACCCTTTCATTTTATTTTCCAATCCCGACCCTAAATTTCTCCCCGCCGTACCGATCAATGCCGAAAAGAATACCGGTAGAACCACATAGGAATACATAATTACCCAACCCAAAACGATAAAGGGTGCAATTGATGCTTCGGTGCCCAATCGTTTGATGGTCGTCAGGGCATCACCGGTGGTCATCATCGAGCCGAATAAAA
The DNA here is from genome assembly GCA_965650675.1 of uncultured Cellvibrio sp. GTDB lineage: Bacteria > Pseudomonadota > Gammaproteobacteria > Pseudomonadales > Cellvibrionaceae > Cellvibrio. The sequence goes on from CBFGPN010000055.1 coordinate 19,188, forward strand.
AATTATTCATCCAATAACAGATCGCAAAAATATACGACCACATATAAAAACTGAATTGAACCGCCGTCAATGTGATTAACGTTTTGATGTTATAAAGACTGAGCCACATTAAGATCGGCAGCATCAGTGTGAACATCATTTTGACCAGCGCTTCCACAATAATAACCAGATGTCGCATAGTGGTGGATTCAACCACTGCAGGAAAACCTTTCAGAAGCGCACCAAAACCAACAAGAACACCGTCAGCGATATTGTTAAAGACATTTTGCACGGCACCCTCTTCAGCACTTGAGTAAGCATTGGCAAAATTGGGTAATGACAGCGGCGTAAATTCATCATTCGCCGAGGTTAATGCAATACGCAATCGATGCTGATCCGCATCATCTTCGGATGTATAGTTAAATCCATCCATGAACTTTTCTTCAAAATCCGCAGGCGCATTGGCTTTGACATCGGCCAGCAAACGTTTCATCAAACTATTGGCATCCGAACTGGTTGAGCCATCCGGGGGAACGCCGGTCCACCATTCATAACAGGTGGGAAAACCGCCTACATCAACACCTGCCGGTGGCGGTGGTGCGATGACTTTATCCCGCAGTTCCGAATAAGGAAATGCCTTCACTTCGCGTGTGGGACGCATGGTGGAATAGTAATCCGGATGATCCAGGAAAAAAGTGGAACCCAACCAGGAAACATCATCGAAAATGGCGTCGCCTTTCAATGCACCGGGTTTTTCATCTTCAGGGGGAATGTTGGATAAAAATTGATTCGACGCTTTGATGTAACAATCACCATAAAACTGATTGGCCTCATTGGATAAAGCCGGGTCTTTTATTTTTGATGTCAGCAAGGTTTGGGTAATAGATGTTAAGTCACTGGTACAGGGTATTTCTTGAATCAATGCTGCTGATGTCGCTTGCCACAATCGTGTAGTGAGATACCACCAAAGCGGTGCTTTGGGTTGACGCTCTCCATAAATGGCAGCGATTTTGTCAGCCTGTTTATCGTAAGTGGTTCCTGTGTCACCATCCTTGATTTCAGTTTCACGATCTTCATCTTCCGCATTGCACGATGTATAGGCGTATTGAGTGCCGGAAAATGTAATGTTGATGGATGGCGACAAACAAAAAAAGATCACCAACAACATCGTATAGGCTTTAACTTCCAGCGTTTTTAATAAATCTTCTGCGTCCCAACTGTTCTCCCAGGATTCGAGCAGTGTGTCAATCGTCATCAGAATAAATGGAATGAGCGCAAGTCCGGTACCAAAAAAAAGATATGCGGTAGCGGTATACATATGCCATGCAAATAATTGCGTATAGAGTTCAAGCGCAGAGGTCACGATCATGATGCAGCCCCGACGAGAAGGCCAATCACGTTGATACCAAATAACACTTCATACACCACCAAAATACGCAACAACAATAATCGGGCACGATGAATAAAGTCAGCTGACGCAGTGGGCCGTTTTTTCCGGATTAGGGTTGGCAACGCAAAATAGAGTGATGCATAAACACCGAGCCGAATAATAAACATCAGCAGTCCTGGTATCCCTTGTACCAGGCTAGCGACATTCATCAAGGCACCACTGGATGACAAGAACATTCCCGCCAGCGTGACTGTCAGAACCAATCCCGCAAACATCAACAACAGGTAAAGGGACAATTTTAAAAACCGATTTTTAATCATGTTTATTCTTCCTCGATACCACCATCTTTCATCTCAAATCGGGGT
>CBFGPN010000056.1:0-20552 GCA_965650675.1 uncultured Cellvibrio sp.
ACTGCCGCCATAATCAGATAAGGACCAATTAATCTTGACGATAATTCAGCGAGCCGTGCCGAACGTTCTTGTTCGTCAAGTGTTGCAAGTACTTGTGGTTCGAACTTATCCATGCCGGTTAATATCAGCGCAGTAAAGACTATAGGAACCACTATGCCAGCGCCTTTATTAAATAAGCCCATAATACTAATTCGCATGGCCGCACTTTCTTGCGGGCCACAACACACAAGGTAAGGGTTAACTGCAGTTTGTAGTAATGTGAGCCCTGTGCCGAGAATAAAGAGTGCAGTTAAAAATAAAAAATAATGTTGAATTTGCGCAGCAGGGATAAACGTTAAGGCGCCTACGGCTGTACAGATTAAGCCCAACACAATTCCTGATTTGTAACCACTGTGTTTTAAAACGATTGCCGATGGAAGTGCCATTAATGTGTAGGCGATATAAAAAGCAAAAGTTACCAGTAGCGCTTGAAAATTATTCAGCTCACAGATAATTTTCAAAAAAGGGATTAATGAACCATTTAGCCAGGTAACGAAACCAAAAATAAAAAACAAGGCGCATATAATCAGCATGGGTATCAATATGCTGTTATTTTGTTGGCGATTTTCTGTATTCATGTTTGTCTCTTTTTATTTAATTATGATTTCATCCATATACAAGGGCACTGTATTGGGTGTTCCTGAAGGATTATGGGTAAGCGGTTTATGTATATAGGCTACCAGTCGCAAATGACGGGTTTCAGTTTTATTGAAAGTAAGCTGCACAATTTGTTGTGCTTGTGCCAGTTGGCCTTGATCAAGGCTCGCCAAAAGAACCCATTCCTGTCCATCTTTAGATGAAAATATTTCTACTTTTTCAGGTGGAAACATTTGTCGCAGTTTCCCGGGGTTAAATGCAAAGTCCAGTTTGGAAATAGATTCAATGTTTTCAAATTCAATGTTGATATCGGCTTTATCTCCCCAAAAGGCAATCCAGTCATCTGTATGGAAAGCTTGATCCATCGCGCTTATGCCATCGACCAAAATTTTTTCCGGATCAATATTATTCCCGGCACTGGGTCTGCTTAAAAAGGTGAGTTTTGCGTTTACAGCCTTGTGCGATATTTTTCGCAATTTTGTTTCGTAATAAAATTCGCCAGTGTATTTATCTTGCGCGCGTATGCGAACCAGGGTAGATCCTGAAATTTCAAAAGGTTTTGTATAGGTTGGCGATTGATGATTGGGTTTGTTGCCATCTATGGTATAGCGAATAGAGGTTAAATCTGTATCACTACTCAAACTGACCCGATGTCGTGCAGCTTCTCCTTTATCATGCAATTCATAGTTTGTATTAACTGTAAAAACAGAACGGGAAGCATTGAGATCCATTTGATCAAAGCGAGCGAACAAGGCTGGTAATCGCGAAGAAAAATTTTGCCAGTTTTGTTTTTCCATCGGACTCCAGACAACCTCTGCCAGTGCGCTCATGCGTGGTAATACCATGTATTCTGCTTTGCGTGGTGTGGAAACATATTCTGTCCATAATTGTCCTTGTGCTCCCAAGATATGTTTTTTATATTCAGTGTCTTTTAATGCTTCCGGCATTGGGTTGTAAGAATAAACTTTTTTCAAACTGGTTAAACCGTGAATGGTCAGCGGCTCGTCTACAGAGCGACTTTGGAATGCATCAAAATAAGTAAATTCCCAAGGTGCCATGATTGCATCATGCTGCATTTTTGCAGCAGCGATACCCGCTTCAATACCTTGCCATGACATGATCGTGGCATTTTCAGCAACACCGCCTTCAAGAATTTCATTCCAGCCGATCACTTTTTTATTTAATCCGGTGATGATGTTGGCAGTACGGCGAATAAAATAACTTTGCAATTCATGATAATCCTTTAAACCTTCTTTTTTCATGAGCTGCTGGCAAAATGCACTTGCTTGCCATTGATCTTTTAACACTTCATCACCACCCAAATGTATATATTCACCTGGAAACAGTTCGGCAACTTCAGCAAATACATCGTGTAAAAATGCAAAAGTTTTTTCGTGTGGACAAAGCACATCCTGAAATATGCCGAATGTACTTTTTACTTCGGATTGATTCCTGCCACAACCCAATTCCGGATAAGCATGCAAAATTGTTGAGGCATGACCGGGAATATCGATTTCAGGAATAATCGTAATTTGTCTTTCATTTGCATAAGCAACAATTTCACGAATTTGTTGCTTGGTATAAAAACCACTTTCAGGCAGTTGATCGAACAGCGGGTCGCGATCTTGCGTGTGTCCAATAATGGTATTTTTTCGCCATGCACTTTTTTCTGTTAATAATGGGTAGGCATCTATTTGTATGCGCCAGCCCTGGTCATCTGTCAGATGCCAGTGAAAATAATTCATTTTGTGAAAGGCTAATAAATCCAGATAGCGTTTGATAAACCACACGGGCATATAGTGACGTGCAACATCAAGATGCATACCGCGATAAGTATACAAAGGCTGGTCTTCAATCAGCACTGCAGGAACCTTCCATTCAACGGAATTAACAGGTGCGTTTGCGTCGAATTCAACGGGTAATAATTGACGCAGGCTTTGCAAGCCATAAAAAAGCCCCGTATTGGTAAGCGCTTCTATGTTAATTCGATCAGATTCAACACTTAATCGGTAAGCCTCTTTGTTGCTATTTCCCAGTCTACTGGCATCAACTTTAATCAGGTTGATTGCATCTCTTTCTGCTTCGCCCTGATGCAATGCGAAACTAAAACCTGTACTGCGATTGGCCAGATTCGCAAAATATCGAGCAACCGATATAATTTCTTCATTGTTAAACCGAATTTGGGTATTAGCACTTAATTGAAATTCGCCTGTTGTTGGTGTAACGGAAACCGGTGCAGGTACAATTGCAATTTGGGGTAATGTCGGTGCAACTTCGATATTGGCAGATATGTTTTTTTTCTGAGGACTGCAAGCCATTGTTGCAATACAAAAAATAAATGCTAGTAAAAAACCGGGATTTGAAAAACGCATCTTGATGCCTCTTATGAGAATTATAATTAAAGCTCAAGCATAATTGATAATCCTTGTTTTTGCGAAGAAGAGATTGGTCAATTTTTGTTGATAGTAAATTTATAGAACAGGCAGTGTTATGATTTGTCGGTAATTACATGATGAAAAACGATAAATGCTAAAAATTATTCCTTCTATAAAAGCAGCGTCTACCAAAATGACCCCGGGCGAACGCCGTTTCGGGCAAAGGCTGGAAGCATTTTTGGAGGACGATTATTCCTGCTGGTTCGATATCCCGGTGGGTTCCAATCGGCGTTATCCGGATTTTATTATTCTTCATCCTGCACGCGGTCTATTATTTCTTGAAGTCAAAGATTGGAAATTCCCCGATATTAAATCGATGAATCACCAAACGTTTCAGTTGTTAACCAATGAAGGTTTGGTCAATAAAGCCAATCCTATTGAACAAGCCAGGCAAGCTGCCTATCAAGTTGTCAATCAATTAAAGCGAGATGTGTTGCTTCAGGAAACCGAAGGGCGACATAAAGGAAATTTGATATGTCCTTATGGTTATGGCGTGGTGTTTACCAATATTTTGCGTAAGCAACTTGAGCCTTACCTTCAAGACGAAAACGCTGCAATATTACCCGCGCATCAGATTATTTTTCAGGATGATATGTTTGAAAAAACCGACCCAGAAGAATTTCAGCAGCGTTTGTGGAACATGTTGAATTATCAATTTCCACAAAAATTAACCTTGCCGCAAGTTGATCGCATTCGTGCGCATCTATTTCCTGAAATTTGTATCCAGACGGATGATTTATTTATTGATGATAAAGAATCAAACGTTTTTGCTGTCCCCGATATTGTTAAGGTTATGGATATGCAACAGGAACAATTGGCTCGCAGTTTTGGTGAGGGCCACAGGGTGGTGCATGGTGTGGCGGGTTCTGGCAAAACTTTGATCCTGGGTTTTCGCTGTTGGTATCTCGCACAAACCCAATCAAAGCCCATTTTAGTACTGTGTTACAACATTACCTTGGCCGCGAAATTGCGGTCGATGATGCGCAATAAAGGAATAGGTGATCAGGTTCAGGTTTATCATTTTCACGATTGGTGCGGGCAACAGTTGCGTACTTATCATGTCGATTTAATCAAAGGCCAACAACCGGTTTGGGAAAGGCAAGTGCTGAGTGTAATTCGGGGTGTTGAGCAGGGATTAATTCCACGTGAGCAATACGGTGCAGTCTTAATTGATGAAGGTCACGATTTCGAAGCTGAATGGCTAACATTAGTGGTGCAAATGATCGATAAGGAAACCAATTCATTACTACTACTTTATGACGATGCGCAATCCATTTATAAAAAGAAATCCAATTTGAATTTCACCTTGTCCAGTGTGGGTATCCAGGCACGTGGCCGGACCAGTATCCTGAAATTAAATTACCGCAACACTCGTGAAATTTTGCAATTCGCATTTGAATTCGCCAAAGAATTTATGCAGGAAAAAACCACGGATGACGATTCAGTGCCACTGATCATGCCGCAAGTTGCTGGCAGCTCCGGCCCAAAACCGGTTTTCAAATTAATACATAACATGCAAGAAGAAATCGAATTTATTTGCAGGTGTTTAAAAAAGTGGCATGCAGAAGGCGTGTCATGGAAAGACATGGCCATTATTTACGGCGACTACGCGTTTAGCTCGGCATTGCAAAAGGCCATGAAGCAACACAGTATTCCCCACAGCTGGCTAATTAAAAATAACCGAAAAAATTACAACCCGGAAAATGACAAGGTCACCATGGTGACCCAACACAGCAGCAAAGGGCTTGAGTTCACGCGTGTAATCGTCGCAGGTATTGGTCAATTGAAAGATACTGAAACCGATATCCCCGAACAAATGCGTTTGTTATATGTCGCTATGACACGTGCGAAAGAAATATTGCTGCTAACGTCCAGTAAAGAAAATTGTTATACACGTCAGTTATCCCAAAATTTCGCATAACTGACGCTTCCTAATTAACTCAATTAATATTGAGTCATAATGTTGCTGCCAGACGCGCTGATTTCACCCAGGGTGTCGGGTTGTGTGACGCGTTGTCCCAGTAAAATAAAACTGAAATCACTGCCTGCTGCTTGTGCATTGCCGTGGCAGCCCATGCAGCCTCCCATGTTATAGCTTGTGCCTGCATATCGTGTATTCACTGCTGGTGTTCCATCGGCATTAAAGTCAGTAATTAAATTATTGTAAGGAGTCGAGGGCGAATTTTTTAATGCATGCTGGAATACGCCACTGAAAACTTGCAGGTTGTAATCTGTTTCTATCATGGAATTCGCTTGATAAAAAGTGGCTGCATCCGCAGCTGTGTAGTCCATGCCTGGAACCTTTCCTAGAATGGGTTTGTATTGCACATTAATTAATTTGTAGTAACTCCACGGCGAGGATTTAATCTTGTTTGCTGTGTTGTAATTTTTTATGGATTGGTGGGCAATCTTATTGATGGCAATAATATCAGCAGGAATATCGTGAACCCGTTTTTGAATGCATACAGTTCCTTTAGGTAGCGGGTTAACAAGATTTCCCTGAGTGGGAATATTTTGATAATAAAGTGAATCACCCGGCGTGCAGTTCGCGGTTTTTGGAGAAAGGGATTGAATCGATTCCGGTGATGCAGGATTTGCTGATGTCGCGTTTTTCGAAATAATTTGCGGGTTCATCGGTGTTTTGTCTGCGTTTCGAATAAGCGTTCCATCCACATCTTCTATCGGATTGCCATCAGTATCCAATAAATTATCTGCCTGTTCGAAAGTGGCAAAAATAAAATAAGGTGCGGTAGGTGTTTTTTGAATAATGTGCAAGCCAACCAATCCCCAGGTGGCGTCCCTATAACAAATTACAGGCGCGGCGGGTGCACTTGAGCTGCTCGCACTGGTTGCACTGGTATTGGTTGCAGTGATATTGGCACTTGCTGATTGTAATTGTTCGTAATAGCGGACAGTTGTGGTGTGGAATTTTCCACTGGCAAGTTCAGTTTGCGTGAGTTGGCGCCAGGCGGATTTTACTTCGATGGTTCCAAACGGAAAGCTGACAAATTGGCTGCTGCCAGGAGGTGCACTTTTTTGAGTGGCGGCGAGATTTTTTGCGGTGGCGGCAAAAGGTGGTGTGACATCCCCATACCATTTATTTTTTGCAACATAGAGATATTCAGTGCGATTCGCTTTAGCCAAAAATAAAATCTGTTGACTGGTTTTTCCGTAAGTATCCGGTGCAACACCCGCAAACATTTTTGCCAAACCAATTTGACTATTTTCATCAAGGTTTACCCAGGGTGTTGTTATTGTCCCCTGGGAAGACGAAGAGGCAGATGAAGTGTTCGGTGCAGCGGAAGGGCAGGCTGAAATATTCGAGGAATATACATATTGGGGTGGCTCATCATAACCATAATCAGCTGAAGAGCCTTGGGAATATCCGTGAGGTTTTCCGCTGGCAGGAAATATTTCTGCTTTATGCCTAAAGGTTTCCCAAACCAATGGGCCACCAGTAGTTTTGCCAAAATATTTGGTGTTATCCGGTTTGTCGCGGCTACCGCTCATCGCTGGCCAATTCAATGCGATAAATTCTTGCCATGCAAACACAGCAGCTGTTTTCAAATCTGCATTGGGTGCGCCGCCAGTAATATCGCTTGGTACGTTTGATTCAATAACAATTGAATAACTCGCTTGGGATGATGCGGCACTGCTGGATGTTCCTGTCTGTGCAAAGACGGAAGAAATTGAACAGCATAATAACGCAATAATCGACGTGATTTTTTTTGAATGAAATAACCTGTTCATAATGAATTCCTTCTAAAAAATATTAATGTTTTTGATAGAAATAAAACGGATGGAAATAAAACTGAAAAGCGGGTGATTCCGAAGAATCACCCGCTGCAGGTTTAGTGAGGTGTGAAAGCAAAATTTGAAATAGTGAAGCTGACTTGCTGACCGTTTGACTTGCAGCCAAAGTTATTGGGTTGCGCTTCGCCATTTAATGCAAACCCAAAAGAATTGCCCGTGCTGATTGGAAAACTTGCCTGGGATTCAGCAGGATTTAATTTGGATACAGTATTAACAGGATTGCCATTGCTGTCCTGACTGGTGACCACAAAACTGGCCGGGCAATCATTGGAAACATTTGTCAGTGCATAACTAAAACTCACTGTTCCCGAGCTGGTTGCTGCAGGGTAAGTAAAAGTCGAGCCGCTTGTTTGCCACTTGGGGAAATTACGCAGTGTAATCTTTGCAGGTGCACCCGATGTATCAACAAGATTTTGTTGTGGGTTGGAACCGATTATCCAGGTATCCACCGCAAATGGCGTTTTAAAATTATGTAATGGGTAACTGGCGCAATTGTTATCTGCACCGGGATTAATACAATTGGCTCCCAAAATTCCCCAAATAAAATCGATTTGTGTTGCGTTGACATTGGGGCCGCCGTTTGAATAAAACCAGGCGGGGTTGGGTGATCCCATTTCAACTTCGTTGAAGCCGAATAAATTGGGTCTCCATGTAGCCCCCACACCTTGCATACCTGCCTGACCCTGTGCGTTAACCGATGCCTGACTGTGGCAGGTTGCACAAGAGGCTGAATTAACAAATCCTCCTTCGGTAATGGTTGCACCGGTACCAGTGGGAATTCCCCCCAGCGTTGTAAAACTGGATTGGGTTCCTTTCAAACGATAGTTAAGCCAGGCGGGGTCATCTTTTGAAATGACGTTGGGATTGTTGTCTGACTTGGAGGTTGCTATACCCATAGCTTTAAATAAAGCCTGCAATTCAGGCGTTATTTTTTCTCCGGTTTCAGCAGGGTCATAGACAGTTCCGGTTTTAAAAATCGGGCTGGCGTTTTGCGTAATATCGTCATTCAATTTTATTTTGGGCGGAATAAATGTGTGCCCAAAATCAGCTCCTGCTTGCGCTTTGCCATTTACACTGTAACCAAAACTGTCGTTACAACCGATGTAATCACAGCGCCCCTGATTCGCCACATGTTCCAACGCATACCAATGCCAGACAGGTAAGTTTTTCGAGGCATTGGTCATGGCCAACATGTAATAAATTCCGGGTTTGCTGCCAGGCTGTGAATTGTCATCCAGTTTGACAGTGAGGTAAGGGTATTGCGGATTATTCGGTACTGCCAACAGGTTGCCCTGCGCGTCAGTTTTTTTGATCAAGCCTCTGGCGAGCATAATGTCCTGATGTAAAAAATCGGCTTTTACCATCACAGCATCAACCGGAAATCGCACCTCCAATTTGTGTGCAGCAGAAATTTGACCTGCAGTTAACGCTGCATTTTGCGCCCAGTTGCGCACACCCAATCCTTCTTTTGAGTACAAATCATTTCGGTAAATATAATCGACCATGGATTTGTTACGGAATACCAATTCCAGTTCCAGATCACGCAACAATCTTCCCGGATCAAGCACATCAACCGGAGTCAAACCTCCGTGGTTCATAATAACTTTAGTAGGATCTCCGTTGGGTACTGTGGGTAGTGGACTGGGAGATTTGTAGTCAGCACGGAACACCGGGCAGTGTGCTGATGGTTGTCCATTCGGATTAATTTTGGCGTTGGGATCACAACAATTAGTGGATTGTGTATCCGAACAAAGCGGCCACGGATTTTGTGGCCAGATGGTTTGATCTATGCCCCAATTCCACCAACTTTTGGAAATTGCATCGGCCAGTTGTACCCAGGCAAATGCATCGGGGCAGGTTGCTGCTGCGGTTGCTGAATAAGGTTCATTGAAAACAGGTTTTCCATTTTTTGTTGTAACCTGATTTTTACAATCGGCATCATCTTGCACAAAGCTGCGGTAAAACATCAGTTGTTGCAAACCATTAACGGAAACTTGCCCGGATGTTTGCGCCTGACTCGATATACTGGCGCCAAAAAGGATGTAGCAAAGAAAAGTGGCGATTAGCGTTTTTAATTTTATTTCGGTTTTTATTGGTAACATTTTTCTCTCCTTATGAATTGGAAAACCCAGTGTAGTCCAGCACTGACAATTTACCAGCCGTGAAAAAATGGCATAGAAATTTGTATATCAACTAAAATAGTTATCGTTGAATATTTATGGCGTCAATAATTTCATATCCATGATGAAATTTAAAAAATACTATTTTAAATTGAAAAATGCGACAAATTATTTTCTGAAAGAGTTTTGCACCAATCAAAATTAATCTGCCTTCGCAGAGATGACGAAGTGAAATTAAACAAAAATGGATTCGTACAAAGGTCTTTCTGAAAATGTTTAATGTAATTTTTCAGTAGACAAAATTATTATCCCTGGATTGGGTATTCATCTACCCAATCAACACTTTATAAAGATTAAACACTGAAATTCCACTGATCAACAAACCCACCAAAATCAATAAGGTTTTGGTCGAGAATTTTTTACAGGCATAAGCGGCAAAAGGTGCTGCAAATAATCCACCGATAATTAAACCGGCCACCACATGCCAAATGGTTTCATCAACCAGAATAAAAAGTGATGCAGCACTGGTGAGTGTTAGAAAAAATTCGGCGAAATTTACCGAGCCGATAGTGGTACGTGGATCATGGCCGGTGCCGACTAAAGTGGTCGTCACTACCGGGCCCCAACCACCACCGCCGGATGTGTCAACAAAGCCACCCAGCAATGCGAGTTTGGCAACATGTTTGGGTTCGCCTTTGCGCGTCTTGATATGTTTTTTGAATGCTTTGGTGAGAACATAAATGCCCATCAACAATAAATAAACGGTGATAAAAGGCTTGAGTGTTTTACCATCGATTTGCGTGACCAACAATGCACCCAAAAGTCCGCCGATAATGCCCGGAATTAACAAACGCAAAAATAATTTTTTATCCACGTTACCAAATTTTGCGTGGGATATTCCCGAGATACCGGTAGTAAATACTTCCGCCATATGAACCGATGCGCTGGCAAGGGCAGGGGATGCGCCGGTTGCCAACAGGAAACTGGTGGACGTTAAACCGTAAGCCATGCCCAGAGCACCATCCACTATTTGTGCGAGCAAACCCACCAGCAGTGCATTCCAGAACATTGAGTCATCAAGTGTCGATTGGATGGTCTCTATCCCCTGGTCCCAGCTGTTACCAAACAGGCGTGTAATCCCCAGCGCAATCAATCCAATCAATGTCAGTGCCGCAAACCAGACAGCAGTACGAATAACGGGGTGCAGGGGAATTTGCTCAACCGGTGGAATGCCCAGTGCCTGATGTTCCTGATTAATCGGCGTATCCGATAAATCCAAATCGCGAATTTTCATGTTGTTCCCATAAGCTCGGAAAAGGTGATTGGGGCGCATGCTAGGGATCAAAACACTGAATGGGAAATACTGAATATTTATGTGCTTATAACTTTATGGCCAGGAGTTCTGAAATTTTTGCGATGAAAAAACAACGCCGGGTATAAACCCGGCGTGTTTAGCAAAGTGTTGATGGCATCAGGCGTTATTTGATCAAACCAAAATAACGTGGCAATGCTTCGCTGATCCAGGGGATGTAGGTCACCAGCATCAAGACTACAAACATCGCAAAATACATGGGCAATAAAGGGCGAACCATCTGTGCGATGGTGGTTTTGGCAATACCACAGCCGACAAACAGCACGCTGCCCACGGGCGGTGTACATAAACCGATACACAAATTCAGCACCATGATAATGCCGAAATGTAAGGGAGAGATGCCCAGTTCCATCACCACCGGCAAAAAGATCGGAGTGAAAATCAACACTGCCGGCGTCATATCCATAAAAATACCCACGACTAACAACACCAGATTGATGATCAATAAAATCAAAATGGGGTTGTCGCTCAAAGTGATGAGTGCATTGCTAATCGTTTGTGGAATATTTTCGTAAGACAGTATCCATGACATTGCCGACGAGGTGCCAATCAGCAGCATCACAATAGCGGTGGTCTCAACCGATTTAATGAGAATGCCGGGCAGCTCGCTGACTTTTACCTGACGATAAAACACTATCGATAACAATAACGAGTAGAGCACCGCAATAACGCTGGCTTCGGTGGCAGTGACATAGCCTTTGATAATGCCGCCAATCACCAACACGATTAAAAACAAGCTGGGAATTGCATCCAGCGTTTTCTTGACCGCTTCACGCGCCGTCATTCGCTCGCCAACAGGATAACCCTTGGCTTTGGCGTAAATACCACAGGAAATCATTAAACCCAGCATGAGTAAAAGACCGGGTAAATAACCGGCGATAAACAGGGCTGCAATCGAAACGCCACCACTGGCCAGCGAGTAGACGATCAAAATATTGCTGGGTGGAATTAGCAGGCCGGTGGTTGAAGCCGTGACAGTAACTGCGCCACTGAAGTTTTTGTCGTAACCTTCTTTTTTCATCGCCGGCACCATAAAACCACCAATCGCTGAAGTGGCCGCGACTGCTGATCCTGAAATTGCACCGAAGAGTGTGCAGCTAATGATATTCACGAATGCCAAACCACCGGGCAACATGCCGAAAAACACTTTGGCAAATTCGATCAACCGATGCGCAATACCACCGCGACCCATCAAAATACCCGAGAGAATAAAAAACGGAATGGCGAGTAGTGCAAAACTGTTAATACCACTGGCCATACGCTGTGCGATGGTGACCAGTGCAGGTTCCATATCAATCGTAAACAGCATGGTTAACAGAGTCGCCACACCGATGCTGATGGAGATAGGGACGTTCAGCAGCAACAGCACCAGAAAAGAAACCAGTAACACAATAATTGAGAGTTCCATAGCGATGAACCTTTTTCGAATTAGTTAAGGCTGTCGCCGTGAGCGGGTTGATTCAAACGCTCACGCACAGTGATGATGTTGTCTATGGCATAGATGCAGATCAGTACCCCTGCCAGAGGAATGACGCTGTAGATGTAACCCATTTTGACTTGCAGCGCCGCAGAGGTTTGTCCGAGCATTAATTGCAATTGCACCAGTTTGATTCCGCCGTACACCAACACGCTGGCGGCAAAGGCGAAGCTCACCAATTGCGCCACAATATCGGCGCGGACACGTTTTTCGAACGGCAATTTATTGGTGACCAGATCCAGCCCCAGATGGGCGTGAGTGCGAAATGCATAGGCGGCACCCAATACACCGATCCACACCAACAAAAAGCGAGCAATCTCCTCAGTGAATGAGCTGGGTTTGCCGACGATAAAACGGGACAGCACCTGCCAGGTCACGTCGATCACAATAGCTGCCATTAAGAGCATTAAAAAAACCGCGAGAATGCGATCCAGATGATTCAATAATTTGCGCATGATTATGTCTCCCGGCATTAAGGCATGGCTTTGATGTATTCGAGCAAGTCATGCACTGGCTCACCGCGATAGGATTCATGCATGGCTTGCACCTTCGCCTGAAATTCGGATTTGTCGGGATAAATCACCTCGACGCCAGCGGCTTTTACGGCATCCAGTGCTTCACGCGTGGACTCAGCCCAAAGCTTGCGTTGGTAGACGATCGATTCGTCAACCGCTTGTTGTAGCCAGGCTTGTTGTTGCGGGTTGAGGGTGTTCCAAATGTAACTGCTGATCAGAATCACGTCGGGCACTGCAGTGTGTTCGTCAATGGTGTACAGCTTGCAGACTTCAAAATGCTTGGATAAATAAAAACTGGGCGGATTATTTTCCGCCGCATCGACCACACCCTGCTGCAGTGCGGTGTAAAGTTCGCCCCAGGCGATAGGCGTAGCAGACCCGCCCAATGCCTGAATCATGCGCACCGAGGTTTGGCTTTCTTGCACACGTACCTTCAAACCCGCCAAATCATCCGGCTTGCGTATCGGCCGATTGGTACCGCACTGGCTGTAAAAACTGCGGCTGCCTGCGTCGTAATACCCGACACCGCGCAAACGCTTGTCTTCACCCTTGACGAGCATGGCTTTGCCTTTTTCACTTTCCAAAAAGCGCCAGAGATGTTCTTCATCGCGAAAGACATAGGGAATACTGAAAATCTTCATCTCCGGTACAAATCCTTCCATCGGACTGGCAGAGACTTTGGTCATGGCGAGACTGCCGATTTGAAGCAACTCTATGTATTCACGCTCTTGCCCGAGTTGGCCGCTCGGGTAAATGTCAATGCGCATTGAGCCATTGGATAACTCGGCCAGTCGTGAAGACATCATGTTCATTGCGCGGTGCACGGAAGTCGTCTGGTCGAGGTTGTGTGCCAGCTTAAGTACTTTGACATCTTGATCGCTTTTACAGCTCACAAGACCGGGTATCAGGCTCAAGGCTAACAGGCCGCGCAACACGCCAGCGCGCCAGCGCACACCCGGTTTACAGGAAAACATTCCCGTCACTAATAAAGGGAGAGGCATAGGTCGGAATCTCTTGTTGATTCAAATTGTGTTGAGCCGTATAAGGCTTACTTATTTCATTTGCCGACTGGGTTTACCGCTTTCACCTGTAGGGTTTTATTATCGAGCGCTCGCGTTTATATTTCCCGGACCGATTATTACGCCAGCGCGCGGAAACTACCATAGAAATCAGAAAGGTAGAACCATTGAAGTGTTAGGTTCGGTTTAGAGTGGTTAAAACAATCGCTTGGGATTTCGATTACTCATCTTTCAACAAAATAAAATGTTCAACCAAACGAATCATTAATTCTTTTTGATCAGGTTTGCTTTCCGCTACCAATAAAGCCAAAGCAACTAAAGTATTGTCGTTAATTAATTGCTCGACGGGTTTTGCCAAAAAGAATTGGTTCATTCGCAAATACCACAAAAATAAAAATGAACCGCTGCGTTTGTTGCCGTCTGCTAATGGATGATTCTTGATTACAAAATAAAGTAAATGCGCTGCACGGCTGGCAATATTGGGATAAAACAAATCATCACCAAAGCCTTGTTCAATAGTCGCAATTGCCGATGCCAAACCATCGCCACGCAATTGCCCGAAGAGCGTAGTCGCTTCACCTTTTGCAATCAGTTCCTGTTTCAATTCGCCAATTGCTTGTAGCGCCATATTAAAATCCAACGCGACCATATCACGTTGCTTGGCATTCTTATCACCCAATGACTGCTCGTCATAACCCTGCAATAAACTCCAACTACGCGCATAGTCATGAATAACATTCACAACCGCCGCACCTTCAGGGTTTACCAGCGATTGATTCTCAAGCGTCTGAGAAAGCAACTTAATAACCTGCTCAAACTCAATACCGCGCTCTTTCAGGCGCTTTTGATTGAGGGTGTAGCCCTGAACCAAATGTTGTTTCAGGGTGTGTGTCGCCCATTGGCGGAACTGCACACCACGCTGTGATTTGACGCGGTAGCCGACTGAGATGATCACATCCAGTGAAAAATAAGCTACGGGTTTGTCCGATAAAGCAATATGCATTTTTTGCATATTGCTTTCCTCTGGTAACTCTTTCTCCGTAAACACATTACGTATATGGCGGGAGATCACAGATTGGTCACGTTCGAAGAGTTCAGACATCTGCGCCTGCGTCAGCCAAGCAGTGTCATTTTTCAGTGACACCTCAAGCGAGACATGTCCATCGTTGGATTTAAAGAGTTGTATTTGGTTTTGGCTCATGGCGTGATCCCTGTTGTATGCGTCTTTGAATTATTAATTCAATTTCGTTCACTGTATGAATATCCAGTTATTGTGTCAAGCCAGGTGATCAACTTTTGTGGATTAGGAATTCATTAGTTTGACAATAATTCCAGCATGGCTCTCTGCGGCCAAATATAATCTTTTTGTCCTTTCACACTACAAGGTCTTTGGGCTAACCAAGCACCGGTTCGGTAATGACTGATATCGTCAACAAAATTAAATTCGCATGCCATCCACTTAACGGATTGTCCGAGGCTAATTCAGATTGTGGCTGATGACCTTTTAGAGTGGAAACCACACCTTCTGCATTAATCGGTAATTTTGCATAGAGTTTTTTAGTGGCGTGGAGTTGGGATTGGTCATGCTGACCAATCCTGATGCTAAAGTGGGTTGTAAATAAATTTCCCGGAAATATTTTCGATCACTTTTTTTGTTTATTAAAGACTATAGAATAACTTTACTACTCAAAACTTACTCAGTGAATTAAAGCACAGCCACTAATTCACCAATGACTCGAAACTCAGATAGGTCATCGCCTTTTATAATGATGTCGGAATATCCAAAAGATGTAGTATCTGGAGATAAGATTACTCGTTCATTTATTAACTGGTTTTCAACATGACGTTTTTCACTGTGGTATATTTTTACTGTGAAAGAACTGGCGTTATCAGGATCAGAAATTTCATGATGTTGAACTAACACGACTTTTCCATTTCTTGTACCACCGGGATTTTCTTTAAATAAACACCAAGAACCGTTAGGTATGCGTTTGTTCATAGATTCACCCACTACACGAATAACAAACATTCCTTCTTTTGTGGAAAATTCTTCCGGCAGCTCGACCCAATCACATTCATAAATATTTTGAACTGAGCCAAAATTGCCTGCGGCGGCGGCAATATCATAAATTGGAACAAAGCCGTTAAATGGTTTTGCTTTCTGGTAAGGTACAACGGAATATGGCAGACCTTGATAAGGTTCAGGCCTAACAGCGGGTTGATCTTGATTTGATTGATTTCGTATAAAACTTGAAAAATACTCTCGAGTCTCTGCGTCTGTACAATAAAGATAACAACCTTTTAGACCTCTGGTCATCAGAGTTCTGTAGGTATTTTTTATGACAAGATCTATTTTCTTTTTAGCTTCAGTAGGTTTTTTCTTGAATAGAGACTTGTGTCCTTTGACCGCTTTGTCTCTCAATGGATGTGTGTTCGCATCAATAATAACTTGCTTGTTCCTGATAACAAAGTCCGGTCCGATAATAACACCGATGTAGTCTACCTCGAGTCCTTGGCATGTATGAATGCAGCCAATTTCATGAACTGACGTTGGAGACAACAACCATAGGTAGCCTTCTTGATTCAAATTCCATCGGGCTTTGAAATTAAATTCTGGAATCGTTATATCAAAAATGGATGTGTCATCTTTCCCCGCCCAGTCCCAGCAGTATCCAGCAACCATACGGGATTTATTGTTGACTTTATTTTTTTCGATAATTTCATCTCTAAGTTTGTTCGGGTCGTCAAATACCCGAAACTCATAATCTATGTCAGAAAGATCGGGATTGGCAGTCTCACGAATTTGTAGCGCATGATCTACCCATGAAAGATAGCCATCGGAACCATTACATCGGAATTGAGATTCCAGCTCCATCAATGTGACTTCTGAGCCAGCCTTTTTCGCAAATTCTCTAATAGATTCTACAGTCCCAATATCTTGAAGAGTTACCCTTTGATCTTCATCAATAAAGAAAATACTTGTTTTGGATGCGTGAATAATTTCTTTTATTTGATTCTCGCCTAAATTTGAATAAAGTCCTGATTTCTCATTTAGGCGATGTGCTTCATCTACAATTAGCACATCGAACAAATTTTCGTTGCTATCAACATAGTTGCCACTACCTTTAAACATGTTATCGATAGCTGTTCGCTTCAGAGTTTTGGTGAGTTTGTTTTTGAAAATTTCGCGAGGTGCGGAGTTTTTACTGGTATATTGCACTAGCATTTCGCGTGCTGTTAATTCTACGAGTAGATTTATCGCAACAACTGATTTTCCTGTTCCCGGGCCTCCTTTAACTATTAGAGTCTGTCTTTTGCCATTTTGGGCACGATGGGCTAAATCTATTGCCGTTTCGAAGACGAGTTTTTGCTCATCCAGTAAAATAAATTCTCTATTGCCCTTCATCATTGAAGATAAGCTATCTGCTAAAGTTTTCGATGGCTTTATAACACCATGCTCGATTCGATACATTATGTTATCTGAATCACCATACTTAACATGTTGTTTAAGGAATTCTGAAAGGCGCATTGCATCATCAGAAATAAAAACAGGTGCCTTTTCTGTATGATATGAGTAGAAAGTGTCGTTGATAGCTTTGGAAGATTTTAAATTGTGCAGATATGCACATGGTTGCAATGCAATTGATTCCAATCTCACGGTTTCATTGAAATCTTGTATTTGTGCTGCATACGACCAGGCCTGATATGAAGGATGATTGGTTTCTCTAATTCCTCCACCTAAAAGTGTCTTTACGATGGCATCTTTTGACGTTTTTTCAACTTCTTGCCATTGCTTTAACTCGACAATTATTGCCGTGTCAATTCGGTCATGATTTTTTCCTGTAAGGATAAAATCAACTCGTCTATTGGTTAGTGGAATGTTGTATTCAATCGCTACTCCAGCTGTCGCCGGTATAGCGGGGTCTACCAAAATTCGAAACATGTAATCCAGCGAGTTCTTCCAGGATAATATTTCACTTTTCGGTGAGTTGCGATTAAGCTTCCTTGAAACTTCATTATCAATAATCTCTTCAATTCTATTGGATCGTATGTCTCGAATGAATTCGTCTTTACTGGCGGTGTAAACTAACATTTACATTTCCTTTTTATATATCGGTGTACTTGTTGGATTTACCTTTTGATTTATCTATTGGGTATTTTTCAGCGTTAACAGCCATCTTTCGATTGCATTCAGCCAATATGTTTAACCCAAGCTTATCTGCTAATCGGATCAAATAGAGTTGTATATCAGCTATTTCATCAGCTACTGCGAGTAATTGTTTTTCTGATAGATTTTTTGATTCTTCTTCGGATAACCATTGAAAACATTCAAGAAGTTCGCCCGCTTCACCTGCTAGCGCCATGGATAGATTTTTCGGTGAGTGGAATTGATCCCAATCTCGATCGTCTGCAAATCTTCGCATTGCGATTTTGAGTTCATCAATTGAATTCATGATTATGTCCGCCAAATTTTTATGTTGGGGGGAATACTAAACGTTACTGGGGATTGGTGCCATGGTTTGTGGACGGCGGTTCAGATGACCCCGGCGAGTTCAAACTAGAGAGGGGGGATTTGATCTCGCGCATCCCGCGCTTGACCGCTACGCGGCGGCCCTTCGGCCGTCCAAAATCGTTCCAGACGATTTTGTCACTCGGTACTTCCTGTACCTCGCCCCTTCGGGCAGCTGCGCTGTGCAAAAATGCTTTCCTGCATTTTTGTGAGCCCAGGGGGTTATGTATCCAACCCGACGCCACAAATAAAAAAGGCCACCCGAAGGTGACCTTTGTTTATTGGTGGAGCCGGGGGGATTTGAACCCCCGTCCGCCAGCACTCCATCGAAGGCTCTACATGTTTAGTTCCGTTTATTGATTTAACCCTTAACTACCCAGCGGTCAGGGCGATAAAGGCGATCCTGTAAGAGTTTAACCGCGCGGCACCAGGCTGGCTTTGCGGCGATCCAGTTCTATATGACAGTTTTTAACGCGGCACTGGCACCTTGCTAAAAACCGCTAGCTGCGATTAAGCAGCTAGAGCGTAAGAATCGTCGTTTGCGACTATTCAAGTACAGCTTTGGATTAAGGTGATTCGCTGTCATCACCACATGCACCTTGGACTTTGTCACCGTCGTCGAATCCAAATCGGCCCCAATTGACATAAAACCCTGATCGAAATAACCAGCGTCCTACATCAAGTTTGGGCATTGTACGTTGATTTTCAAGTGATACAACTTTTTATTCGTCCCGATAAGGATCAATCGTCACAATGCTGCCATCGGGGTTATAAGTGATGGGCGACATTTTCACGGAACGCAAATGGGTAATGCCTTTTGACAAAATGGAATCGTGATAAAACAAATACCATTGGCCTTGATATTCACAAATCGAATGGTGTGTTGTCCAGCCGACGACTGGCGTTAAAATTTTTCCACGATAGGTGAATGGGCCATAAGGATTATCACCAGTGGCATAACACAGAAAATGTGTATTACCGGTTGAATAAGAAAAATAATATTGGCCGTTGTATTTGTGCATCCATGGAGCTTCAAAGAAACGACGGTCGTGATCACCCGCTAATATTGGTTTGCCATTTTCATCGAGAATTTTAATTTCGCGCGGTGTTTCGGCGAACTCTTTCATGTTGTCAGTCAAGCGAGCAATGAGTGGACTTAATGCAGGTTCATTATCAGCGGGTTCTTCATTTTTTTCGTTGTAAACATTGTTGCGATATTTTTGTAATTGGCCGCCCCAGATGCCACCGAAATACATGTAGAACTCACCATCAGAATCTTCAAATACTGCGGGATCAATAGAGTAACTACCTTTGATGGCTTCGGGTTCCGGTTTGAAAGGGCCAACAGGTGAATCACCTGTTGCAACACCAATTTGGAAAATTCCGTCTTTGCGTTTTGCTGGAAAATAAAAATAATATTTTCCATTTTTGCGCGCTGCATCAGGCGCCCACATTTGACGCTCCGCCCAGGAAACATCTTTCACATGAAGCGCCACGCCGTTATCAATCGCAGGGCTGGTTGGGCTATCCATGGAAATCACATGGTAGTCCTGCATATCAAAGTGGTCACCGTTATCGTTGAAGGGAACACCTGCTTCAATATCGTGTGATGGATAAATATAAATTTTCCCATCAAACACATGCGCAGAGGGATCCGCAGTGTAAATATGTTCAACCAGTGGTTGTGCAATTGCACGTGCTTTTAATTTTGCAACTTCAGCATCGGGTAACATTTCTTCAGCCATAAGATAGCCTCTTCAGATCAAAAAATTATTTGCCTGCCGCTTTGCGACGTTGGTTTAAATCCATTTCGATTTTGGATTCCATTTGTTTGTGGATAGGGTAGAAAAACATCAGCGCACAAATGATGAAGAAGGGTATTGCAGGATACAGGCTGACAATTAATTTAATTCCTTCAATGGTTTCATTTGATTGGACTGTCAAGCCACGTTGATAGCCATAATTGGCAAGCAGGCCTACCAAAACGCTGGAACCTATCGTCAAGCCGCCTTTCAGCCCCAGAATCATTGCAGAGAAAATAATAGCGGTGGCACGACGGAAATTTTTCCACTCAGAATAATCCGCGACATCCGCGATCATCGCCCATAACAAAGGAATGGTTATGCCGTAAGTAAATCCATGCAAAATTTGTGAGGTGAACATGAATCCAATAGCGTCATGCGGGATTATCAAAAATATCAAAATAAACAATGTGGAAATAAACAGACCTATAGAAAACACATTGCGTTTGCCGAAGCGATCAGCAAGTGGTTTGGATAAACCAATTCCTACAATCATCATTAGAATTCCTGCACCATTAAATAATCCAAATGCAGAAGCATCAGGCTCTTTTGGCCACTTAAAATTTGGCCAGATATTTTGGATGTTGATAATTAATTGATTGAAACCAATGGTGTCGAAAAATTGAGTCAAGCTGTTTGGATCAGCATAATATTTAAAGTAATAAACGTACGCGCCGCCTTTGAGTGCAAGGGTTATAAAGAGCAAGACTACCGAGATCAACATAATCGCCCAAGGTAAGTTGTAAACCAGATCCATAAGATCTTGTTTAATACTGCTATCCGATTTTTCCGGCTGCATTCTTTCTTTGGTTGTCAGAAACGTGATAACAAAACAAATCACACTGGCGATTGC
>CBFGPN010000057.1:0-20318 GCA_965650675.1 uncultured Cellvibrio sp.
GGTCAGGCTGCCGACACTCCCCCGGATCTGCGACAGCCTGTCCTCTGCCTGACGGGCTTGCCCGTTGGCAGCAAAACGGCCCAGTCTCGGCCCCAGAATCAAAATACCCGCGAGTGCAACCCAACCACCAATCGAATGCACAACGGTTGAACCGGCAAAATCAATAAATCCCATGGCTTTTAACCAACCTTCACCACCATGCGCACTGCCCCAGGCCCAACTGCCAAATACCGGATAAATCAATCCTGCAATCACACAAGCACCGATTAAATAGGCGTTGAAATGAATACGCTCAGCCATGGCACCGCTGGCGATGGTAGTGGTGGTAGCAGCAAACATCATTTGAAAAAACAGAAAAGTCCAATCCCATTGACTGAGTTCCGAGGGCATAAAATGACTCCAGCCAAACCATCCGGATTGATTTGCGCCAAACATCAATCCATAACCTATAGCCCAAAAAATAATGCTGCAAACACACGCGTCCATATAGTTTTTCATCAACACATTCACGGCATTTTTTGCACGTGACATGCCGCTTTCTACCAAAGCAAAACCCGCCTGCATAAAAAACACCAACGCACCGGCGATCACAACCCACACACTATTAATTGATCCCGACAGGCTGGCATCATCTGCGACAGCACTGGTGGACAAGAGCAATAACAAACTGCTGAAGAGTAATTTTTGTAAACCACGCATAATAAAATCCATCAACCAATTAATCTGGCATTAGCAACCGGCGTGCCACAGCAAAAACCCTGTTAAATCAGGAGGTTTTTTGAATGAATGTAGAATGCACGACCAAAACAGGTGCAAATACGCAGATGCTGTGCACTGACTCGCATTAAAATCGTGCAATGGTATTGGTGAAGGATATCGCGACTTAGTCTTTGATCTAAAAAGAATTTTTTATTTATAAATCAAAAAACACAATGATGGAATCAATATGGATTTCTGTGATGCTCAATCAGGGTGCGGAAAAAGTGTGTCAATTAAATCGGGCAAAACACAATTTTTCCGCAAATAAAAACATTAATCCGATTTGGGAGGCTCTATTGGAACCAGCTCCAGAACCAGACCCGAGGATTTAACTCCAGGTGGAGGACCACGACGTTTGCTTGCGGCGGGGGCTGCAGGTGTCGGGGCATTATTTTTTTGTTCCGCCATTTTCTTTTCTGCTTGCGCCACTGCCAAAGCCTGCTGTTTTTCAGCGGCTTTGATTTTTAACTGCTCCACCATTTGACGACATTTATCAGCTTGCACTTTCATGTTGGGTAACTCAGCAAGCGTATCTGCCAGCAAGGTATAAGCTTCAGGTAATTTGCCAAAATCCGGATAAAGTTTATGCATGCCATTCAATAACTTCACTGCCAACTTCAAATCGCCTTGTTGCTTGAGCAGGCCCGCCAGTTGTACACGCATATCCGGTGAGTCGGGTAAATAATCCGGCGTTAAATGCAAAATTTGTTTAAAACAAATCGTTAACTTGTCAAACCGTTTTTTTCGGTTGAGAAATTGCAGATAAGTCAAACCAAAATCTTCCATTAATGTTGCTTTTTTGCAGCTGTAAATCAGATCAAAAAATTTGTCGAAAAATATCGCTTCATTAGGAAAAAGTTTGAATGCCTGATAATAAAGGTCAACTACTTTTTCGTAATTGCCCTCTTTTAAAAAAATCGAAATTTTCGCAGCAAGACGCTCAGCATCATTGCGCTCGGAAAGATGATTTTCTTCATCTGAGCGTGCGCTGTAACCCAACTGGCTTTGGTACTGGAATAGCATATATCCCATCAAGTGAAAAATAACTACTGTGTAATAATTGGAGATGACTGCCTGGGTTAAATAGGATACTGCCGGGAACATGGAACCTATTAATTGATGTAACACACCAACAGATGACATCATAATCATGATAAACGCCAGTATTAATCCGTAAGGTAAACCTATAGCAGTAATTAACGAAAATACCGATGCCGGATTAAGTGCTTCAAACATGCTTTCACTTTGCGCAAATCGTATCAATATGGCGGGCATAGCAATCATAATTAAAAGCCCGACTATGCCGCCCAATGCAGGACTCGCATAATAAGCACCACCCGCCAATACACCGAGCAAAATAAAAATTAAAAATAACTGTAATATAATTTTGATGGTGCCGTGATAGGCATCCATTACATCCGGTGCGGTCATTTCACCAAGAGAAGTACGCTCAAGGCAGGTAAATGCATATTTCATAATTGCGCCAGTGGCGATCAAATAAAGCGGAATGGCAATAAAAAATAAAAAAGGAATTAACATGGCAATCACTGTCATGATGGCAGTGATCACTATCATGCTCATGGAAGCCGAGTTAAGCGGATATTTAAATGCTTCAGATAAACGACGCCAAAAAGGTTCGACTTTGTTGGTGGAGCCCAAACTCTCCAACACAACTCCACAAGTAAAACATCTCGGCTGATCTTTTTCGTCATCAACACACTGATCACAAAAAAATGTATTGCATTGGCGACAAACAAAAGTGGCACCATCCAACGGGTGATATTTACAATAATCCATTCGCAGCTCCTTGGGACAGTTGGCTGGCTAAAAACTCGTAATGCGCCGCTTTTTCACCGTCTTTTAATCGTTGAAATGCCGTTGCCAATTTGGTGGCAAAAA
Organism: uncultured Cellvibrio sp.; assembly: GCA_965650675.1. Lineage (GTDB taxonomy): Bacteria > Pseudomonadota > Gammaproteobacteria > Pseudomonadales > Cellvibrionaceae > Cellvibrio. The sequence goes on from CBFGPN010000057.1 coordinate 2,659, forward strand.
TTCCCAATCTGGGATTTTTGGAATTATTCTGTTGTAACTGTTTAAATATTTCTTCAGCTGATTTCGGGCTTTCGAGGTTGACCAGTTGCAAACCTAATTTAATCGCTGCCTGCTCGGGAACCTGCTGTTGGATTTCCGGATTTTCTTGCCAAACTTTATCCAGTTTTTTGATATCCACTTGTGTAAAACTGCTTGTCAATAAACCCAGCGCCGCCTGGGTATAATCAGCACCGCGTGAAATTTTTAATAAATTATAACGCAGCATGGCGGACTCAAAATTCAAACCCTGGGCTTGAATCAATTCATTAACACAATGCAGTGCTCGATCAAATCGATGTTTATCGATGTAGTTGTAAATTTCCGCCAGCTTTTCACGGCCGGGATCAACCGCTTGATCCTGTTCAATATAATTTTGATTAAACATGGATCGATTAAATACCCAGGCAAGACCGATTAACACTGCACCGGCACCAAAGCCGCCGGCGTGCGCCATAAAAGCAATATTGGATTCAGTGTCGTAATAGTAACTGTAAATTTCTTTACCCAGATAAAAAGGTAGAATTAATAAAGCAGGTGCGCGCAAGTAACCAACAAAAAAGAAAAACCAATAAAAAAACTCAATTTTTTTCAAGCGAAATACGGCAAGATACATGGCCATCACACCCGAAATAGCACCTGATGCACCAACCAATGGTTGTGAGCTGCTCCAATCAGACGCAACTTGCGCAAAGCCTGCTGCAAAGCCCGATAACAAATAAAACAACAAAAATCGCCAATGCCCAATAGCAGCTTCAACGGCAAACCCGCATACCACCAAAAAAAACATATTGCCTAACAGATGCATCATGTCGCCATGCAAAAATTGATGGGTTAAAAAACTGCTAATGTGTAGATCATTGGCAATTAATCCATTTTCTACAAAGCTCAAGGAATTAAACAGACGATCTATTTCCGTGCGCTCGATAATCCAGTCATCGTAAATTTCGGACGGAAAATATTGATAGGCTTTATCTTTGAGGTAAATGAAAAAATCGTCGCGGCCCAATAAATCAAACACTATAGCTTCGACGTCTTCCTCTTTAAATTGCTCGCGATAATCTTTTAATAATTTGGTTTCTTTCTTGTCTTCCAGATATTTTTCAAAAAAGGGCCATTCGTGTTCAAGGTATCCGGCTGTCTGATACTTGACTAGGGCCTCGAACACTTTGCGGTTATCGCCGCTTTGATAAAGGAAAAAAACCATTACATTGATCAATACCAATGTAAATAAAACGACAGGCGCATTGCGCCAATCCAGTTGCTTTTCGGTAGGAACAATAATCATCGATGCCTTCCCTGAGGATGAGTTGAAGGGTGGCACCGATTTTATACGTGAGAGGGTCTCGATGTAAAACAGCGCAGGTTAAAAAGTGACGTTGGCGATTATTTCGGGATTTTTTCCTGATAAAAATAAGGTGATCTGTGCCCGTAAATAATACCGTCACGCCCCGGTGACAAAAGTCTGTGGCTGGTAATGCCCGCATATTTATAGGAATCATCCACAAGATTATTTATAACCTGATCAACAATGGCGCCTACTATCATCCCCGCCAATCCCCCCTGATTATTGTAGGTTTTATGTTCACTGTTGGATGCTCGTGCCTCACCCGTCCACAACACCTGACCTGTGCGTAAATCCACTAATCGTGCACGCGCCGCCACCACTATCTCACTGGAAAGCAAATTAAATTCAGGGCCGTATCTCGTCACTTCGGTATACAAAACTGCATCTGCGCCAAAAATTTCCCGCAATTTTCCAGGTGATATATTTTTGGCTTCAGCACCGAGATGTATACCGTTTTCTCTAAATGCCGTGTCCATCAAGGCAACCGGCACTACGTAATAACCGGCTTCTGCAACCGGTCGGGTCATCTGCGCCAGCATAGCGTAAGTAGCTCTTACATCCGGTGATTGATTGTCAGGCGGTAAAATTAGAATCGATTTTGGTTGCGCAGCCCTGAATGCCGAATAATCTTTTGGTGGTTTGGAAACGCAACCGGTGATTACCAGCATCAGAAATAATAATGAAATCCGGCGAAAATAATTCATCAGGCTTGATCCTTTTTCTGTGCAAATTTTTTCAATAAAAAATCCATAAAAGGTGCGGATTCCGGAAATAATTTTTTTTCTGTTTCCAACGCCTGTTGCATCTCGGCATATCGACCCAGCTCACCGTACAACAATCCCAAATGCGCATAAAAGCCGGGTGGAATATCTGCAGGATTGCTGATGGTGTACAAGGTTTTTTCGAGTGCTGCAAGTTGTTGTTCGGGGCTGGATGTTTTCTGCAGATAGGCATAAACCTGATCTTCATAATCACCCCAGTGATACAAGGGTTTCGGTTGGGAGCTGCAAGCTCCCAGGCCGAGCAGAATTGAAATCAACAATAACTTGCGAGCTATTTGTAATGACAACATAAATCTATCCTGAATAAATTATTGTCTTATAGCTCCGGAATCCATAGCGGCAGCCAATTTATTGACTGCATCGCGAATTGCCAAATCCAATACTTTTCCATTCAATGTGGAGTCGTAGCTGGCGGTACCACCAAAACCCAAAACTTCACGATTACTCAAACTGTATTCGCCCGCACCTTGAACCGAATAAACAACTTCGGATGTTTCAACATTCACTATATTCAAACTGACTTTTGAATAAGCAACTTGCGTTTTACCTCGACCCAAAACACCAAAAAATTGTTGGTCTCCCACTTCTTTGCGACCAAATTCAGTAACATCACCCGTAATCAAATAATTGGCGCCTTTAAGTTTTTGCGATTTTTTTAACAATTCTGCTTCCTGACTTGCCGCTTGCAAATTGTCCCTGTCCATCACACTGAAACGACCGGTTTGTTGCAAATGGGTAATCAAAATGGTTTTAGCCTGACTGCCTAATTGATCGATACCATCAGAAAAAATCCCGCGCATAAAACTGGATCGATTATCAAATTTGCCGACAGCAATGGCGCTTTTTTCACCTTGATAATTCGCATAACTAACGGGTTTTGGTGTTTCAACTGTACGGGATTGCTCGGTAGCGCAACCCACCAAAGAAAAAATAAATGCAAGTGACAATAAAATTTTATTCATGATAAATCCTCCAGATAAGTATTTTGAATCCTACCCGGTGAAACTGAATAGGGAATTAATTCAGATCAACCGCTTGTAACAATTTGTTTGTCGATAATCAGTGACTATTTTGCTATCGAATCATAAACCACTACTTTGCTCCACAAGTGGCTGTAGTTTTTGATAAAGGCCTGATGAATCGGATGAACCTGATAAGCTTGTTCATCTTCAACAGATGCAAAAAATAATAGTTCCGATGCAGCATAAGTGTTGTCCACTACATCGCGTTTTTCCGTTGATGCGGGCACCCCGATATGCAAACCTTTCACCTGCGGTATGGCCGCAAGCGTTTTAATTCCTTCAATTAATTTTTGCTGATCTTCTTTTGAATCCGGATTTTTTAACCAGAAATAAACTTGATGCGCAACTGGAGCGATTTGGTGAGGCATGGGCTTCTCCGTTTTGAATGTATTTGCATTACAAACAGCAGCTATTAAACAAAAGATTAAGGTTACAAATTTCATAACAACTCCTGATGAATTAAAGTGTGAATCATGCAGGTTTATATTGTGTGATTGCAGCTGCAATGCCCGCCGCATCCAAACCTTGCTGCGCCAGTTGAGTTTTTTGATTTTGATGCTCAACAAAATAATCGCCAAAGCCCAATTGCAATAAATTTACTGAAGAGTGTTTGCTTCTCAGGTATTCAGAAACTGCGCTGCCGGCGCCGCCAGCAATTACATTTTCCTCGATAGTGACCAGTAGGGAATGAGAGCTTTGAAGTTGATCAATTAATTCTGTGTCCAGTGGTTTTACAAAACGCATATCAACCAGGGTTGCATTTAATTGATCCGCAGCGATATGTGCTTCGCTTAATAAGGTACCGAAACACAAAATTGCAATTTTTTCGCCAGAACGTTTTATAACAGCTTTACCCAGAGGCAATTCAGTCATCGTTTTTTCCGGTTCGACGCCTACACCTGCACCGCGCGGATAACGAACTGCCGCAGGGCCCTTATATTGATAAGCGGTGTAAAGTAGTTGTCTGCATTCATTTTCATCGCTGGGTGTTGTAATGACCATATTGGGAATGCAGCGCAAATAACTGATGTCAAAAGTGCCGTTGTGTGTTGGGCCGTCGTCACCGACCAACCCAGCGCGATCAATTGCAAAAGTGACATCAAGATTTTGTAACGCGACATCGTGAATTAATTGATCATATGCGCGCTGTAAAAATGTGGAGTAAATGGCGACAACTGGTTTTTGTCCTTCACAGGCCATACCCGCCGCAAGTGTCACGGCGTGTTGCTCGGCAATCGCCACATCAAAATAACGATCCGGAAATTGCTGCGCAAAATTCACCATGCCTGAGCCTTCACACATGGCTGGTGTAATACCAACCAAGCGTGAATCTTGTGCCGCCATATCACACAACCACTCACCGAAAATATCCTGAAATTTTTTCTTTTTGGCTGCACCATTTTTTGTTGAACCGTTTTTATTTTTAGGTTCGAGTTTATTCAAGGCATGATAGCCCACAGGATCTATTTCGGCAGGTTCAAATCCTTTACCTTTTTGCGTGATGATATGCAAAAGTTTGGGGCCTTTAATGTCACGCAAATTACGTAAACACAAAACCAGATCATTCAGATCATGTCCGTTAATTGGGCCAACGTAATTGAAGCCCATTTCCTCAAACAAAGTACCAGGCGACCAGAAGCCTTTGATGTGTTCTTCTGTGCGGCGAGCAAATTCTTTTACTGGCGGAATTTTTGCCAGCATTTGTTTACTGCCTTCGCGTAGAGAGTTATAAAACTTGCTCGCCCAAATTTTCGAAAGATACGTTGAAAACCCACCGATGTTGGGGGAAATAGACATATTGTTATCATTGAGAATAACCAACATGTCGGTTTCAGTATGTGCGGCGTGATTTAATGCTTCAAACGCCATACCTGCGGTCATGGCACCATCACCAATAATCGCAGCAACCTTGCGTTCAATACCTGCCATTTTTGCGCCTATCGCCATACCTTGTGCTGCGCTGATCGAGGTACTGGAATGACCAACACCAAAAGTGTCATAAATACTTTCTTCACGTTTGGGAAATCCGGAAAGTCCACCACCCTGGCGAATGCTGTGCATTAATTCGCGGCGTTCAGTCAGAATTTTGTGCGGATAGGTTTGATGGCCCACATCCCAAACCAATCGATCTTCCGGTGTGTTGTAGACGTAATGCAACGCAACTGTTAATTCAACTACACCCAATCCCGCACCAAAATGTCCACCTGTTTTTCCTACAGTATAGAGAAGAAATGCGCGCAGCTCGTCCGCTATTTGTGGCAATTGCTTTTCATCCAGCAAACGTAAATCAACCGGCGACTGAATAGTATCGAGCAAAGGTGTGAACGGACGTTCCAGGGGAATTTGGTTGTGCATTGAATCTGTCAGCTTATTATGAGGCTGGCTATTTTAGGTAGAGTAGAGGAAATTGGCTAGCAGATAAGTAAAGAGTGATTATCTTCTGGATTTAAACGCAATCATCAATCCCGATGCGGCCACAATTCCCATGCCCAACAAACTTGTAGTGTCGGGAGTATTGTCAAACAGTAACCAACCAAGCAACAAGGCCCAAATCAACTGCAAATAAGTGACAGGTGCAAGCAAAGATGCGGGTGCATGTTGATAGGCGAGAGTAAAAAGGTAGTGACCAAGTCCACCGGCGGCACCCATAAATAAAAATAGTCCCGCCTCTAATGCAGAAGGTGTTTTATTTTCCCAAAAAAATGGAAACGCGAGTCCATAAACAATCGAACCTATGAGTGCAGCATAAAACAACATGGCTGACGCTTTTTCTGTACTGGCCAGAAAGCGAGATAATAATTGGTAAGCTGCACCTGTGGCCGCAGCTAAAAACGCAAATAACACACCCACAGTGTCTAACCCGCTTCCGGGACGCACGATCAATAACATACCGGCAAAGCCCATAACCACGGCTATCCATCCGATAATACCAATACGTTCATTTAAAATCCGACTGGCAAGTAAAGCCACCATCATGGGCGCCAAGAAAGAAATAGCAGTTGTTTCCGCTATTGGCATACGTTGCAGCGCCGTAGCCATAAATAAAGAAAGCAGCGCAAGACATGCACCACGAATCAATACCAGATTTTTGCGTTGGGTTTTAACCAAAATATGCGCATGCCTTGGCGCGAGGATTGCCAGCATCAGCGCCAAATGCACCAGATAGCGCATGGCAACCACCACCGGAACCGGATAATGCACTGCGAGGTATTTGGTACAGGCGTCCATTCCGGCAAATAGCAATAATGCTGATGCTGCAAGAATGACGCCTCTGAAGGCATGTTGAGGATGGGTGTTGTCGAATCTCATTTAAATTGAAATCATTAAGCATATGATTTTTAAGCATTTTTCATTCAACATGACAATTCCAAACCTAGAAGAAATCTCACTTTAATTGAAATGGATTTCGACAAATCTCAATTTAGATGAAATGCGTTGTAAATCAGTATCTTAGTATGCTCACTATATAAAACAAAGGGCTCCCAAAGAAGCCCTTACGACAAGTGAAGCATCACTTGTTCCAGATCACCCTTACCGCCATGGGCTGACCCTTTCGGGTGGTGGAATGCCATGTTGTTGCCAACAAGTCTGTAGCATTCTGAGGATAGGATACTGGTTTTCCAATTTTTTGCACGCAAAGCGTATGTTTGGATTTTTCACTTGTGCTTAGTTCAAACACCAAAAGACACTGTATCTCAGTCACACATCCAAATTCGCAACTGCCAGAGCATTGGTTTCAATAAAGTCACGTCGAGGTTCCACGTCGTCACCCATCAGACAAGTGAAGATTTGGTCTGCACCTATTGCGTCCTGAATTGAGACTCGCAGCATGCGGCGAGTTTCGGGGTTCATGGTAGTTTCCCAGAGCTGTTCCGGGTTCATTTCACCCAGGCCTTTATAGCGTTGGATGTTGTAGCCTTTGCGTGATTCTTTCATCAACCATTCCAGGGCTTCGGTAAAGCTGTTGATGTTTTGCTTGCGCTCACCACGTTGGACGAATGCGCCCTCTTCAATCAGACTTTCCAGTTTTTCGCCCAATGAAACAATTGAGGCGTATTCACCCGAAGCAAAAAAATCCTGTTGGAAAGGATATTCAGTGGCTATACCGTGGGCTGTGATTTCTACACGCGGTAAAAAGATATGGCGCTCTGTGTCTTCTACTACTTTAATTTCATATTTTTGACTACCCGCACGACTATCCAAAGAGAATCTGGCTAAAAGTTGATCAATCCATTGCTGCATATGGCCTTGATCAGCCAGATGTTCAGCACGAATAGCTGGCATATAAATCATCTTGTCCAGTACTTCTGCAGGGTATAAACGTGACAAGCGCTCTATGGTCGCCATCACTTTACGGTATTCCTGAACCAGTTTTTCCAAGGCTTCGCCGGAAATGGCCGGTGCATCGGGATTGACGAACAGCGCCGCATCTTCCAGGGCCGCCTGGGTCAAAAACTCTGTCATTGCTGATTCGTCCTTCAGATATTGCTCCTGTTTTCCTTTGGCGATCTTATATAAAGGTGGTTGCGCAATGTAAATATGACCGCGTTCGATCAGTTCACGCATTTGACGGAAAAAGAAGGTCAGTAACAAGGTACGAATATGTGATCCATCAACATCCGCATCGGTCATGATGATAATGCTGTGATAACGTAGTTTTTCCGGATTGTATTCGTCTTTGCCTATGCCGCAGCCCAAGGCGGTAATCAGTGTGCCGACTTCCGCACTGGCAAGCATTTTGTCAAAACGAGCTTTTTCCACGTTAAGGATCTTGCCTTTAAGTGGCAGGATTGCCTGGGTTTTCCGGGCGCGACCCTGCTTGGCTGAACCACCTGCAGAGTCACCCTCTACCAGATAAAGCTCTGATAATGCTGGATCTTTTTCCTGACAATCAGCTAATTTACCTGGCAGACCAGCGATGTCCAAAGCCCCTTTACGACGAGTCATCTCACGTGCTTTACGAGCGGCTTCACGTGCACGAGCGGCATCAATCATTTTGCCTACAATTGATCGCGCTTCATTGGGGTTTTCCAGCAGATAGGCATTGAAATGCTCAGCCATCTCCTGTTCAACCGCCGTTTTTACTTCCGAGGACACCAACTTGTCTTTGGTTTGGCTGGAAAATTTGGGATCCGGCACTTTTACTGAAATGATAGCGGTCAACCCTTCACGAGCATCATCGCCCGTTGTGGCAACCTTGGCCTTTTTATCTATACCTTCTTTCTCTATGTAGGTATTCAGTCCACGAGTCAGTGCTGCACGGAAACCAGCCAGATGTGTACCACCGTCACGTTGTGGAATATTGTTGGTGTAACAGAAAAGGTTTTCCTGGAATGAATCATTCCACTGCAAAGCCACCTCAACACCAATTCCGTCTTCGCGAGCGTTGGAAACGAAATGCACCATCTTATTAATAGTCGTTTTGTTTTTATTGAGATGGTCAACGAAAGCCTTTAGACCACCTTCATACTGGAAGACTTCTTCTTTGCCGCTGCGCTCATCTTTCAACACAATACGCACACCTGAATTGAGGAAGCTCAGTTCCCGCAAGCGTTTGGCGAGGATCTCATAATGAAATTCGATATTGGTAAAAGTCTGGGCTGAGGGTTTGAAATGTATTTCGGTTCCAGTTCCTGCCGTATCACCTATGACCTTCAAAGGTTCATCAGGTACTCCATGACGGTAAATTTGCTCATGAATCTTGCCATTACGACGAATAGTCAACTTCAGAAATTCAGACAAGGCATTTACTACTGAAACACCCACTCCATGCAAACCACCAGAAACTTTGTAAGTATTATCATCAAACTTACCGCCAGCATGGAGTACGGTCATGATAACTTCTGCTGCCGACACACCTTCCTCATGCATATCGGTCGGAATTCCACGGCCATTATCAGTAACCGATACCGTTTCATCCGGATGGATAATGACTTTTACTTCCGTACAATAACCTGCCAATGCTTCGTCTATAGAGTTGTCCACCACTTCAAACACCATATGGTGTAAACCCGAACCGTCATCAGTATCACCAATGTACATACCGGGACGTTTACGAACAGCATCCAATCCCTTGAGAACGCTGATGCTGGATGCATCATAAGCCTTTTCTTCTGTTGGTTTATTGTCTGACGGGTTTTGCTCATCGGTCATGGTTTTCTCCACTTTTCATTGATCTCGCTTCATTAATTACCAGGCTGATTCTGTATTTCCAAAACCCTGCCCTGTTCCACGTGGAACACTTTTATTTGTTTATCTCTATCCACAGACCAGAGTCGTCGAAGGTCTAACTCTTTGACGCCAGTAATGAATACCTGTGTTTGCATTTTATCTAACCAAAACACCAATTTCTCCCGGTGTTTATCATCCAACTCTGCCGGTAAATCATCTATCAAATAAATAGCTTTTCTACCCGTTACAGCCTGAAATACCAAGCCCTGGGCCACCTTCATAGCACAGACAAGAAGCTTTTGTTGACCTCTCGATAAAACTTCAGCTGCCGCCAAACTCTGAAGATAAATTTTTAAATCTGCCCTATGACTTCCAAAATGTGTAAGGCCATGAGCTATATCTCTTTCCCGGCTGGCAGCCAATACTTCAGCATAAGTCCTGTCTTTACTCCAACCGGGATAGTAACCCACAGTCAGACCATCCATCTGGATAAAGTCGTTAATTAATAATTGAAGCTGATGTAGAAATAGATCAAACACCTTGGAGCGATATTGATCTATTTTATCTGTTAGCAGTGTTAACTCAGAATCCCAAATATTTAATTGTTGTTCGTCAATTCTATCATGGCGAAGAAGGCTATTGCGGTGTTTCAGGCAAGTTTGCTGGTTCTTCCATAAAGGGAAAAAACGAGGTTCCACGTGAAACACCAACCAATCTAAAAACTGCCTTCGTTGTATTGGACCACCTTCCAATAATAAAAATGAATCTGCATTAATTAATTGCAAGGGAAGAAAGTTTGCCAGGTCCGCAACTGCTGCAACAGTTTCACCATTCGCCTTTAATAAAAGCTCTCCCTGAATATTTCGACTGATTCCCAATGCAACCGATCCTTTATCTGATTTAAGGCTGGAAAAAAGTGTGAAATCTACCGACTCTCGATTAATAAGGGATTTATGTTTATGACTACGAAAAGAGCGACCTAATCCCAAAATATATAAAGCTTCCAGCACACTGGTTTTACCTGAACCATTTTCTCCAAAAAAAAGATTCACCTGTGATGATGGACTTATGTCCACTGCCATCAAGTTACGTAACTGTTGGATTTTAAGGCGCTCGACTGCCACAGCAGCCACCGTGAAACAGAAACTTAAAGGCGCATTGGCATAACAACATAAACCGAATCACTATTCTCAGGCTCTTCAATCAAAGCACTGGAGTTTGCATCTGATAATGTAATCTTGATATTGTCATTAGTGATCACATTAGTGACATCTTGCAAGTAACTTACATTAAAGCCTACTTCCAAAGAATCCCCTGTGTAGTCCACAGAAACTTGCTCTTCAGCTTCTTCCTGTTCAGGGTTATTAGCCACAATAGTCAAACTACCAGTATTAAGAAGTAATCTGACACCACGATATTTTTCGTTAGAAAGAATCGATGTGCGTGCAAAAGCCTGCTTTAAATCAAGCCTTGACCCTATAACCGTTTTATTACCGCCTCGAGGAAGAACTCTTTCATAATCAGGAAATTTACCATCCACCAATTTTGAAGTGAATGTGTAGTCAACAGATGTCACTCGGATATGATTGCTACTTAGTGTGAGCTCTATTTGCGCAGTGGAATCATCCAATAATCGAGACAACTCCAATACCCCCTTTCGAGGAAGAATTGCCTGAACAACTTCTTTGGACGTAACACCAACAGCACGCGTACACATGGCCATTCTGTGACCATCAGTTGCAACAGCCCTTAATTGATCCTGACGAACCTCCCATAACATACCGTTCAGGTAATAACGAACATCCTGTTGTGCCATAGCAAAAGCTGTTCTCTCAATCAGGCGTTTAATTTCTTGCTGAGCACAACTGAAACGCAAATTACCCGGTGTATCTTCAACATTTGGAAAGTCAGAAGCCGGTAAAGTAGATAAGGTAAAACGACTTCTGCCAGATTTAACAATAATGCGATTATCTTCTTGAAAAAAGTCGATTGTGCTGCCATCTGGTAGCGATCTACAGATATCTACCAACTTTTTAGCAGGAACAGTTATGTCACCGGATTGACCTGCCTGTTCCAGATTAATGCGCCCAATGATTTCTACTTCAAGATCAGTCCCGGTAAGAGACAGTTGATCATCCTTTAATACTATCAACACATTGGATAAAACCGGCAAGGTTTGTCGGCGTTCAACCACGCCAGCAACCAATTGTAATGGCTTAAGCAATGCCTCACGGGATACTGAAAATTTCATGAAATTATCTCTTCAAAAATCATTTGCAATAATTATTGGTAAAACCTGACATTTATAAATCAAGTTGTTAAAGAACGCAGCAAATTTTTCATATCTTCTTCTATATCTGCGCTTTCTTCCTGCAACTCCTTAATTTTGCGACACGCATGTAATACTGTGGTGTGGTCGCGTCCGCCAAATGCTTCACCAATTTCAGGCAAACTATGATTGGTTAATTCTTTGGCCAATGCCATGGCCACTTGTCTTGGTCGAGCTACTGAACGACTTCGGCGTTTTGAAACCATATCATTCATTTTAATTTTGTAGTACTCGCAGACTACACGCTGAATGTTATCAATACCAACCTGTTTATCCTGCAAAGCCAACAAATCTTTAAGCGCTTCTCTCACTAAATCAACATCAATAGGCCTACCAGTAAAATTGGCGCTGGCTATCACTCTTTTTAGTGCACCTTCAAGGTCGCGAACATTAGCACGAATTCGTTGTGCAATAAAAAAAGCAGCATCATTTGGTAATTCAATACCCGCTTGTTGGGCTTTTTTGATCAATATAGCTACACGAGTTTCAAGTTCCGGTGGTTCAACAGCCACTGTCAAACCCCAACCAAAACGTGACTTTAATCTTTCTTCAAGTCCGTTAATCTCTTTCGGAAAACGATCACAAGTCAAAATAATTTGTCTGCCACCCTCCAATAAGGAATTGAATGTATGGAAAAATTCTTCCTGTGATCTTTCTTTACCGGCAAAAAATTGGATATCGTCAATTAAAAGAGCATCCATAGACCGGTAATAACGTTTGAAATCATTGATCGCATTTAACTGTAAGGCTTTTACCATATCAGCAACAAACCTTTCCGAATGCAAATAAACAATTTTTGCATTGGGATTTTTTGCCAACATAGCATTACCCACAGCTTGCATTAAGTGAGTTTTACCTAACCCTACACCACCATAAATGAAAAGAGGGTTATATGCGCCACCCGGGTTTTCTGCAACTTGCTTTGCAGCGGCTAATCCCAATTGATTTGATTTACCTTCAACAAAGCTGGAAAAAGTACTGGCTGCATTTAAATAATGACTATGTTTTAAACCACCCTCGACATTCAAATCGGGAGTATCTGTATGGGCTTCTTTTATTACTTCTTCAATTTTATTTTTTAAAGAACCCGCATAATTTGCACTGGATACCAGATTAACTACAGGTTTTTCTATTTCAGCAACAAAAGCCGAAGTATTTTGCCTGGGCATAATTCCCAACATAATACTCAATGGTTGATGATGATATTGACCTGCCAATTCCTTAATTCTATGCATGAATTTTTCGTTGACCCAATCGCAAATAAAACGATTGGGTGCGAGCAATCTCAGTTCACCGGATGCACTGGTGTTATCAATTTGTAAGGGTCTTATCCAAGTATTGAATTGTTGTGACGACAGTTCATTTTGAAGACTTGAAAGACAGGATTTCCAAAGTGAATCAAACAAAAGCCAAGCCCTCTCTTATATTGGAGGCTAAGTGTATTCCACAATAATCAAGTTATCCACAAACCAAAAAAATATTTTTTACAATAGTGATAATATACAGAAAATACAGTTAAATCAGTTAGTTAAAATAATACAAACTGTGGATATCTCTGTTAATAATCTGTACATTTTATGAGCATAACCTGAGAGCAAACCGGTATAGATAAAAATAAGTATGTAATTTCAACAACTGTAGAGAAATTGTCCAAAATTATTTGCTTTAAACTGTTTATTTATTTAGAATCGCGCCCCTTTCTACCCTTACCCACCGGTTGGTGGATTACAAACTTGAGTTTTTAAGGTTGCTCTTATGAAAAGAACATTCCAACCCAGTAATTTAAAGCGTGTACGTGTCCACGGATTTCGTGCTCGTATGGCTACCAAAAATGGCCGTCTGGTATTGGCTCGTCGTCGTGCCAAGGGACGTAAAAGTCTGACCATCTGATAATTTTGTTTTCGATGAGTCATCAGAGTGAAACTAGGTTTCGGCAAATCTCTACGTTTGCTCAACTCTGGTGACTATCAACAGGTTTTCGATTCTGCTGTTTTCCGTATATCTCACCAACACCTTCTTTTATTAGCCTGTCATAATAATCGTGGACTTCCACGCTTAGGATTGGTAATTGCCAAAAAGCATTTGCGCCTGGCAGTTGACCGGAATCGTATCAAACGTTTAAGCCGTGAAAGTTTCCGCCAGAATCAAAATGAACTCATGGATTTGGATCTGGTATTAATGTCTCGTAATGGATTGGAAAAACTCAGTAATCCGGAAATCTTTCGTTTGTTGGATAGCCAGTGGCAAAGACTTATTAAGAAAGTCCGGCAAAAAACGAAGTCTGATGTACCAATAAGAGAAGCAGGAACAAACAGTGAATAAACTAAATATGTTGTTGGTATGGACAGGAATAAAACTGATCCATATTTACAGATTATTGCTGAGTCCCATTATTGGTAACCAATGTCGTTTTTACCCCAGTTGTTCACGTTACGCAGAAGAATCACTAACTACTCACGGTTTTTGGCGCGGGACTTATCTAACTGTGATTCGTCTTTTAAAATGCCACCCTGGACACCCAGGCGGAGAAGATCCGGTTCCGCCTAAAAATAACCAGTGCTGTTCGCACTCTCATTCACATCATCACGGCAGTCATTAAGATGGATTGGCAAAAAAATATTTTGATAGTAGCAATTCTTGCAGTCAGCTTGTTATTGGTTATTCGCTATAAAGAATTCAGTGATGCGCACCCCACTGCAAACAATATCACCAGCAGTTCAACTGCAACACAAAGTAATTCATCAATAAATTCTACAGTAGAAAATAACAGTGTAACCGAGATTAATGCCCCTGTTACCAATGCTACCCAATCCAAAATTATTCATATAAAAACAGATAGCATGAATGTTTCTATTGATACTTTAGGTGGCGATATTCTGGAAGTTTCTTTACCTAAACATTCAGTTTCACTGGATAAACTAAATGAACCTTTTATTCTGCTTGATCAACGCGATAATCATACTTATATCACCCAATCAGGTCTTTTCGGTGTTAATGGTACTAATGGAGTTGATGGTTCAAAGCCTTTATTTTCTGCAGAAAAAGAATCTTATGAATTAACCAAAAATGAAAAAGAATTAACTGTTAATTTAGTTTATCAACAAGGCTTGGTAAAAATTACCAAACAATTTATTTTTAAAACAGGCGAATATCAAATTGGTGTGAAATATATTATTGATAACCAAAGCGATAATACATGGAGTGCAAAATTTTTCGCTAGAATTATTCATGATGGGAAACGTTTCACTAAAGTCAGTGCTTTGGAAATGAATCCATTTTTAGGGATTGCCACCACAACCAATGATGAAAATTACAAAAAATATCATTTTGAAGATATAGCAAAAGAAAATAATTCGAACGTTAGTTTTTCACATCAAAATGGCTGGATATCACTGGTTCAACATTACTTCATCAGCGCCTGGATCCCAAATCCAAATAGTATGATCCAATATTCAATCCGTCAGGATAAATCTTCTCTGCTTTATGTATTAGGATTTGAAACACCTGATTTGGTTGTACCTGCCAAACAACAACAAACTGTTGATGCAATTTTTTACGCAGGTCCAAAAGATACAGAAAAACTTGAAGCTATCTCACCTTATCTCGATTTAACAGTTGATTATGGTCTTTTGTGGTGGATAGCCAAACCTTTATTCGCACTAATGAAATTTATACATCAGTTTTTGGGTAACTGGGGATTAGCCATTATTGGCCTAACTTTAATCGTCAAATTGGTTTTCTACAAATTATCCAAAGCCAGTTATGTATCAATGGCCAAGATGAAAAAGTTACAACCAAAATTAGCAGAATTAAAAGAACGTTATGGCGAAGACAGACAACGTTTTTCACAAGAAATGATGAAATTATACAAGACAGAAAAAGTAAACCCTCTCGGTGGGTGCTTGCCTTTATTAATTCAAATGCCAGTCTTTATCGCACTTTATTGGGTATTGATGGAATCTGTTGAGTTGCGTCACTCACCGTTCTATTTGTGGATAGAAGATTTATCACGTATGGATCCTTATTTTGTACTGCCGGTTCTGTATGGTATTTCGCAATGGATTACCATGAAATTCAGCCCACAACCACCTGATCCAATGCAGGCTAAAATCATGCAGATGCTGCCATTTATCTTTACCTTTATGTTCCTCTGGTTTCCGTCAGGTTTGGTACTTTATTGGTTAACCAACAACGTATTACAAATCATCCAACAACAAATTATTACCAAACAAATTGAAAAAGCGGACGCTAAAGCCTGATGATTTACACTGATACCATCGCCGCCATAGCCACAGCAACCGGCCGTGGCGGTGTGGGTATTATTCGTGTATCCGGTAAAAATGTTTTATCTATTACACAATCTATCGTAAAAACTTCTCTCAAACCTCGGCAAGCACATTACTGCGATTTTTATTCTGCTGATCAAATTATTGATCAGGGCCTGGCAATATTCTTTCCTAATCCTCATTCATTTACCGGTGAAGATGTTCTCGAACTACAAGGTCACGGTGGCCCTGTAGTGTTGGACATGCTGTTAAATACAGTATTAAAACTGGGTGCAAGATTAGCCAAACCCGGTGAATTTTCCGAACGCGCATTTCTAAATGACAAAATCGATTTGGCACAAGCTGAAGCTATTGCCGATTTAATCGATGCCAGTACCGAACAAGCTGCACGTAATGCCTTACATTCTCTTCAAGGTGTTTTTTCCAAACGTATACATGAATTGGTTGAGGCCTTGATTCAATTACGTATTTATGTGGAAGCAGCAATTGATTTTCCAGAAGAAGAAATTGACTTTTTAACAGACGGAAAAATTCAAAATGATTTGCTCAATATCGAAACCCGTCTCACACAAATCTTTCAGGAAGCCAAACAAGGTTCTTTGTTAAGAGACGGAATGCGTTTGGTTATTGCAGGCAAACCGAATGCGGGTAAATCCAGTTTGTTAAATGCCTTAAGCGGACGTGATTCTGCAATTGTTACGCCCATCGCAGGAACCACACGTGATGTATTGCGTGAACATATTCATATCGATGGCATGCCTCTTCATATTGCCGATACTGCCGGTTTGCGCGAAAGCCCGGATCAGGTGGAACAAATTGGTATAGAACGCGCCTGGCGAGAAATAGAACAAGCTGATCGTATTTTACTGGTCGTTGATGCCAGTCAAAATTCTATGACGGATATTGATAATCTCTGGCCTGAATCAATTAATAAGATTGATAAAAGTAAAATTATTTTAATCAGAAATAAAATTGATTTAAGCCAGGAAAAGACAGGACTAATAAAAATAAAAAATAATCAGGAATATTTAAATATTAGTGCCAAACATCATCATGGTATTGACGACTTAAGAAACTATCTGAAATCCATCATGGGTTTTCAACAAACCAACGAATCCGGTTTCACTGCACGTCGTCGTCATCTGGACGCTTTACAACGCGCTTATGATTTTATCCAGCAAGGCAAAATCCAATTACAAACCTTCGCTGCCGGTGAGCTGCTCGCTGAAGATTTACGACAATCCCAAAATGCTTTAAGTGAAATCACCGGTGAATTTACACCGGATGATTTGTTAGGACGAATATTTAGCAGTTTTTGTATTGGTAAATAATCCAATTGTTAAATGGATATATTTCTTTTTGATTCCAACCAGTTTGCTATTAGTGTAATCACTAAAAAAATAACACCACAAAACAAACTCAAATAAAAACCCGTAAAAACAGTCATTAAGTAGGCTTCCAATAACTTACCTTCATGAAGATGAATATTCAGCCCTAAAAACTCCAGAGTAAAACCAGCGGCAAAACCGGCGTAAACATCAATTACAAAACACAATTGCAATGGAACTCTGATTAAAGCACTGATAAACAATCGTCGACTTTCTTTCTCACGTCCTGATTCTCGTAATAGATAATCCACCAGTACATAAGTGAAATACCAAGTCATAACACCCAAAACCATGCCGG
>CBFGPN010000058.1:0-20015 GCA_965650675.1 uncultured Cellvibrio sp.
AAGAGTCTGGTCTTTATGCCTTGTTGGCAGAGGATGGCAGCCTCGATATGGAACCCGATCTTCCGCTGCGTCGCTAATAAGTTTGAGCCCAAGAAATTCAAAATTTTGCGGGTTCAATTTATAAGGATTAATCCCCACCGCCGCCACATCCACCACCACAACTGCTGCCGCCGGAATCTCCGCCAGAATTGCCACTGCCACAGGAGCTGCCACCGCATGAACTTCCACCGCCACAACCTATATGGCTCGCACAATAGGTATCACCCGCTCCGTTGGTCGCTGCAATATTTTTGGAACAGTCCAGCGTATAGAAAAAGCCATCACTGATATTCAGTTGGCTATCCACAGCAAACAGCAGTGGAAGTGACGCTGGTACTTTAGGATCAATTTTTTCACGTACACAACAAAGCTTCCACGCGCGCTTGATCCCCTCATGTGCAAGCGTTTTGTGCTGCATGGTTTCAGCGGGGGAGTGATGTAAAAAGCGGCCAAAGGCTTTGTTACAAAATTCAGCGTAGTTTGCTGTAAACAAAATAAATTCATGCCAGGCAACATCAACAACTTGTGATGGCATAGACACAAATCGACGCTTGGCCATATTACAAATGTGAAAATACTGACGCATTCCTGTCATCACTTTATAAAGGTCATTGTCAGAAAGATGTGGATATTTCGCTAACAATTTTTTCCTGATCGACAAAGGAAAAATATAATTGTTGATATAAGCTTCCCGTTTTGCATTGACGCCATCTTGATAGAGCTTATAAATAAAATAAAGAACAGCGATGATGAAAAGCAGATAGATAATATACATAGTCAATCCAATGGCTAAGTGTGTTGAAGGGTACCGACATGAGCATTTAAATCATCGACATTCTATTATGATCAAAACAGACGCTGCCATCTGTTTTATTGCACAGGCGACACCAACAAAAACTCCACCGGCACCTTCTCAGTCAACCAAACATTATTCTCCGAGCAATAAAACAAAAAGCCTGCTTCGCTCATTGCTTTTGCCTTGATGGTAAAAATATGCGGCTTGCCATAACGCTTACCGACTTCGGTCGCGGTTTCAATCGATTGCGACAAATGCACATGATGCCGCTGGCCGGGGATTAAGCCTTGTTGTTTTATCGAATCGACAAAACGGGTAGCGGTGCCGTGATACAAAAATTCAGGTGGAATTTTTTGCGGATAATCAATCTGCACCGATTCAGTCGAATGCCCCTGCGCCGCACGAATACGCAAACCATCATCAGAAATAGTGAAACGCTTTTTCTCGTTGGTATCCACAACTTGCTGAATTAATTCGCGATCAAATTGTTTGCCGGATTGATTCGCCGCTGCAATCAATTCATCAATCGCCACCCAACCTTGGGAATCCAATTGAATACCTATGGCGTCTGGTTGATGCCGTAACACATAACTTAAAAATTTACTGGTTTCGGTAAGGGAGTTTTTCATATTAAAGAAAGTACCAATCTGGATGATAAACCAATCGGAAATGCTCTGTGCCTTTTATTAGTACCGTCGCACTACGGCTTTGTGATTCTGAAGTGGACACTATAATTTCCAATTTAGTGATTTTTGAGAACTATAGTGTCCATTTTGTGGGTTAGCTAGTTTTTAATCATGACGATCAGATTGGAAGCGTAGCCCGTATGAAGCGAAGCGTAATGCGGGGCTTTTGACTTTCCACACAATTTATAAAACAACTATTCGAAAAATTAAAAACAACCCCGCATTACGCTGCGCTCCATACGGGCTACCAATCGAACGGAGAAATTCCATTGCGTGAAAAATAATGGAAACTGGAATAGGGCCAATCGGCAACTTGTTCCACCAAGCCGTGTTTGACCGGATTGTAATGGATGTAATTGATATGGTTGTTTAAATCTTCATTGTCACGAATGGTGTGCTCCCAAAACCGTCGCTGCCACAGGTTATATTCACCTGCATCATTCGCTGCAATTGGAACACCTTTTTTCAATAAGGCGCGAGTGTAACGTGATTTTATTAAACGCCAACGCGACGAATAATTATCGTCACCCGCAGGTAAGGTAAAAATCGCATGAATGTGATCCGGTAAAACCACAATCGCATTAATGTGAAACGGCATTTGCGCTTTCGCCTGCCGAAACACATCACGCAATTCCGCAATATGTTCAACCAACAAACGCGAACTCCGATCATGCAGTGTAACCGTAAAAAAATAACACCCACCCTCAACCCGATTCCTTCGATAAAGCACCATAAAACCTCCTTGTAATCAATTTAATTCAACCCACATTCGTAGCCCGTATGGAGCGAAGCGTAATGCGGGGCTTTTGATTTTTTAAATTTAAAACGATGAAAAAACAACATTAAAAACAACCCGCATTACGTTTCACTCCATACGGGCTACTTACTAGGAATTCATCCATTTATCTTGCATAACGATTGCAAAAAGTTTATCGAGACGGTTTGCTTTTTCTAGAGGATTTTTTGTATCTAGAATACTCTGACACATTGAATTTAACTTAAAATCGTCAAAAGTTTCGTCGCTGACTCCAAATTGTTGTACATATCGATTTAGTCGACAAATGCCAATAGTTGCATTCCCCTTTTTTGTAAGATCAATATAAAACTTGTCGATTTTTTTAATATGCTCACCCCAGTCATCAAAATGGGGGTGAACAATTATGAATGAAGACGACGCCCTAGGATATCGAGATTTAACTTCATTTACGGTAATTTCTTCCATAGAAGCTGCAGCTTCTTTATCGCTTTTAATCTGATTGCAGTCCGCACATATAACGCATAAATTTAAAACCTCAAATACAAAGTTACCATATTTGGATTTAGATAAAATATGCTCAATTTGTGCATTAGCTGCCGATTGAAGTGAAAGCTCATTTTTACAGTAGGCACAAAGTCCATTTTGTTCTTGCCTGTAGTGATTCCTTATGGCTGATCTAAGCTTTTCTAGTTCGCTACTGTCCCATGCGTTTTTCCCAGATCCATATAGTGCTATAGAATTTTTGATAATTTCTTCAAATTCTGGCTTTAATTGAAATGGTTTAATCATTTTTATAAAATTCCTTTACCATTTTACTAGCTGCTAAAATCAATTCGTTCAAAGGGTCATCATCGGACAGCAATTTTTTCAACTCAAGTATATGTTCGATCGTCTTAAGGTCGTGTTTATCAATAGATTTATAATGCTTAATTTTGGATATTAGATTCACGGTAATTTTTGATATGTATTCGTTTTTTATTCCTGGCGAACGGAATATCTCGGCTAAATGATAGTCTGACGAATTCATTTCTCGGCCTTCGTTAGAAATTATTTTATTTTTTTCGACGTCGACCACAAAACAATTGTTTCCGCTTAACCTCGAAACTATTTGTGGTGAATGGGTAGCAATTATGAAATGACAACCTCGATAGTTATTAAAGCAATTTTGTATATTTTCAATGAATTCCTCTTGCCAAGCAGGGTGCAGGCTTATTTCTGGTTCATCTATTAAAATGATTGAGTCATCGTCAATTGTACCTGCAATTCCTAGCATGATAACAGCTAAGCATTGCCTGCCTGAACTTGCCCTTCTGAGTGAAATGGTTTCATCTGGATTAATTGTTGTTATTTTTATATCATTCACAACTATCAATTCATAATAATTTAACGTCAGTATCGAGTTAAAAATTTCTTCTTTTACGTTTTCCATCTGAAATGGAAATTCACTGTAACTTAATGGAATACCTAGCGATCTATTTGAAAAATTTACGATTGTAGTAGGCATAATTTTTTCTACACCGTATTTTTGCAAAAAAGAAATTGAATCTATGATTTTAACCAAATCCTCTATTGGTTCAATAATCAAATTTTGCATTTTATCAATTGTTATATATGCACTAAGAGTAGAGACAATTTCCAAATAAATTTCTGTATCCGATGGACTGTAATTTGCAGTTGCTATTTTTTTCGCTGAACGAATTAATTCGTTATATGGTTTTTCAGACGATTTTATAGTGCTATCAATCTCTTTGACTAGTTTCGAAGTCCAATTTATTGAAATAATAGGCCTTAGATTTATTTTCTCGAAAAGAAGATCTATTTTTGATGATTTATTATTAAGGAAATAATTTCTTAGTACGGCAGATGTTGCTCTAGCAATTAACGATATTGAAGAGGATCGGTGTGAATTCTTTAAGCCTATGTAAGTATATTTTTCGCTATCAAGATTTCCAGATGTTGGGAATCTATCAAAAGGTCCTGTGGAAATTGCTATGATCTTTTTGGGCGGATAATAAATTAGTTGCGGCTTGGGGCCTATCTTTTGAGCAATGGACTCTTCTGCAATGGTCTTTAGAATACCACTCTTTCCAGTCCCATTTTTTCCAACGAGTACTGTAATGGTATTGTGTTGATTGTTTCGATAATGAGGAGGAACAAGATTATATGTTATTCCTTTATATTCGGTTTTAGGTACTGTAGGCATATTTTTTGTTTTTCAATTTGACTTAATATTTAACAATAATTTTTCTAAATGCATGCTCACACATAGTCTATCCGGCAAAAACCTATAAGGCATCTCCAACTCCTTGCCCTCAAACTCCAAAAAATATTCCTTAACCATCTCATCCTTATATTGCTTTTTAATTCTGTCAGAAAGCACCAATCTGAAATTTTCATCAAATGAAATTAGCTTTCTATCAAAGGCTTTATCGTAAAGTGCATTCAATGCAATTCCATTTGTTGGGTCTGCTCTGCGAGATTCATCTTCGGACCAAGGAATAATATGGCTGGCTACTAACAATTCTGGAATTGCTAAGCCTGAGATCGCGCAGCGGTGATTGTAACTTTCTAAAACTGTTCGGCGGAAAAATGCTTGTACTCGGCGAGTTTTTACAGTGCGTAAGGTTTCAGTTTCGCCGGTTGGAAATTTTATTTCAGATACTGGTTTTTTAGGGGAATGAATTTCAATTTTGGATTCGTAAAGTGCTTCGGCCTTTTCTGCAATTTCGGTGGAGTTTTGCATAAATGCATCCCACAATTTGCGGTCAGCTTTACTGGCGCCCTCTAAACCTTTTTGACTCAATGCTGGGTCGAGGCTTGCGAAGTTGCAGGCTTTCATCGCAACGGCTGATGGCGTGCGGCCAATAATCTTGGCTAATTCAATAACGTCAGGATTGCTTTGATGCAATTTTCCAAAAGGCGTGCGGCAATATAAATGCAGCGTGAGTAACAACTCATCCTCTTGCCACAGGTTAGCCATGTGAGTACCCCGATTGGGGTAAGGCGTTATGCGAGTTCCGGTGATTATTCATTTATTACCCATTTCGTAAATGATTTTTATCATTTAAATCAGAAATTATCGCGGGAAGAAAATTTCTTGTGTTCTACCTGATTTCACCAAAGCCGCCATTAACTTAAAATATACGTCAGGATTTTTTTCCAGTATCGCAATTCGATCAACATATTCTTTTACAAAGCCTGAAATCAGAAACATCAGCATGTCAAACCCACCCTGTTTATAACGGAGAATTTTCCAAAGAGCAGGGCTATCATTTTGTAATTTTCTACTTTCTTCAGCCGCTATTCCAAGCCACCCATTGGTTTTCAATAAAATAATTAATGCTGTTCCCATATGTCCGGTGGCAGGTTTGAAAGATTTCTTAAGTCTGGAAATTTTTCGTTTAATGGAATTTGAGCTGCCAGCAATTATTTTCTTGGTTATTTTTGCTGCAATTATCGCAGCAACTGCGCGCGTTACTTTTTTACCAATTTGTTTACCAATAAAACGTTGGCCCTTTGTACTTATAAATTGAATCGCTTGATCAATGTGCTCACTTGTGATTACTTCAATTACTGAATATCGAACTGCTGATACGACAAAATTTCTGTCGATATCGTCTGGAATGATAATTGCCCTATCTTCCACCATTTTCTTTAGCATAGAGTCAGGTAACAAATTTACATATTCATGAATGATAGTAAATATGAGTTGAGTAATTGGATTATCAACAAGATTGAGGTCTGCATTTATCAGGTTAGAAACATTCACTTTAACAAAATGATAAGCGGCAAGGTTTTCTTCGCCTACTTGAGAAAACACTTCTTTGCCCGAAACACCAAGCCCTTCACCTGTACGCTGTATGCCTGAAGTGATTACCTTTGTTTGTTGAATGGTTTCATGCCGAACACCATCAATGGCACCAGCCACCAAGGGCGATAACTTATCTAAATGATTGAGAAATTCGCTGTAAGTAAGTTGGTGTTGTAAGGTTCTATAGCTAGGCCCATGACAACCAAAATTACATTCTTGCCATTGTTTATTCAGTGTTGATGAGTTTTTGAGGGGATTAATATTTGAAAACTGACTTGCTTCATGCCCTTTCATGTAGCGCTTAACACCTAGCTCGCTAATAAGATTTCCATCGAATTCCATTCTAACTCCTACATTTTTATCGATTTAATAAAATTATCTATATCCGCTTGTAACTGTATTTGCAGTTCTGTTGGTGTATTGAACATTAAAAATACATTCATGTTTTCATTCTGAAATTGATAAAGCTCCAGCGTAAAAGCTGCTTGATTGGGAGATGGCACAGTAACTTTAGCAAAATATCCTGACTTGTCGCTCCGTGTTACTTCACCGAAATCAATAACAGCATTTGTACGTATTTCTTCGGTTGGCAATGCAGATGCGATATATTTTTTCAGGTATTCATTGCTGTTAATACTATTCATTTCAGGGCCAGACAATATCTCGATAGTCACTATGCTTCCTGATTGGGTGACGAGATTAATTTTTCTATGTTGTTCATTAATCTTGTCATCCTCGAAAACTTCCCAACCTGTCGGTAAATGGTAATCGAATGGGTCGTTAGTGCTTTGCTTCGTACAGCTGGTAAGGCTGAGAAAACAAAATATCCATAACAGATTTATAAATCTCAGTGACTGCATATCGATTTGAAAAAACCTCTTTGCATCAGCATTCATAGAATGCCCTGATGCTTGAAAATTATTAGTTTATTTAGTTACTTTAATTGCAGTCGAGCATATTATTTTTTCGAAGATAAAGAAACGATGATTTTTGCGACAGATTGTTTCGTTCAATACCGCACAAACTCATCATTATCCGTTGTCATCAATTGCATCAGCTTCGGATGTACAAATAATTTTTCTTTGCCAGCAGGAATTTCCGTTAGCACACCGATATCTACCAGTTTTTTCAGATAGCCGGATGCAGTTTGCCGTTGGGCGATGTCGGCATCGACCAAGGTTTGTATGCGGCAGTAAGGTTGTTCGAAAATTTTATCGACCAACTCACGGCTGTATATTTTAGGTAATGCCTGACGAATATAGTGGGCTGTGTGCTCGTTGAGTTCACGCACAGCGCTGATTTTGCGTGTTGTCCAACTCGCGGTTTCTTTTACGGCGGTGAGCATATAGATCACCCAGTCTTGCCAATTTTGTTCACTCGTCACTTCGCGCAATAAACGGTAGTAATTATTTTTGTGGCGAAGAATGTAATAACTTAAATACAAAATAGGTAAGGTCAACAAACCCCGTTCGATTAAAAACAAACTGTTTAAGACCCTGCCTGTGCGACCATTGCCATCCAAAAATGGATGTATAGCTTCAAACTGGTAATGACAAACTGCCATGCGAATTAAAGGATCCAAATCATCATCAGCATGTAAGTAAGTTTCCCAATTTCCGAGCAAATCCCGAATAACTTGCTCACCCACTGGTGGTGTATAAACCACTTCTGATGTCGCCGTGTTCATGATGCTGGTACCAGGAATTTTGCGAATATCCATGCCCATGCCTTTGATAGTGGAGCAAACAGTCACAGCAGTGGATGTGTTGAGTGGCCGATCTTTCAGTGCTTTAAAGCCTTGGTAAAGTGCGGTTCTATATCGCAAAGCTTCTTTTGTAGCGGGATCGGCCTGCGCCCCTTCGCCATTTTCTGCATATTGAAAGAGGCGGTCATTAGTGGTGACTATGTTTTCAATCTCCGAACTGTCTTTGGCTTCAAGTAACGGCAGCATGTTGATCAACAAACTTTGATTAGGTAACAACTCCCCTGCTTGTTTGAGTTCTGCCAGTGCAGCACGCGCACCAATACACGCTTTGAGAATGGGGGCAGTTTCCAAAAATGTATTAGGTGGCAACTTGGGTAAATGGTTGTAAGGCTGATTGGGATTAAATGTCATTTGGCTGCTCATGTTTAAAAAATGCAAAAATTTCGACATGAGTAGAGGTTATGTCGATTGCATAAACATGTCCAGCATCTTATGTCGAAAAAACTCACTTTTTTCGACACGAAGGAAACCATATGTACAGATTTTTCAGTTTTCTAACCATATCGACCACCTCATTACACTTTGCTCCATAGAGCCTCTCACTTTTATGCGCATAAAAATGCAGAAAATTACATTTTTATGCGCATAAAAATGTGTTAATTTGCATTTTTCTGCGGATAACTCTTGGGTGAGCTATGCAACGCTTGTTAGTGGAACAGTTAATTGAATGGAAAAATCGCGACCAGCGAAAGCCATTGTTGATTGATGGTGCCCGACAGACAGGTAAAACCTATCTATTGCAACAACTTCTGGGGCGTGAATTTGAGCGAGTGTTGCGGGTGGATTTTTTGGAAAGCCCACAGCTGGCCGACGCCTTTGCCGGGTCTCTTGCACCAGTCGATATAGTCGGCAATCTCGAATTGTTAACGGGGCAGATGTTTAATCCAGCCACTGATTTGTTGATTCTGGATGAAATCGGCGAGTGTTCGCGTGCAGTGACCTCCTTGAAATATTTTGCCGAAAAAACACCGGATTGGTTTGTTGCGGCCAGCGGTTCCAATATCGGTTTATTGAATTCATTTCCGGTAGGCAAAGTAGAACAATTTATTTTACGGCCTTTAAATTTTCGGGAATTTTTATGGGCCGCCAACGAGCCTGCTTTGGTTAAAGCATTTGACGCACAAACCAATAGCGCTGCTGCACATAGCAAACTGTTCGACAAATTAACCGATTATTATTTTACCGGT
Source organism: uncultured Cellvibrio sp. (assembly GCA_965650675.1). GTDB lineage: Bacteria > Pseudomonadota > Gammaproteobacteria > Pseudomonadales > Cellvibrionaceae > Cellvibrio. The sequence continues at coordinate 9,042 of CBFGPN010000058.1, forward strand.
GGCATGCCGGAAGCGGTGGCTCGATGGTTCGCCAATCCCGATGAAAGTTTGTTGGAACGGGTACAGGCCGTGCAAAAAATTCACGCGGATTTAATCAATGGCTATAAACGCGATTTTGGTAAATATGCAGGAAAATTTGATGCGCAATTAATTGAAGCGGTTTTCAGCAATATTCCGTCACAGTTATCGGCGGTGGTTGATGAATCGGTGAAGCGATTTAAATTTAAAGGCATTGCTGAACGCAAATCCCGTTATGCGGAATTTGAAAGCGCAATTAACTGGTTACATCAATGCCGCATGTTGTTAAAAAATTATCCGGTTGAAGGCATTGTCAGAACGCCATTGGCGGCGTATCAAAAAGAAAATCTGGTGAAGTTATTTTTATTTGATGTGGGGTTGCTGAATCATTTGTTAAATACCGGCTACCTTGAAATCAAACAGCAGGCTTATGAATATAAAGGCTATATTGCAGAAAATTTTGTGCAGCAAGAATTAGCGGTGTTGGGAATTGAACCAGCTTATTCCTGGTCGGATGCGCGTGCTGAAATTGAATTTATTATCAGTAATCAACAAGGACTGTTAGTGCCTGTTGAAGTCAAAAGCGGTAAGCGTACTCGCGCAAGATCATTGCAATCCTATATTGATAAATGTAACCCGCACAAAACAATTAAACTTACCGGCACCCAAGGTTCAGGGCCAGAAGAAAGCGTGCATATCGTCATGCCGCTTTACTATGTCGGGTTTGTGTTACAACAACTTTGATCAGACTAAAAACAATCACAGTTTTTTAGGATCAATCCAATATTCTGCGCGATCAACTGGAGTTTCGGGTGAATTGAAGAGGTTGTCCAAAGGAATCACGATTCGGTTTTTTAAATTTCCCCTGGCAATGGCTTCTTGTACGTTTGGGGAACTTAAAAATATTTTTTCAAACGAACCATCGGCAATGGCCATATCCAGCCCTCGTTCCAATTCGCGAGCCAGTGCTTTGTTGTTTTTATTGACGAAAAAATAAAAATCCATTTTGTAAACCAGCATCAAACTTTCTTCTACGGTTAAAGCAAGTTGGGTGCGGCTGGTAATTTCAGAAAAAGGTTCAAATACTGCTCGCGGAAAAGCATCAAAACGTGCGCCATCCAACATATAAAATAAATTCTGATATTTCATTGTTTTGACGACTTTCAGTTGGTTGGCTTCCAGTATTTTAGTGTCTACCCATGCCGTTCCCTGACCAAGAGCAACCTTACGCAAATCATCAATATTTTTAATGCCGTTAAATTTTGCTTGCTCGCCTTTGCGAATAATTAAAATTCGATGACCTAACAAACCTTTGTACAAAGGTACGCGGACAGGTTCCATAATCTCTTCCAGTTCCTTGCTTGCTCCTGCCCACATGATATCCAGAGAACCATTTTTAACACCTTCTTCCTGACGAACCTGTGTCATATCACCTGTAACAGGAACCAATTCGTACTTTTTGCCCAGATGATCCAGTGAGAGCTTCAACATACCCACACAGTAGGCAACGGTTGGGTCAGCTGTATCGCTATATCTCAAGGTGAGTGGATAGCTTTGCAGCGGCAACAGAAGAAAAATAATCAATGCTGCAAACAAAGTAATTCTTTTCATTTGAATCACCTGACGAGTGTTATATCAGTATAGTTTTGATTTTCATTGGCGCATTTATAATTGCGATGAAAAAATGATTTTTCATCTGGAAATTTATGCTTTTGGTTTTACTTATAGGATTAAGTTTGAACAATCAAACTTGTTAGACGGGTTGAGCATGGAATAACAGAATTTAAATCATTTGAGACTTTTGCACGAATCTATTTTTGTTTAATTTCACCTCGTCATCCCTGCGAAGGCAGGGATCCAGCTTTTGATTTCATTGACATTTTTTACGGACTAAAAAATGAAAAATCAGGATTCAATATTGCCAGCAAAGTGATAACGGCCAAACAAGCAAAAATGGCGGCGGCAATTCCATGAACCCATTTCATGGAAATTTTTGCAGCGAATTTATCGCCGAGAAAAACAGCGGGAACATCCGCAATTAACATTCCTAATGTAGTACCCATCACCACCAAAATGGCAGATGAATAATGTGCTGCCATAGCAACAGTAGCGACTTGTGTTTTATCACCCATTTCAGCGAGAAAAAAAGTAATAAATGTTGCGCCAAAAATTCCCAGACTTTGGGCAATTTTGGTTTCCTCTTCTTCAATCTTATCGGGAATTAATGTCCAGATTGCCATCGCAATAAAAGAGACCGCCAAAATCCAGGCCAATATTTGCGGGTTGACATGAGCGGTGATCCAAACGCCCAAAGCACCGGCAATACCGTGATTAACCAGTGTGGCGAATAATATTCCGATAATAATTGGCACAGGTTTTTTAAATCGTGCCGCCAAAATAAAGGCGAGTAGTTGGGTTTTGTCACCCATCTCTGCAAGCGCAACAACGCCTGTAGAAACTAAAAATGATTCCATAAATTGTTAACTAATAAGTGCGACCAATAATATAAGCAGCCAGATGTCGCAAATGATTGGCCGAGTCACCAAACATCTGCAACGCATTCAGTGCATCCTGATACAGCCCTTGCGCTTTTTGTTGCGCAGCATCCAACCCCAATAAAGAAACATAAGTGGGTTTGTTATGGGCTATATCGGCGCCTTGTTGTTTCCCCAGAGTGGCGGTGTCTGTAGTGACATCCAGAATATCGTCCTGAACCTGAAAGGCCAGACCTATGGCGGCGGCATATTTATCCAGATCAACCAACTGTTGCAGATCAGCGCCAGCAGCTAATCCCCCCATGCGCACACTGGCACGAATCAGGGCGCCGGTTTTATGCCTATGCATATTTTCCAGCTGATCAAGCGTTAATTGTTGATTGACGGCGGCGAGGTCTATGGCTTGACCCAATACCATGCCCTCTGCGCCCGATCCCCAGGCCAGGGTTTTGATCAGTTCAAGCTGAATGTCAGACGAAAATGGCGTGCGGGTGAGTAACTCAAATGCCAGGGTTTGTAATCCATCCCCGGCCAAAATTGCGGTGGCCTCGTTGTAAGCGATGTGACACGTGGGTTTGCCTCGACGCAAATTGTCATCATCCATTGCGGGTAAATCATCGTGAACCAGACTGTAGGAATGCAGGCACTCGAGTGCGCAAGCTATAGGGTCAATGCCTCGTAAATCCTGTTGTGGATTAACTGCCAGCGCCGAGGCATAAGTCAAAACCGGCCGTACCCGCTTGCCGCCGTTAAATAAACTGTAACGCATAGCGCTGCGCAAACGAGTTGGATCCTGATGTTCGGGAAAAGCAAGATCCAGCGTTTGTTCAACGCGGTCACGACAGGTCGCCATGAAATCTGAAAATTCTATCGCCGGAATGGTCATCAATCATCGTCCTGATCGGGCTCGAAGGCTTCGAGGCGGAATTGATCATTTTCTTCAATCAATAAATTCACTTGTTGTTCTGCTTCTGCCAATCGGGTCTGGCATTCGCGCGTCAGGGATATACCTTTTTGAAAAGCTTCAAGTGATTCTTCAAGGCTCATATCACCCTGTTCCATTCGATTAACCAGTTCTTCAAGTGCTTTGAGGGATTGTTCGAAATCCACAGTTTTCTTTTTAGGCGGCATAACAGGTTCCGACAGATTAAAAGGCCAGCGATTATAAACCCGGAAGCCTGTGTTGATGGCGGCCTTGTGAGATATTTCCTACAAAAATTACAGACATTCGCCACTGGTGGGGAAACAGCCATACATCAATAATGGCCTCGCCCAGTCGGATGGGGCCATTCGCAAGGAATGAATGCAATTTCGCAAGGATTATGGATTCATGCAGCTGGCCTGGGAAAGCTAACATCCTGAAAACCCCGCTCACGCCCCTCGTGACGCGGGGTTTTGATTTTTCAGGCATAGATTAATTGCTATATTGACTACCCATTTTTTTCAAAAATTGTTGTTGGGCTTTTACCAATTCGGGATAAGTGATTTTTCGATAAGGTAAATTAAATTCTTTGGCCAGATTTTCAATTCTTGTTGCCAATTCCGGATAATGGCGATTACAAAATCCAGGCAACAAATGATGGGTGAGATGTAAATCCAGCCCGCCTAAAAAATAATTTATCCAACGCGGATCAGGTTGCCAGTCACAGACAGTCAGAAATGCATGCCGATGCCAGGAATGAGGAATTCTATTTTGACTATCGGCTTGAAAAAATTCGACATCTGCCCAGTGGGTTCCCAATATCATCAGGACTAAAAAAGCCGATACCAGCATTTGGGCGCACAAATAAATCAGCAGGATTTTCCATAGCGCCAAATTCACCACCAATGCAGGAATCACAATCAATAAAGTCACGTGAGCAGTTTTCAAACTAAAAAACTTTAACCAATAACCGGGCTTTTTCAAATACGAAAATTTTTGCAAAGGTGTTTTCTGAAATCTATCCAGCCAATCCGAAACCCAGCACAAATAGGTTAACGAAATTGCTGCGACCAGTGGCCAATAATATTGCTGATATTGATACTGTGGTGCCCATTTATGAAAAGGTGCTTGTCGCAACGCGGGATTGGGTTCCATATCCAGATCATAGTGTTCGATATTGGGGTAAGTGTGATGAAAATGCACGTGACGCAAAGTCCAATAATCCGGATCAGTGCCCATAGGAATGGAACAAAGAGCCATTAACCAACGATTGGCTGATGGCTTACGAAATACACTGCCATGTGATGCATCGTGTGAAGCATTCATCGATAACAACATAGCGAACCAAAAAAACAAACAATAAAAAATGATGTAAGTGAATGTAGAGTGAGTATCGAGCGCTGCGAAATAAAATCCATAAGCTGCTAATGCCAACAAGAATAATTTCAGCAGAAAAATGCCATTGGCAAAACGATGGTCTTGTCGTTGATCCAAATACTCTTGAACCGATTTTTTTAAAGCATCTGCAAAAGCTTTATCGGTTTCTTTGTTAAATTCGAGAGCGGCTAATGATTTCATTTTTTCCCCTTGTAAAACCTTACTCCACCCTAGCCCTCCCCTTGGCAGGGGAGGGAACAAATTACACTCCGCAAAAAAGCAGGGAATAAAGTCCCTCCCCCTGCCAAGGGGGAGGTTAGGAGGGGGTAAGGCTTTTAAAATTAACTAAATATCGCAACCCCCAAATTCCCGACAATATCAACAAAGGCACACAAGCCAATAATATCGGATCAAGATGCTGTAACCACACTATTTGGTAAATTGGAAAAACAAAACAAAAAATAATCCAACCTGTTAAACCCCAAATTCTTTTATCCGACATGCCACCAATCAAAAACATGCCGATAAATAATGCTGCAAATAAATTCCATTCATGAGCAACAGGAGCCTGACCTTGAATATACACATAAAAAATCGAGAGTATAAAAAGTGAAATCCCGGCGAATCCAATATAGGTTTGAGACAATTGCACTGGATGATTATTTTCGGGAAAACGTTTTTTAATCCATTTCATCAAGGGTTGATGATTAAACCAAACCGGGTTGTGACTGGGAATGCCACTTTTCAAACCTATGCGGTCATCTATATCGTCACGCAGTTCCTGAAAGCTGCCGAAGAGTTTATCCCAAAGTAAAAACGTACCACCAAAGTTTTTATCGATATACAGCGGATGCAATCCATGATGCACTTTGTGATTGGCGGGGGTGATAAAGAGCTTATCAAGAATGCCGGATTTTTTAATTAATCCATTGTGATTATAAAATTGCACTGTGTAATGAACAGATGAGACAACCACGAAAATTTCCAAAGGCAATCCCAATAAGGCCAAAGGCGCAATAAATGGAAAATTGGTGAGTGACGAATACCAGGAATTACGCACCGCTAAAGTCAAATTAAATTCTTCGCCTTGATGATGCACATGGTGTACTGCCCACAGGATTGGAATTTTATGATGCAATCTGTGCATCCAGTAAAAGCAAAAATCCCAGGCGATAAAACCAAAAATCCATTGCCAGATAACAGGCAATTGATCAACAAGATGCAAATTGGCATGTGCCAATAAAAATGCGAATCCGGCGATTTCCAAACTGCGAAATAACAACATCACCAAATGGCCGGAATTTAAATTGGCGATCATTTCTACCCAGGGGATGGTTTTACGTTGAGCATATTTGGCAACGACCACTTCCAATAAAATCATTGCCAACATAAATACATAAGCATAGGCAAATTGTGTCATTTCAATTTTTCTCCTATTCGTGAGGCGACAAAATAAGCCGTTATTCCTAACAACACTCCTGCTCCTACATCCAGAGATAAATGCCGTCGCAGTTGAATGATAGAGAAACCTATCGCCAGAGAAATGATTAAATATATCAAGGAGAGCAAGCGTTTTTTATTGTTCCAAAGTACCAACAGACAAATTACTGTCAAAGCGGCATGTAGCGACGGTAAACAATTTTGCGCTGTATCTATCCATAACAACCAATAAAAAACCTGGTCGGCAAAAGTCTGTTGATTGAACTCCGGATAAACTAAAGTGGTTGGAAAAATCACAAACACCAGGCCACTGATAAATGCGCTGATTACGACAGCAATCATCATGGATTTAATTTTAGCCAAAGGTGCACATAAAAAAGCAAAAGGCACTACTACAAAGAAACTCAAATACAACCAAATGCCTTGGGTACTAAAAGGAATTTGTCGATCCAACCACAATTCTGGAATGACCCAATGTTCGCCGGGAACAAAACGTGTGCTGCCGTAAATAATGCCCACTACACACCAGCTAATCAGCATAGAGGTGATGCGTTGTTTTATGGTTTGATAATATGCCTGCGTCATTGGATTAATAAATGTTTTCGTGAAATGTGATATATAGAGTGCGCTATAAAAAATGAAGCAAAGACATCTATTGAATAATGAATTCCGCCTAACAGCACTATGCATCCGAATACAAAAGAAGCCCCCAGGCATAAATACCGAATAATAATGTTGTTCCAACATAATAGTGCCAATAAAAAAGGTGCGCCTGCATGCCCGGAAAAAAATAAATCACCTTGATGAATATAAAGAGAAGCTGGCCATACAGGTTCAGCTAAAAAATTGGTGGGTGGGCCAAGATGCGTCATGACCACAAAAGCTGAGCGAATGATTAAAAATAAAGATAAGGCACTAAAAATAAAGGCCAGTTGATCCCGTTTTTTTATCAAATAAAAAAATAGAAAAATCCAGAATATTGAAGCCAAATATGTATGCAATATGGAAACGTCATAGCGAGGAATATTATCCAGTAATAAATCACCTACATAAGGACCTGCTTTTTCCGTAGCATAATATCCTGCACAAATTGAGACCAGCATTGAAAAAATCAATCCCGTTATGCTCGTGCTTAATGTTAATCGACACTTTTGATTAAGAGACATTGATTAACTCCGCATAAATCTCACGATAAGCTTTCCCTGTATTTTTTATGTGGTGTTGCATCGCTATTTGACGACTCGCTATCGACATTTGACGGGCAAGATTATCATCCGTCAGTATTTTGTGTAGATAATCTGCAGCTGATCTAAAGTCTGATGGTTCAAAGCAATAGCCATTAACGCCGTGTTTGACCAACTCAGGTAATGCCATCGCATTGGCCGCCACTACCGGTAAACCACTTGCAATGGCTTCCAATGTAGAAATACTTTGCAGCTCGGCAGTTCCTGCATGGCAATAACAATTCGCCAAATTAAAAATTTCCGGATATTGTTCGTCAGTTAATCGGCCCGTGAATATTACGTCTTGATCCAAATTTAAACGAGAAACCATTTTTTTTATTATTCCAAGCTCTGAACCAGAACCGGTGATCATTAATCGACAAGGAATTTTGGCGCGCAAAATAGAAAATGCGTTTAACAATACTGGTAGATTTTTTTCTTTGTCGATTCTTCCGGTATAAAGCACCGTTTTTATATCCTGGTCAGGGATATTGGAAAATTTTTCAGTGAGCTGTGTGCGAGGGTAGAATTTTTCTGTGTCTACTCCACAACTGATGACTTTTATATCCCGATTAAATCCATTGGCTTTTAATAATCTTGCCGCTGTCTGCGTAGGTGTCGTCCAGACATCGCATTGTTCAAAAAATCGTTTGACCCATTGCCAGGCTAGTCTTGAAAAAAATGCTTTGCATATTTTCGGTAGGTAAAAATAATGGAAAAAATTCTCCGGCATAAAGTGATTGGTAGCCAGCGTTTTAATTCGGTGTTTTTTTGCAATATCGCTACAAATACTCCCCAGAAAAAATCTGCCGTGCAAATGAATAATGTCCGGTTTGAATTCCGTAATAGCCGATTCAATTTTTGCTTTGATATTAATGGGTATGGATACTCTGAAGCCAGGGTATAAAAATAGAGGGTATGATTTTATTCGATATAATTTTACATTTTCATAAAAATCATAATGTGTGTTTTGCGATCTGGATGGACAAATCACCAGAATTTCCACACCGTCTTCAACCAGTTGTTTTGATAATCTATGAATAAAATAAGCGCCCCCGTTTAGATCAGGTGGGTAACTATCCAATACCTGTAATACTCTCATTCAGCTATCCTTTTTTCAGTGCTTTCACAAATTAATCTTCGACGTTTGGCGCCTTTTATTTCCGGTTGCCAATCCGTAAAACTCAATTGTGGTTTTATCAGGCCGAAATGTTCACACAAATGGGCAATATTTTTTTCAATCGATTGTTTGCAGGCCTCACTGTCTGTCCGGGTTTTGATTGCTATATGCCAATTCAATCCTTGCTGGATAATTTTGTATTCCAATAATTCAGGTTCTACCAACATCATGCAGCGTCGCAAGCTATCGGGATAAATTGGTTTTAACTCTTCGGATTTTTCTTCCGGTAGCCAAAATATTTCGTCTGAACGACCTTCGATTGCTGCGATGCAAGTTTCAACATTGCCGCAACTGCAAGGCTGATTCGCTACTTGCAAAATATCATTTAATTGGTAACGCAAAATAATTTGAGTGGAGCGCGTAAAATCGGTAATGATAGGTTGAAAGCGTTTTTTTTCAGAATCCAGCCAATTTTTTTCAATATGAATATAGGTTTCATTTAAATGCAGATTGCCTTGTTCGCAGGTGTAGGCCAGAAAGCCCTCTGTAGCTTGATAAATTTGATGTACCTTTTGCGCGAAGGCCTGCCCAATTTCTTGCGCAACATCCGATTCCAGAACTTCTGCCACATTGATTATACGTTGAGGGTTTATTGTTAAGTGCCCGGCTGCTTTTGCTTTGGCCAGCGCTTGTAAAATACTGGCGGGCGCAACCAATACTTGAGGTGGAAATTGATTCAGTTTGGGAATCTGTTCATCCAATGGCTGCAACAAATCATAAAATCGAAAATCAATTCGCGAACTATTCAAGGTGTTGTAAAGATTACTATTGGCGCGCAGAAAAAAAGCGATGCTTAATTTGGGCTGCCAGGGTTTTAGAATCTGCTTTAAAAATTGATTGGGCAATGTTTTTGCTAATAGAATTCCTGCCCAGCGCAATCTTTCCTGTTTGCTAACCAGAAATACACCGCGTTTCCCGGAAGTACCGCTGGAAAGTCCCACCGTAAAACCTTTCCATTCCGGATTAAAATCACGTGAATTTTCAGCGGCAATTGCAACCGGTAAAACGCTTTCCAGTGCAATATTTTCTGTATTGCGACCGGAAAAATTTTCCATCATGCCGTTTTTATCCATCAAGGGATAATCCGCCAGCGGTTTACCCGCAAAGGGTTGGTAAAAAGCCGCTTTTACTACTTGATGTTCAAGATAAAGCTGTAATTGTTTTTGCTGCCAGTTTTCCAGCTCTTGTCGATGTGTAAATTGTTTATGGCGGGCGCGAATAAAATGACCAATTAAAACCCATTTATCCCAAAAAGAATTAAGGCTCATGATGCACTCTTATTATTTTCTTTGGTCATGGACTCGTTAAAACCGGACCAACTGGGAATACAGTGTGATGGCAAAATCGAAATAGATGTTTCGCGTTTGGCCAATTCACTTAATTGGAAAAAAGTTTTTTTGTAATCCTGATTATTCGCTGTTGCAAATCCGGCAACAAAAGAGGGCAGGCGGCCTTCGCGACAAGCCGGTAATGACCAGCAGGCGTCAGCTGTCAAAAATACCGGACGACCATCGGCATCCATAATCAGTAAACCTATCTGACCATGACTGTGGCCTGGTAAAGGAATAATTAATAAACTTTTATTGCCTAGTAGATCGTAGGCTTGTGTGAAAGGTTGCATCCAATCCGGTAAATCAACGGAAGGTAAATTTTCTGCATAAACCAGCTTGTCAAAATAATCTTCTGGCAATAACGCTGGCAGTTTTCCCTGCAGGGTTGCGTGCAAGGGCTTTTTTATCAAGGACTGTAAATCATCAGTGTCTTTTTTCGAAGCGACAAATTTTGCATTCGGAAAATCCCGCAAGCCTGCAATATGGTCGCCGTGATAATGCGACACAATTATCCAGCGAATATCATCGGCATTGATTCCCATTTGTGCCAACTGTGCCAATAGTTTTTCTTCATCATTGAGCTTGATCGGCAAGGCTAATCGATAAAGTTTTTCAGGGAATGAATTGGTCGCTTCAAAAAAATGATCGGCATAACCTGTATCAAACAGAATCCAGCCTTGGTCGGGGTGTCGAATCAAGCCACAAAAAGAGGGGAAATCAATCATCGACATTTTTCCACCGCGTGCGGCGATGCATTCCAGATGTCGGCATTGCCCGACCCGCAAATATTTAACATGCACGCAAGTCATAATGATTTTTCCTGTTGCGATAACTTTTTCTGCCGGGATAAATGGTCTTGTTGAAAATACCAGCGTGAATATTCTTGGATGGCATCAGCAAATTTTATTTTGGGTTGATAACCCAGTTCTTTTTTTATTGCGGATATGTCCAGTGTTTGACTGAAAGCTAAAACACCGGCTCCGTAACA
>CBFGPN010000059.1:0-19678 GCA_965650675.1 uncultured Cellvibrio sp.
CAATACTTAGCGATGTAATAGGCATGAAAAAATTCGTCGGCATCTTTACCAAACACTGTCGGCCAGTTGCCTGGTTTCAAATTTAATTTTTGGATCAACTCATCAGGCACTGGCGCATTAAATACCGATTGTGCCAAAGCAGAATAATCGCGTGCAGAACCATAGGTGCCCACTTCATTTTGCACCTGCACCATAATGACTGTGTGTTGTTTGTCTTTCTTGTTTAAATAATTCATCAACTCCACAAAGGCTTTTTTATCGGCTTGCAAAGTGTTTTTTCCAAGAGGTGACAAAGAATTCAACGTGTCGCCATCTTGTTTCACTACACGCGGAAAACGTTTGTTATCCAATTTTACCCATGCAGGTGCATAATGCGGCGCATTGTTTTTCCAGGTTGCAAACCATAGCAACACCACTTTAACTTTGTGCTCACGCGCTTCTTTCAACAACACATCCAGATAAGAAAAATCAAATGTCCCTTCAACCGGTTCAATTTGTTCCCATGCAACCGGAATACTCAAGGTATTGGCATGCATTTTTTTAACCGAAGGCCACACATCTTTTAAAGCAGCGGGATAATTACTGGAATTGTTGGTTTGCGCCCCCAACATCAAATAAGGTGCACCATCAACCATCAATGCATGACGATTATTTTTGTGAACCAATTCAGGCAAACTTTCTGCGAAAGTGAAACAAGAACACAGAACCAACAAACTCATACTGCTCAATCGGGTAATCGTTTTGGATATTGCATTATTCATCAAACTTTGCCTCAGACATTATTTTCCGCAATTATCGTATTTATAACGTGAATAGTTATTTTGTTTTACTTTCTTTTACATGCCTATTTTTTAAACTTCTTTTTTGCTCCCATCTCTTAACACATCGTTCTTTTATGTGTTTTTACACGAAAAAAGCCATTTTAAAAAGCAAAAAACCTCACAACTGAATGTGAGGTTTTTTGTAACGCAGTTTTATCCATTAAAACTTGGCGCGTAAACCAATTGCAAAACGGGCATCTTGTGCATAGGAGTATGTCACATGATCACCTGCAGCATTTTGATCCATGATGCCAACGGTTTTCTCTTTCAGCAAATTACTGGCTTCCGCGGAAACTGTATAGTTTTCGAGGAAGGTGTAACTGATAGAGGCATCCAGTTGGCCATAGTCATCGTTATACACAGGAATTCTTGCTTTGCCGCCAAGACCATCGTTGAAATCAGGATCAAATCCATTTCCACCCCAAGTAATCAAATACTTGCTACGCCATGAATAAGCCAAACGAGCTGAGATGCCATTTTTTTCATACATACCAATAATGTTGTACGCATTTTTAGATAACTGATCTACAGGTAATTGGCCATAAGCAGAACGATCTGTATCAAGTGGTGCCGCACCTGAAAGTGTATCGCCACTACCAGGTTGAGTTTTTAGCGGAATATCGGCTTCACTGTCTATATAAGTGTAGTTAGCCTGAATACCCAAACCATCAAATGGAGCAGGCAAGGAATCAAAGAATTTACTGACTCCAATTTCTATACCTTTTATGTCGCCCGATCCAATATTTTTCAACCAGGTATATTCTGTTGGCACAACTACTCCTGGTGCAACTTCACTGTCTGCGATAAGGGTATCTTTCCTGAAGAAATCCTCTACGTCTTTTTTGAAGAGGGCAATGTGAGCCATTCCACCCGCATCATCAAAATACCATTCCGCAGAAAGATCAAACTGATTTGCCGTCATAGGAGTCAAAAACGGGTTAGTGTCTTGGGACACGGTAAATTTCTTATCGTTAATGCTGGTAACTGTGGTAACGCCGTCTTTAGTAGAGTTAGCCACTACAATTCTCGCATTTAGATCTTTAAAAGCAGGCTCCCAAATTGCTTTGGATGCTGCAAAGCGAAAAAACAAATCATCTGTTGCTTGCAATCTCAAATTGATGCTTGGCAATACATAGGTATCACCTGTTTCCGCTTCAATTGGCGTTGAACTTGCCGGAATTGTTGGACTTCCCGGAATAGCGATTTCGTTAACCACAAGACTGCCTTTTGCGGTATTTTCAATATCGACTACACGTACACCCAGATTACCATCCAAAGGCATCGCCAAGTCATCAAATGCAAAATTGGTCATCACATAGGCAGCACTATTGATTGTTTCTTGAATATTTCTGTAGGCAGGATTTGTCAAGCGATCCCACTCAGGATAAATTGCATCACAAATCCACGACTGATACTCAGCACAGACTGTAGTGCGGTCTCCGTTGATTACATCTGTTGTAGCACGGAAGTTTTTCACCGCTTCTGCCGAATACAAATATCCAGCAGGCGGAACATTTACATCGCCACGTTGGAAATTATCAAATGAATAGAGAGTCAAATAATCCGATGCTTGTTGAGATGTCACTTTGGGTAAAGTATTTTTATCATAACCACTCCAATCCATTTTGGTAAACCATGTTGCATATCGAGTATTCCAATCATATCCAGTATCAATATTGTCAGCTGTTTTTTCAGAATATCTCACGCCTGCTTTAACAGAAGTAATAATTGCATCATCGAAATCATATTCAACATCAAAACGACCGGTTTTTGCTTCTGCATTATTACGTTCGAAATGTGTCATCTCCTGACCAAGGCTGTAATTTGCGTAGTTGGCCATGTAGGTAGAATCAATCAAAATCGATGGGGTTTTTGTGCCAACGCCTTCCAAACGTGCTTCAACTGGAATCACTTTTAAGCCTAATGTGTAATCGTCAACGGTGGCTTCTGATTTTACAAATTGCAAATCAGCAGAGAAATGCAAGCGATCACTTGGAGACCATTTGATTCCTGTTGAGTAATCTGTTGTTTTGGAAATGTTATTTGCCCAGCGAGTACTGGTACCGAAATCGAGACCCCATTGTGCAGGATTTGCTACTGTGACATCACCTGAAATCAACGCACCATTCGCGCTATAAACCCAATTATCTGCTGCAGTTGGAACCAAGGCTTGATCGCCATTTGCACCCTCCAGGAAGAATGCATTTTCATCATAAAGCGTATCGTGTTTGCTTTGAAATGCAGTGAAATAAATTTCCATGTCATCATTCGGCGCCCATTGCAAGGCTGCATATTTTCCATCGCGGGTACTTTGATAATCGTTGCGACGCCAATCCACACCTTTTGACACCCATACACTTTCGCCATCAATTGTTCTTGGTAAATAAGGGCGGCTGTAAACCTGATCGGAACGACTGGCTAAATCAGAAGTGGAAAAATTAACGAGGAAACCAAAGTCACCCAAACCTGTTTCCCAACGATTACTGTACAAACCGGAATATTCGCCATTGGTTTCTTCCAACTGATCACCATAGTTAGCTTTTGCAGATACGCTGGCCAACTGACCTTCAGAATCGAATGGCATACGTGTGCGCAAATTAACTGTACCGCCCAAACCACCTTCGATCATATCAGCTGACGGGCTTTTGTAAGTATCAACTGCATACATTAATTCTGCAGGAACATCTTCAAAACTTAATCCACGACCACTTGCAGCAGAGAATACATCGCGACCATTTAATTCCGCACGAACTTGCGTTAAACCACGAACAGCTACACCACTACCTTCAGCGGCAGGATGTTCAGCATCGTTATTGGTATAACGACCCACTGTTACACCGGGAACACGTTGCAAGGCTTCTGTCACACTGCGATCCGGTAATTTACCTATATCGTCAGAAACAATCGAATCCACAACAACATTCGAATTCTTTTTAAGATCTTGTGCAGACTGAATACTGGCGCGTTGTCCGGTTACCACAATTTCATCTGCCTCAACTTCTTCATCAGCTGCCATAGCGGGTAACCCAACACCCGTCAAAGCACCAATTGATGCCAATGTTACCCAGCGGCTCAATCGATTTTTTAAAAATTTATTCTGGTTGATCTTCATTCTTCTCTCCACTTTGTTTTGTTTAACACATTTTATTTAACAGATTATTTTTTGATTTACTTTTGCTGTTGCAATATCCAACAAATATTGCGTTAGATATCACTTCCAGTTAAAAGATAGGTACCATTGCCTTGCAGTTGAAACCGGGTAAATCGAGCGTCCATTTTTACCGGGATTTTTTTACCATCCAACATCAAACCATTTGTACCCAACAGGTCTGACGCTATTCTGAATTGGTGCGGTGCTGATGTTGCAGTTGTCACTCTAATCAATGATATTTTTTTATTTTTCCATTCCATGTCAATAATCAATCCACCACGTGCACGTAAACCTTTTACCGATCCACTCGACCATGCATCCGGTAATGCAGGCAACAAATCAATTGCCTGATCATGACTTTGCATCAACATTTCAATAACACCGGCCGATGCGCCGAAATTGCCATCAATTTGAAAAGGTGGATGGTTATCCCAGAGATTTTTCAGCGTGCTGCGCTGCAATTGTTCGGTTAAGACTTTGTAAGCACGATTGCCATCTTGCATTCTTGCCCACATATTTATTTTCCAGGCTTGCGACCAACCGGTGCCACCATCACCACGTGCATTCAAGGTTGTTTTTGCTGCAGCAAATAGTTCAGGGTTGGTTTGTGCGGTAATTTGTTTACCGGGATGCAATGCAAACAAATGTGAAATATGACGATGTTGATTGGTTTTATCGTCAAGATCTTCTTTCCATTCCTGTAACTGACCCCAGGCACCCACTCTGACACCCTTATCCAGTTTGGCCAGTTTTTTATTCAAAAGAGACGCGAATTTTTTATCGCCGAGAATGGTTGCTGCTTCCAGTGTATTGCGAAACAAATCGACAACAATTTGCTGGGACATTGCTGATCCTGCAGTAAAGTTTCCTTGCTCGGGTGAGAATGAAGGGTTCACTACCCACAAACCATCACGAGGATCTTTCACTAAAAAATCCAGCCAAAACTCAGAGGCCGATTTCATTAATGGATAAGCACGCTGCCGTAAAAAGTTTTCATCTTTTGAAAACGAATAATGTTCATAATAATGTTGTGCTAACCATGCTCCCGCTTCTGGCTGCCAAAAAGCCGTTGGCCATTCGATCACACCGGTGAATCCCCAGATATTGGTATTTAAAAAAAGTGTCCAGCCTTTTTTTACATGAGCAATTTTTTTTGCGGATATTTTTCCTGGATCAACCAGGCTATCCACAAAATCAAAAAATGGATCCATCAGTTCCGGTAAATTACCGGTTTCTGCCAACCAGTAATTCATCTGCAAATTAATATTGACGTGATAGTCCGCATTCCAGGGTGGCGTTATCGAATTGTTCCAAACTCCTTGCAAATTCGCAGGCAAGGAGCCAGATCGTGATGAGGCAATTAACAGGTACCGACCGAATTGAAAATAGAGCGCTTCCAATGTTTTATCCAAAACACTGTTGCCTTTTTTGTATTGTGAAAGTAATTGGGGTGTGGGTAAATCAAGTGACGATTGCCCTATATCCAAAGCAACCCGGTTAAACAGCAATTGATAATCTTGCAAATGTGTTGTTAATAGTTGTTGATAAGATTTTTGCGCAATCGGTTGTAAAGCCCTCATTATTTTTTTATCGGCTGCTTCACCACGATATTCGGGGTATTTCGCTGCATAATCGGTTGCAGCCGTCAAAATAAAAGTGACTTGATTGGCTTTACGAATTTCCAGACGATCCGCATTTTGCGTTTGTGTGCCACCATCAATCTGCCAGACTACACCTGATGCAAAACCCAATTGATTATCCTTGAGCGTTCCCTGTACCAACAATTGTGATTGTTGCCATTGATAAGCGAAGGAACGATTATCAGGAAATTGCATGCGCATATTGATGGAAATTTTTTCAGGTTTATCTGCAGATAAACGCACAACAATCGCTTTGTCAGGATAACTGGCAAAATATTCACGCGTGTAAATCACACCTTGATGTTGGAAACGAACAGTGGCTATCGCGGTTTGTAAATCCAATTCGCGCTTGTAAGCACTGACATCAGCAGTTAACTCTGGCCACTCCAGCAGCAAATCACCAAAGGTCTGGTAATCGCCATAACCTTTAATTTTGCGACCCATTAATTTGGCGGCGTCTTCCGGTGTGACAAATCCTTCCTGTTCAATTTGTTTACGAACTTTGACCAGACCTTTGGATGGCGTATCGGGTATTCCAAAATCATAGCCCTGAACCGAACCTGGCCCACCCGTCCAGAGTGTTTTTTCATTGAACTGCAACCGATCCTCTTTTATGCCGCCCATAACAGCGGCACCCATAGCCCCATTACCTATAGGCAAGGCATCAGATTCCCAGTTTTTTCCTGGCTCATCAAAACGGACAGTTAATAAGTCGCCGCAAGCCGCAAAACCGGAGGCAAGTAACAGGGTTATTGTCGTTATGCTATGTAGAAGTCTTAGTTTCATCTCAGGTTCGTTATCATATAGTTGAAATGACTAATATGGCCGCATCTTAACGTCAAACCGACGCGATGTAAATTTATATACAAAAATAAATTTACAAATGAAAATACAGCCACTGTGGATTGGGTAACTGATTACCCGATTGTTTGCAGAAATTGGGCATGGGTTGAAGCGTATTGGAGGCCCTTGCCTATGGCACCCCTCATTTTATTCAGGATTAAACCAATCTTGTCAGTGTCATTCGATGGCTCAATAAAAGTAGGTGTAACCCCGAATCCATAGTACATGCTGACCCAGCTCTCTTCTTTGAAGGATTCCTGTTCCAGAAGTTTGATATCTCCGGTGTTTTCGAAAATAGAAATTTTTTCTTTGAGAGTTGAGGGTATTTCCATTTCTCTGACATGCTGCCAAAAAGGGTCAGATCTGCCATTTAGTTTGTAATGCAAAATAATAAAATCCCGGATGCGTTCATACTCAAGCCGGTTCAGACGATTGGCTTCAGCAACATGTTTTTCATCAATCTCAAAATTGACCAAAAAGCCGGTTAACTTGGCGATACCCGTTTGAATCAGCGAAATACTGGTTGATTCCAAGGGCTCCAGAAAACCGCTCGACAGTCCAATGGATACACAGTTTTTATACCAAAAATCCCGACGCATCCCCGTTGTGAAACGAATCAATCTGGGTTCAATGACTCTCTCACCCGTTAAATTATTTAATAATTCTTCGCGTGCCTGTTCGTGAGAAATAAATTGGCTGCAATATACATAACCATTACCGACTCGATGCTGTAAGGGAATATGCCATTGCCATCCGGCAATTCGGGTAGAAGAACGAGTGAAAGGATCAGGTTCAAATACACTTTTTGTTTGCACAGCCAAAGCACTGTCACAAGGCAACCAATGACTCCAATTTTCGTATTCAACGCCCAATGCTTTTTCAATTAATAATGCTGTGATACCT
Source organism: uncultured Cellvibrio sp. (assembly GCA_965650675.1). Classification (GTDB taxonomy): domain Bacteria; phylum Pseudomonadota; class Gammaproteobacteria; order Pseudomonadales; family Cellvibrionaceae; genus Cellvibrio. Next base: position 7,359 of record CBFGPN010000059.1, read on the forward strand.
GAGCAATCAACAAACAAGTCCCCTTCTATCACTTGGCCCGACTCCATCAATATGGACTTGATAAAACCGGAAGTTGTATCCAATTGTACATGACCAACCTTCCCTTCAATCCTTTTCACTCTTCTTTTTTCTGCATAATCCCGCAAGAACTTTGCAAACAATGATGCATCGAAATGATAGGCATAGTTGTACCAGGCCAAACGACTTTTATCGTCAAAGCTGGGCTGCGCAAATTTGCCTGCCCTTGCTAATTGGGTACTTAAACAAAACTGATCCAAACCTTCTTCATAACCCTGTTTTTTTGCCGCCCACCAGGTTTTGTGAAAAGGTCTGTCTTCTATCTGCACACCATAAGCAGCAAAGGGATGAAAAAAATCGGTTCCCTTTGCTGCCCAATCTTTAAATTCAATACCCAATTTAAATGTTGCATTGGTGGCTTTTATAAACTCACTTTCTTTAATATCCAGATCGCGAATAAATTGGTGAATACCCGGTACAGTCGCCTCACCAACACCAATGGTGCCAATTTGTTCAGATTCAATAAGGTTAAGCTGAATAGGCGTTTGATCCAGCCATTTGGACAAAAAAGCAGCCGTCATCCAACCAGCAGTACCGCCACCGACTATGACTATGCTTGATATTTTTTTATTCATAAAATTATTCTTATTAATAAAATAGTTTTCATAGTATTTAATGGCAGGGGAAATGACAATAGCCAACTCACCGGGATTTAGTGACCGCGCAATTGAATGATTTCAAACATCCTTCTGAAGAACGCCAATGCAGAATTACGCACCAACTTGATGTCTATAAGGACATTTACCTGAGTCTTTCAGTATACTTCCGCCCTTCCAATCAAGCCGGTAAACCATAAGATGAGTGATAAACCACGGGATTCTTCTGTTGATTTGATTATCAAAGCGCGCTGGATAGTGCCAGTGGTTCCGGCCAACAAGGTTTTCGAAAACTGCGCACTGGTGATAGATCAGGGACAAATTCTGGCGTTGTTACCTCATCAGGAAGCTGATCGTCGATTTACTGCTGATAACAGTTTGCACCTGCCAAATCACTTATTGATTCCCGGTTTGATTAATTCCCACTGTCACGCAGCCATGAGTTTGTTTCGTGGTTTTGCGGATGATCAACCTTTACAGCAATGGTTAACTGAATCCATCTGGCCTGCAGAAAAACGCTGGGTCAGTGCCGATTTTGTTCGCGATGGTAGCGAACTGGCAATTGCAGAAATGATTCAGTCGGGCATCAGTTGTTTTTCCGATATGTATTTTTTTCCGGAAGAAACGGCACAAGCCTGTTTGGATGCAAAATTGCGCTGTCAGTTAAGTTTTCCGGTGATGGATTTTGCAACCGCCTGGGGATCGGGCGCAGATGATTACATGGCCAAAGGTTTAACCCTGCATGATAATTTTCGCGATAGTGAGTTAATTAATATTGCTTTTGGTCCCCACGCACCTTACACAGTGTCCGAATCGGTGTTGCGACGTATTGCGATACTCGCGCAGGAAATGGATATGCCTGTGCAAATTCATTTACACGAAACTGCGCAAGAAATTATTGATTCTTTAAAAATGTATCACAAGCGTCCCAGCGAACGCTTGATGGATTTGGGATTGTTATCACCACTCACACAATGTGTGCATATGACACAAATCGATGAAACCGATATTGCACTCTTGCAAAATTCCGGCGCATCGATAATTCATTGTCCTGAATCCAATTTAAAATTAGCCAGTGGTTTTTGCCCTGTGCACAAATTATTAAATGCAGGAATTAATGTTGCTATAGGTACAGATGGAGCAGCCAGTAATAACGATCTATCTCTATTAGGCGAAATGAAAACAGCCGCGCTTTTAGCAAAAGCCGTTTCCGGAAATGCCACTGCTTTGAATGCACATACAGCATTGCGTATGGCAACATTGAATGGCGCCATGGCATTGGGATTGGAAGATAAAATTGGCAGTTTGGAAGTTGGCAAATCAGCTGACATTGCGGCAATTGATTTATCCAGCTTACATGCACAACCGATTTATGATCCGGTTTCACAGTTGATTTACAATCAATCGGCGCAACAGGTGTCTCATTTATGGGTTAATGGAGAATGTTTATTAAGTGAAGGGAAATTGCAGACCCTGGATGAAAAAGAATTGCGTGCAAAAGCAAACTATTGGCGAGGAAAGATTGCGCGTTAATTCCCCACTTTGAAAAAGGGGGCCAGGGGGGATTTAAAAAAGTTGTCACTGAGACAATTTAGGAAAGTATATTTTTCAAGAATTTAAATCCCTCCTAACCTCCCTTTTTCAAAGGGAGGAACTAAAACAGAGAGAGAAAAAAATGACAGGTACAAACATGAACATAGACACAGCCGAAATCGCCAAATTTGAAGCCCTCGCCAGTCGCTGGTGGGATAAAAACAGTGAATTCAAACCACTGCACGATATCAACCCGTTACGCGCTAATTTTATTGATTTACATTCACCGGTGGCCGGAAAAAAAATCATTGATGTAGGTTGTGGTGGTGGCATTTTAGCGGAAGCGCTTGCGCAACGTGGTGCCAGTGTTTGCGGTATTGATATGGGCGAAGCCCCGTTAAATGTTGCACGTTTGCATGCATTGGAGTCAGGTGTTGATGTTGATTACCAACAAATCACCGCAGAAGAAAAAGCAGCCCAACAACCCGGTGAATACGACATAGTAACCTGTATGGAAATGTTGGAGCATGTTCCTGATCCCGCATCCGTTGTAAAAGCCTGCGCTGATTTGGCAAAAGAAAATGGTGATCTGTATTTTTCAACAATTAATCGCAATCCCAAAGCTTATGCTTTTGCTATTTTAGGCGCAGAATATATTTTGCGTTTATTACCACGAGGCACTCACGATTATGCAAAATTTATTCGCCCATCAGAATTGGCAAGCTGGTTGCGTACGGCCGGACTGGAATTACAAACTATCACCGGTATGACCTATAACCCTATCACCAAACATTACAAATTAAATTCCAAAGATGTGGATGTGAATTATTTAATTCATGCCAAAAAAGTGAGTGTTTGATGAAAAAAACCATTCGCGCTGTGATCTTTGATCTGGATGGAACACTGTTAGATACAGCACCTGATTTTGTTTTAGTGGTGAATAAATTGCTTCATCAATATCAACAACCGGCTCTTGATTCTGAATTAATTCGAACTCAAGTTTCCAATGGTGCCAAAGCTCTGGTGAAATTGGCATTTGAATTGGAAGAAAATGATCCTGAATTTGAAATTCGTCGCGAAGCATTGCTCGATTTATATTTGCAACACATAGCTGATTACACGCGGCCTTTTGCTGGAATTGAATCGCTGATTAACAGATTGGTTCAACATCAAATTGTTTGGGGCGTAGCGACCAACAAACCTGCACGCTACACCAACCCCTTGATGCAGGCATTAAATATGCAACCTGCACCTTTCAGCGTCATTTGTCCTGATCACGTCAGCCGCGCAAAACCTGATCCCGAATCTTTATTTCTCGCCAGCCAACAATTAAATTGCTCTCCCGATCAAATTATTTATGTAGGTGATCATTTACGCGACATAGAATGCGGAAAACGCGCGGGCAGTATTACCATCGCCGCCGCTTATGGTTATATTGATGAAAATGATTCGCCAGAAAGCTGGAATGCAGATTACATTGTGCAATCAGCAGATGAAATTTGGCCGATTGTGCAGGGTTATTTATAAGATTTTACCCTCTCCCTAACCCTCGTCCACAAGGAGAGGAGTCAGATCTAACTGCTAATCAAATTGAGCAGGGTGATTTTTTAATTTTGAGAAGATTTATTTATGCAATTACCATCAGATTTTTCTGTCACATCCACATCACTCGCTAACAAAATTATTCTGGTCACAGGTGCGGGTGACGGCATAGGTAAAGTCGCTGCAAAAAGTTTTGCGGCCTCGGGTGCAACTGTCATATTGGTTGGACGCACACTGGCCAAGCTGGAAAGAGTCTATGACGAGATTGAGGCTGCAGGTCATCCACAAGCGGCTATTTACCCTCTCAATCTGGAAAGTGCGACGGAAAAAGAATATGGAGACTTGTGTAATGTACTGGATGACAATTTTGGTCGATTGGATGGCATCTTGTTTAATGCCGCTGACCTGGGGGAGCGTACGCCAATATCCAATTACTCTGTAAACGCCTGGATGCGCTGCATGCAAGTTAACGTCAACTCACCGTTTATGATGACCCAAGCGCTTTTACCACTTCTGGAAAAATCGGAAAATGCCAGCTTGTTGTTTACCAGTTCAAGTGTTGCATTCGCAGGGCGTTCTTTCTGGGGCGGTTATGCCGCATCGAAAGCCGCTCAGGAAAACTTTATGCAAACCCTTGTGGATGAGTGCGAAGGAACCAATCGTATCAGGGCTAACAGTATCAATCCCGGTGCAACCCGAACCAAAATGCGGGCATCGGCCTATCCCGCCGAAGACCCAACCACTGTCAAAAAACCGGAAGACCTGATGCTGTCTTATATCTATTTATTAAGCGATGCATCAATAGGTACAACCGGGAAATCCTTTGCTTATTAGCGGATGTTTATTTGGCCGCCAATCTACTCTGATCAGAAAGACCAGAAATGAAATGCTGTCAACACAATATATAGTAATAACTCTTTTCTTTACGTATAAGAAAATAATCTAAGATTTGTAAAAACCCATCAAACCACTCATAAGGCTCGCAACGCCCGAAAATACAGGATTTATGCCCCGGTTATACCAAACACGCACACAAGTTATCCACAGCTTTTCCGCTGCTAATGAGGTTGCAATCGCCCGGAAATCGCATTATCTTGTAGCCCAAGCGCCTCCAGCCCCTATATGTAGGGTTCAATGCTCCGGAAAAAACGATCAACTGACGATAAAAAGCTGATCTTCGGACAAAGGCCACAAAACGACACCCCTGAAACCAAAGGCATTGCAGAACGAGCAAAATGACACCTCTTTATCAAGCTGGTATCGCTCTTCCATTCCTTTTAATCGGGCTATTTTTAGTAAACCAATTAAAAAGTAAAACACAAGATATTGTGTTTTACGGACAATAACAGCCACACTGAAGCAGGAGAAGTGACATGCTGACCGACATCCAAAATCCCGACCCCAAAAATCCAATGCATACGGACGCACATTCTGGTTCCAGTAGCCTTGCTGCTACTGCACCAGGTCAATTACGGGTTATCAAACGCAACGGCACTGTCGGCAGTTTTGATGCCAGCAAAATTGCAGTGGCTTTGACAAAAGCTTTTTTGGCAGTTGAAGGTGGAACAGCAGCCGCTTCTTCCCGAATCCATGAGAAAGTCGATAGCCTTACCAAACAGGTAGTCGCAACTTTTAAACGCCGTATGCCTTCCGGTGGCACCATCCACATCGAAGAAATTCAGGATCAGGTCGAACTAACCCTGATGCGCGCAGGCGAACAAAAAGTTGCCCGCGATTATGTCCTCTATCGCGAAGCACATGCACGCGCACGCGCGGAGAAATCAGCCGCAGCCCAAACTCCCGACACAGACTACCCCAACATTAATGTCACCAAATCGGATGGTTCGCGAGTTCCCCTGGATATCAACCGTATGCGCACCATTGTGCGTGAAGCCTGTTCCGGGCTAAAAGGTGTAGAAGAAAAAGCCATTCTCGATGAAGCCATGCGCAACCTTTACGATGGCGTGGCTGCAAAAGATGTGAATACATCTCTGGTGATTACCGCTCGTACCCTCGTAGAAAAAGAACCCAACTACAGTTTTGCCACTGCACGTTTGCTGTTGGATAAACTGCGTGCTGAAGCTCTCGGCTTTTTAGGCATTGCCACAGAAGCAACCCAATCCGACATGGAGCTCTACTACGCGCGCGCGCTGCCTGTTTACATTAAAAAAGGGGTTGAGCTGGAACTGGTTTCCCCTGAACTCTTGAATTTTGATTTGGAAAAGCTTGGTAAGGCCTTGATTCCAGATGGAGATTTACAATTTACCTATCTCGGATTGCAAACCCTTTACGACCGTTACTTCATCCACAGCAATGATGTGCGCATCGAACTGCCACAGATATTCTTCATGCGCGTGGCAATGGGTCTGGCCTTGAATGAAATTAACCGCGAAGAACGTGCAATTGAGTTTTACCGATTGCTGTCTTCTTTTGATTACATGAGTTCAACGCCAACCCTGTTTAATTCAGGCACCCTGCGTCCCCAGTTGTCTTCATGTTATCTGACCACTGTACCGGATGACCTCTATGGTATTTACGGCGCCATGCAAGACAATGCCATGCTCAGCAAATTTGCTGGCGGCCTGGGTAACGACTGGACACCGGTACGTGCATTGGGCGCTTACATCAAAGGTACCAATGGCAAGTCACAAGGTGTTGTCCCCTTCCTGAAAGTTGCCAACGACACCGCGGTTGCGGTCAATCAGGGTGGCAAACGTAAAGGTGCTGTTTGTGCCTATCTGGAAACCTGGCATATGGATGTCGAGGAATTTCTGGAGCTGCGCAAAAACACCGGTGATGATCGCCGCCGCACCCATGACATGAACACCGCCAACTGGGTACCCGATCTATTCATGAAGCGTGTGTTTGATGATAAAGATTGGACTCTCTTCTCACCTAATGATGTACCTGATCTGCATGATTTATATGGCAGTTCTTTTGAAGAGCGCTATGAACACTACGAACGTGAAGCGGCAGCTGGCAAAATCAAGGTCTTCAAAACTGTCCGTGCTCTGGATTTGTGGCGCAAGATGCTGGGCATGCTGTTCGAAACCGGACATCCATGGATCACTTTCAAAGACCCATGCAACCTGCGCAGCCCGCAGCAGCATGTAGGTGTGGTGCATTCATCCAACCTGTGTACCGAAATCACACTCAACACCAAAGCCGGCGATGAGATTGCTGTGTGTAACCTCGGCTCGGTGAATCTGGCGCAGCACATTGTTGATGGCAAACTGGATCAAGCCAAACTTGAGCGCACGGTCAAAACTGCCATTCGCATGCTGGATAATGTGATCGACATTAACTACTACGCCGTTGCCACCTCCAAGCAATCCAACGTTCGCCACCGCCCTATTGGCCTTGGCATTATGGGTTTCCAGGATGCACTCTACGATCAACGCATAGCCTACAGTTCGCAAGCCGCCGTGGAGTTTGCTGATACCTCAATGGAAGCTGTCAGCTATTACGCCATCAAAGCCTCCTGTGAATTGGCACAAGAGCGAGGCAAGTATTCTACTTTTGACGGCTCACTCTGGAGCAAAGGCATTCTGCCCATAGACTCTATCGAGATACTGGCCAAAAACCGTGGCGACCAATACATCAAAGTTGATCGCAGCAAAACCTTTGACTGGGACAGCCTGCGTGAACAAGTCAGAGCCAAAGGTATGCGCAACTCCAATGTGATGGCGATCGCCCCGACAGCGACTATCTCCAACATCACCGGTGTAACCCAATCGATCGAGCCGACTTATCAAAACCTTTATGTGAAATCCAACCTTTCTGGCGAATTCACCGTAGTAAACCCACATCTGGTTCACGACCTGAAGTCCCGCAATTTGTGGGATGCCGTAATGGTCAACGACCTGAAATATTACGAAGGTTCTGTACAAAAAATTGATCGCATTCCGGATGATCTGAAAGCGATTTACGCCACAGCCTTCGAAGTCGAACCCAAGTGGATTGTAGAAGCCGCCAGCCGTCGTCAAAAGTGGATCGATCAGGCACAAAGTTTGAACCTCTACATTTCTGGCGCTAACGGTAAAAAATTGGATGTCACCTATCGCATGGCTTGGTACAGCGGTTTGAAAACCACTTATTACCTGCGTGCTTTGGCTGCAACCACCACTGAAAAATCCACCATTACTACCGGTGCATTGAACGCAGTGAGTTCAGGCGCAAGCAGCGGTGGCAGCATAGCCGCCGCACCAGCACCAACCGCCAAACCCGTAGCCAGCGTTGCAGCGCCTGACTTCGGTGAAGCAGCGCCAGTGCCAAAAGCTTGTTCGATTGATAACCCGGATTGCGAGGCTTGCCAGTAGCCCTCACCCCAGCCCTCTCCCGGAGGGAGAGGGGGTTAAAACACCAGGATTCAATATTTCAGCTCTCCACGAAGGAGGGTACAAAGTCCCCTCTCCCTCTGGGAGAGGGCCAGGGTGAGGGAAAACCGCAACACCAAACAGAATTAAACGATCAGAGAGGAACACCATGCTAAGTTGGGACGATTTCAACTCAGAAGAAACCACAAAAGAAGCCGCACGCGAAGTTGCTCGCCAGGAAACCCTGAGCCCTCAAGTGCAATCCCAGGCGCGTCCAGTAAACGATACCCCGGTCAATACACAATTTGCCGAAAGTGCAAAAGAAGAAGGCATCAGCCCTGAGCTGGCCAAAGCACGCTCTACCCTCGCCCACCTCGACCCGGCTCCCGGCCTTGAAGAATTACAAATGGGCGCAGCGCGCATTCAGGTAGATGACAAACGCATGATCAACTGCCGCGCTGACCTCAACCAGCTGGTGCCCTTCAAGTACGACTGGGCATGGCAGAAATATCTTGATGGCTGCGCCAACCACTGGATGCCACAGGAAGTGAACATGACCGCTGACATTGCGCTCTGGAAAAACAGAGAGGGTCTGACCGAAGACGAGCGCCGCATCGTCATGCGCAGCTTGGGTTACTTCTCTACTGCTGACTCATTGGTTGCCAACAATCTGGTATTAGCCATTTACCGTTTGATCACCAACCCCGAATGTCGCCAATACATTTTGCGTCAGTCATTCGAAGAAGCGATTCACACCCACGCCTACCAATATTGCATCGAATCCCTGGGCATGGACGAAAGTGAAGTCTTCAACATGTACCGTGAACTGCCCTCAGTCGCCAACAAAGCCGCCTGGAGTTTGAAGCACACCCAAACTTTAGGTAATCCCACTTTCACCACCGGCACACCCGAAACCGATCAGGAATTGCTGCGCAATTTAGTCGCATTTTATGTAGTGACCGAAGGCATTTTCTTCTACTGCGGTTTCAGCCAAATCCTGAGCATGGGCCGCCGCAATAAAATGACCGGCGTCGCCGAACAATTCCAATATATTTTGCGCGACGAATCCATGCATTTGAATTTTGGTATCGACGTAATCAACCAAATCAAATTGGAAAACCCACACTTGTGGACGGCAGAGTTCCAACAAGAAGTGTTGCAAATGATTTTGGAAGGCACTGAATTGGAAATTCAATACGCCAGAGACTCAATGCCCCGCGGCGTCCTCGGCATGAACGCTTCCACCATGGAAGAATACCTGCACTTCATCGCGAATCGTCGTTGTGCACAACTTGGTTTGAAAGAACAATTCCCTGGTGCGCAAAATCCATTTCCGTGGATGAGTGAGATTATGGATTTGCGTAAGGAGAAGAATTTCTTTGAGACGCGCGTAATTGAATACCAAACTGGTGGTGCGCTTTCTTGGGATTAACAACCCTTGTCGTCATTCCTGCGAAGGCAGGAATCCAGCGACTTTAAAAACGGATCAGGCTGTTCCGGATCGAATAACCCAAACCGCTATTGAGTTAGTCAAAAAAATGAATTTTTTGGTGAAGCTTGGTAGCGGTTTTTTTGTTGGAGATATAAATGGAAGATGCGATTAAATCAATAAAAGCATATCTTTACGACAGAGACAGCAGCCCTCTTACAGGTGCCTATTTAATAATTTGGTGCATATGGAACTTTAGGCTTTTACTCATCATATTTTCCTCTGATTCCATAAATATTAAATTTGTTAACATTGAATACTATCTCTTTCAGCCAAGTTATTTTTTTGACTATTCATGTATTTTCGGCCCAATTTGGGTTTATGTGATGCCCCTAATATTGGCGTTATTATATCTGCTTGCACTTCCTCACTTCTCATTAAAAATCTATGAAAAAACCTTGGAACATAGAAAAAAACTTAATGAAAAAAAACAAGCAATAGAAAATCAAGTATTACTTACAAAAGAAGAAAGCATAAAGATAAGAAGAGAAACATATAGAGCAGCTGAAGAATATGAAGAAGAAATAAGAAAAAAGGATGAATTAATTTCCGATCTTAGATACAGACTTGAAGAAATCAACAGAAAAGATCAAGAAAAAATGGAATTCGTAACTAACGAACAGTTAACAGAAAACAAAAAAATGGAAATTCCTGAATTAAGCAGTGAGGCAAAAATTATATTGAAAGAGGCAAGCCTAGATTCACATGGAACAGTTATGTACCTTAGATATTCAGATGGCGTTGAGTTAAGCTCAAACAATAGAGACTTCTTAAAAGGTAAAGAAAGAAGAGAAATTGCAAAATGGGAATCAGCACTACGAGAACTTATCGACCAAGATTTATTAATTGAACGCGGTCATAATGGTAACACATACGAAATAACGGATATTGGTTACAAAATTGCCGACAAAATTATATTGGGTTAGCGTCGGGATTTATTTTTTGATCAATCAAACCCGGCACATGTAGATCGGGTAGCGACCCGTGTCTGTGAAATGAGATGGATAAAAGCATCATAAAGGTGACGCACTATGATCAAATGGATAAACGTAAACTCAACGGCTATAAGAAAAATTGGCTATGACGTAAAATCAATGCAAATGTATATAGATTTCGAAGATAGCAATCCTATTTATACCTATTGCAGAGTACCAGAAAGTGTATTTAATAGTTTTATATCCGCTCGATCCAAAGGACAGTTTTATCACCAATTCATAAAAGATAAATACGAGTGTTAATTCACATATTTTAGCTTCCCGAAAAGAGATCATGTCAAATGAATGACCATACGATATCTATAAGAATAGAAGACATAGAAGGAAAACAATTTGAATTTAATACACTGAAAAATTTCTATTATTTTATAAAGGAAGAATGTAAAGCATGGCAGGATGCATACAACAAACCAACCTTAACTGGCACTCGAGCCGAATGCACACAAATACTATCGACGCTCTCCCCCATAGTTATTGAAATAGAACGATGGACAGAGGAAGCAAGAAATTGGGATGCATCAACGACCCAATATAATGTACATAATCTAATGCACCGATATTCAGGTACATTTAAAACTCAATGGGTCTACAGCAAAAGCATACTATTTACTCAACTGCTCGATTGCCAAGAAAAATTCGGAGGCGAAGCAGCAAATGCATTTATTGCCTACACTCAAAGAAATAACCTGTTAAACCCTTCAATCTATCATAATTTCATAGGCATCATGTATGCCTATGAAATAAGCAACCAAGACAGTGAAATATTAAAAAGAAGAAACAGTGAAAAAAAATCCTTTTATAATTTACGAAATGACTTAGAAAATTCCAGAAATGAACTTATTGAATCAGTTGAGCTTTTTAAAAAGGCAACTGATGAATGGAAAGAATCTACCCAATCAGACTGGAACGAATGGTATAAATCAACAGGCGAACAATGGAATAATTGGATCACATCTGTAAATGAATATTGTGAATCTGATACTTCAGAAAGAAGAGAAAAATTTATAAGCTTCATGGATAGCTGTAAAATAAGAATTGAAGATTTAGAAAACACCTATAAAGATAAATTAAAATTAGAAAAACCAGCAGAATACTGGAATAAAGCCGCAGCCAAATATAAGATTCAGGGAAGATGGTGGATTTCATCATTAATATTATTAGGTCTGCTGGGGATGATGATGCTTTATTTTTTCTTTACAAGCTGGCTTCAAGGAAAAGAAATGGGAATACACTTAAATAGTGTACAAGGAATAGCCATATACGGATCATTTCTTGCAGTTTTTGCATTTCTAATAAGAGCTCTTTCCAAGCTAACATTTAGTTCATTTCATTTAATGCGTGATGCAGAAGAAAGAGAACAGCTCACCTACTTATATCTTTCACTGAGTAAAGAACACACTGTTGATGAATCTTCCAGAAGCATAATATTGCAGGCACTATTTAGCAGAAGTGAAACAGGATTGTTAACAAATGAATCCGGACCAACAATGCCAGGGTTAAATGAAGCTATAAAATCGGCAACAAATAGATAAGAAAGCAAAAAGGGAAATTACTCATGTACGAAATTATATTTTTAGCTGTAAGCACAGCAATAACAACAGCAGTTAGCAGCATTATAAAAAGGTTAATTGAAAATCATGAGTGGGGAAAGCGAAAGAATAAAAATAACTCTATAGAAACAATAACACCTTTATTAAATAGCGAAATAAAAAATCACCCACTGATAGTTGAACATCATTTCAGAAAATTCTTGAAGTACAAAATAACTAAC
>CBFGPN010000060.1:0-19372 GCA_965650675.1 uncultured Cellvibrio sp.
GTTATCGCTCTTACAAAAAACGGAACTTAATTCCAGGCAAAAGGATTACGCACTTAAAACTGAAAGTGCTGCAAAATCACTGCTAAGCCTGCTTAATGACATACTGGATCTTTCAAAAGCTGAAGCGGGGAAAATGGAACTGGATCCAATAGGCTTTAATCTTGATAAAGTATTGTTTGACCTAAAAGTAATTTTAAATACTAATATTGGTAGCAAACCTGTCGAATTAATTGTTGATATTGACGAAAAAGTGCCTCGTTATTTATTTGGGGACTCTTTGCGATTACAGCAAATTCTGATTAATTTAGGTGGTAATGCAATCAAATTTACCCAGCAGGGTTACGTTGCAATTTCGGTTGAGTTAAATTCAATATTATCTAACTCAGTCAATCTGAAATTTAGTGTTAAGGATTCAGGTATTGGTATTGCTCCTGAAAATCATCAAAAAATATTCAGTGGATTTACACAAGCCGAATCTTCCACAACAAGACGTTTTGGGGGGACAGGGTTGGGGTTGGCCATCAGCCAGCGATTGGTAGCGATGATGGGCGGATCACTTAATTTACAGAGCGAACTAAATGTTGGGAGTTGTTTCTTTTTCTTCATTGAAATACCCCTGCTTTCCGCTGAAGAAATTGTCGCTTTGGAAAACAAAAATCTGAAAAAAGAAAATAATAACAATCTTAAACGCTTGGACTCCATGAAAATTTTGTTGGTGGAAGACAATCCAACCAACCAACAAATTGCATTGGAATTATTACAGGCAGAAGGTGCCTGGGTTGATGTTGCTAATGATGGACAAGAAGCAATTAATTTTTTGTCAAAAAATCTTAAAGCCTTAAACTCACCTGGTGTGGATTTGGTTTTAATGGATTTGCAAATGCCAGGGATGGATGGCATCACGGCTACCAGGTTCATCCGCAATCAACTGGATTGCAAAACACTTCCAATTGTTGCCATGACAGCAAACGCCATGAAATCTGATCGAGATGCATGTATTGAAAGTGGCATGAATGAACATTTGGGGAAACCTTTTGATTTGGAGCATGTGATTAAGGTATTACGCGCTCAGACAGGATGGTCTGAAATTAAAGTAGATAAGAAATTGACTTCTATTGATCAACCCATAACATCTGAACAGATAAAAGAATTTGATTTTCAAGGTGCAATTGCTCGTATGGGAGGTAATGAAGCGTTATATCGTAAAATGCTACCGAAATTTATTGAAAATCTATCAAAGCTTCCAGACAAATTAAATGAGTTATTGCTGTCTCCAGAAAATATTCCAAAAATTGCACATGAAATGCATTCACTAAAAGGAATCGCTGTCACCATGGGCGCATTGCATCTTTCGGAACAGGTTGGAGTAATTGAAAAAAAACTTAAAGAAAATCCAGATGATGTTAATGCTGCTGAAATGGTAAAATCTGTTTGTAATCTTATACAAGCTGCAAGCAAGCATTTAATATTATTTCTTGATCAACACTGAGTACAATTTTATTGTGTTACTGTCGGTTACAGGGTAACAGTAGTTGCTTGAGTTAAATTGCGCGTATCTCAACCTAATTATCGAAATAGCAAATAACGACGACAGTGCTTATGCCCATCGGTAACATTTATCGTCTTCTTTAAAAAAATTTACTTTGCAGTATTGAAACTGTCATAAATAGAATCCATTATCCGAAATCCCTATCACGAAACTTACACCAGGAGGCAATCATGGCAGTCACAACACATGAGCTTGTAATGGCGGAAATCACAGGTATTTCTGATTCTGGTTTGCAGTTGAAGTATAAAAATATGAAAGGAGTTGTCAGGTTAAAAGATATGGATTGGATGGCATCGGGTGCATTGGAGAGAATGTATTCCAATTATAAAGTGGGCAATATTATTGAAGTTGTTATTGTTGAAATGAAAAAAAATCAGTTTATTGCTTCCCGCAAAGATGTTTTTCCGGAATTAAATCCCTGGCGGAATCCCAAGTTATATCAAGTTGGAAAAGCATTTTCTTCGGTAGTGAAAGCAGTAACTCATGCCGGGTATATTGTGCAGCTGTCTGCGGGTGCATGGGCTCTAATAAAAGATTGCAATGCTCACATTAACTATCAGGTAGGGCAGTTATTAAATGTCCGGATTGTTGATGTTAATCACGATGTGCAAAAAATAATTGCGGTGCCTATGGCATAAAAATCGAGTGGTTTGAATCGCAGTGCTTAATTCCCACATCCCGCGAAAGCGGGATGTTCGTTTCTAACCCGGTATTTCTTCCAGACTCTTATTTCTGATATTTCTAAATGAGAATTTTTTTTATTCTGTCAGATGAAAATTGATGATAGCGCTACCCTTCCTGTTTACCTGTGATCAGGCACTCAATTCAACGAGTTGGGTTTGTTTTTCAGAAAAAAGTCTTAAATAATCCCTCAAAACCAAATATCAGTGTTCCAGATTTAAGCGAACTGGTGCCGAAAAAATCAATAAAAAGAGGGTGAAAATGAGAGCATTTGTCTGGATTCCCTTGTTTTGTTTGTTAACTGCGTGTGGTGGCGAAGCGGATATTGATGAAGAATCAAATAATTCAACTCAATCGCAAACATCTATATCCAGTACTGTGACTTCAAGCTCCAGTAAAGCGGTGGTGAGTTCGACAGCTGTTAGTAGCTCTTCCAATAGCAGTTCAATAACACTTATCAGTTCTATTTCATCCTCACGCTCTTCGAGTTTGTCGAGTTCTAAAAGTTCGATAAACCTTGTTTTCAGTTCGTCGAGTGCACAGTTGATTTCGTCAAGTTCAAATTCTCGCTCGAACTCATCAACTTCGCGTTCAAGCTCCAGTTCTAGATCTAGCTCATCAAGTTCGCGTTCAAGTTCCAGTTCTAGCTCATCAAGTTCGCGTTCAAGTTCCAGTTCGAGCTCATCAAGTTCGCGTTCAAGTTCCAATTCGAGCTCATCAAGTTCACGATCCAGTTCCAGTTTGAGTTCTTTCAGTTCGCGATCAAGCTTATCGAGTTCTCGTTCCAGCTCATCCAGTTCATCTATCGCCAGTTCTGCATCCGGTAATATTTGTGCTGCGCCAAAACCTGCGCAACTTTCTACCAGCTTTTTGTCGCAATCAAGTGGTATTGCCTGTGCCGGTTGTCACGGTAATGATGGCATTTCCGGTTTTGCAGCTGACTTACCTGAATTGGATTTCACACAATATTCGTTGAGTAATTTTCAAAATACGGTGCGTAATGGAAAAAATAACATGCCGGGTTTTGCTGATTCAGCCAATGTTTATCCACAAAGTGCATTGTTAAATGATTATGCGTATTTTGCTTACGATTCACTTTGTGGTGGCACAGTTAATCCAGGTTTAAGTTGTTCTGCCAGCAATGAATTGTTGTCGCCAAAACTCAGACGCCTGACGAAAACACAATTTGCCAATAGCATAAAATCGGTTTTTGGTGGCACTTACAGTGATGCAGTATTGCCTGATTTTCAGGATGCCATTCCAACCATAGGTATGTCGAATGACGCCAATGCGCTGCGAATTCACGAAATTAATATGGAATCCGTTTATTTGTCGATTGATGCGATTGTCGATCAGCTTTTGGTACAAAACACCACAGTCAGTAGTTGTGTCAGTTCAACCAGTAACACTTGCTTAACAACTATTTTGGATACACAAGGCCGCTTGCTGTGGCGTCGCCCGCTGACAACAACAGAAAAACAATCAATTAATACGCGTATTACCAATGTGCGTAATGCAGGTGGAAATAAATCTGCTCAAGTTGAATTTCTGTTGAAGTCATTAATGTTGAATCCCCATTTTTTGTATCGCTCGGAAATAGGGACGTTGCAGAGTGGAACTGTCCAGTTAACGGCTTATGAAATTGCCAGTTTGTTATCTTATGCACTTTGGAATTCACCGCCGGATGAAACACTTTACGGGCTTGCAGAAAATAATTCCCTGTTGCAACAAGCAACCGTTGAATCACAAATCACACGTATGATTGCTGATTCGCGTTTTGATCAGGCTCTTGTCAGTTTTTATCGCGATTATTTGAAATTGGAACGTGTAAAAACAGTTAACAAATTGGCTGAATTAAATTTCAATGAATCGGTTCGACAATCTTTATTAACCAGTGCGGAAATGAGTTTGACAGATCAGGTTGCCAATCGTGATCGTGATATTTTGAATGTGCTCTCGGTAACGCAATTTTATGTGAATGCCGATATTGATGATTTGTTGGGCTTATCGGTAACTGGCAGCAATCAGCGCTTGATGGCAACACCTTCAGGGCAACGCAATACCTTGCTGACGCATCCTGCATTTTTATCCGTGCATTCGAAAGAAGGTGCATCAGGAATTGTGAAACGCGGTGTTTATACGCTGGAGCAATTATTGTGTCAGGAATTGGGTGATCCACCACCTGGTGTAATGGAGCCGCCAATACCACCGGAGGTTAATCCCAATACAACCTCCACACGCGATTTGTTGACCATGTTGCACACATCGCAAGTACCGTGTAACAGTTGTCATGTGCATATTGATCCGGCCGGATTTGGTTATGAAAATTATGATGCTATCGGTCGCTTCAGAACATTTGAAAAACAAAATGTTCCGATTGATGCATCGGGGACAATTAATCTCGATGTATCCACAATGCTCACGTTTGCCAACAATATTGAATTTACCAATACATTGGTTTCGTCGCCAAGAGTGAGGGCCTGTATTGCAAGACGATTCCTGGAAAATGTTGCAGGCGAAACTTTGGATGCCAGTTCATGTGAGTTGGAAAAATTTAATGAACAATTAAATGCCAATCAAATCTCCATTCGTCAACTGGCACTGGCATTGGCGAAGCTGGAAAGTTTGCGTCTTCGCAATGATTGATCAAAGCAGAGAGAATCTATCATGAACAAGAACATATTGATCAATAAACAATTAGCGCGACGTGATTTCATTAAAGGCTTGGCGGGATTGGGGTTGTTAAGTGCATTACAAGTAGAGCAGACATTCGCACAAACACGTGCACCTGTAAGAGTTTGTTTTATTCCATTGGCTCATGGTTGGGGTTCTGGTTATCAAGCCATAGATAATTTTTCAGGAAGTGAATTTGATTTTGAGTTACCGGAATTCTGGAGTCCATTTGAATCTATTAAAGCAGATTGTGTTTTTGTGGATGGATTACGCGGTACATTTTGGGGTAATGCACATGATGTTTCCTATTCAGATATTTTAACGGCCGCAGTGCCGATTGAAGCACCGAATGATTCCGCTTTAGGTGGGCCTTTTCCAAGACCTATTGCCCCCTCAATTGATTATTTGCTTGAGAAACATTACAACATGCCTGCATTGCGTTTGAGTGCGCGATACACTTCATGGGGCGCTGCTTATCACCCATTATCATTTAATGACCGTTTGGACAGTCTCGCTTTTTACACAAGATCTTACGATGCTTATCGTTCTATTTTCAGTGGAAGCGGGGGCGGTAGTAACACCGGTGTCGATCCTGTTATTGCAGAGTTATTTCCTTATTTATCCAGCGAAACCAATCAAATTATTCAAAATATTAATGCTGCCAATATCAACGAGCGCAACAAATTATATTCCTACCTTGAAGCGGTAAATGCCGTCGGTAAAAAAGTAGGTACAAAACCTGTTGTGAGTGGTACGGCTACTTTGAAAAAAATACCGGTGCAATCACAAAATATCGGACAGGAAATGGAAAGCATGTTGGATATGGTGCGCGTAGCATTTACTAACGATACACATCGTGTTGCTGTAGTCGGGTTTGGCGAGCAGACAGATGAATTTATGTGGACAGACACAGCAGGTGGCGCTCACGTTGGAATATCCGGATACACCGGTGATTTCCATCACGATATTGCGCATTACAATGAAGGCAAACCTGCCGATGCCAGAAGAGCTTATGTAGGTTGGACACAATACAATGCACAAAAAGTGGTGAATTTTGTAAGAGATTTACAAAATACGATTGATATCGACGGCCGCCGTTTAATCGATAACACTATCATCGTATTAACCGGCGAAATTTCAAATGGTACTCATGACCGCGATTTGAAACCTCACATAGTCATTGGTGGTGGAGGTAGTGCCAGTGGTGGCGTTAATGCCATAAGGACCGGTCGTTGGTATAAAACACCTCTGGTATCCACAACTACAGTGGGTAGTCGTGATAGCAGCGGCACTTATAAATCCATCAAACAAACAACCAGCTGGGCGAATAATCAATGCTCCCAATTTAGCCATGCCGATTTATTTACACGTATTGCGCAATTGACGGGATTAAATATTTCCAGCGTTGGTATTGATCGAATGAACTTGTCTCCTCTCAATATTTAATTGTGTGTCCTCGTTGTGTGTTTACGTCACCTCGTGAAAGCGGGGTGACGATTTTTTTCAAAATAAATAATTTCCCCAGGTCTTTGCATCATTCATTTGTGTTTTATGCCCCCACTTTTATTTTTGATTCATAAATCCATTTTCTGCTTAATTCTTCTGCATATAGAGCGGGTACTGCCAATGACATGCCGATGGAACCGGGTTGATCGGTCAATATATGGTTTGTTATACCAACTACTTTTCCGGATAGGTTAATTACGGGGCCGCCTGAATGCCCCGGGGTAATTGAAATGCTGGTTTGAATGTGTGGAATGGAATAGTCACCGGCGTTTATTGGAAGCCTGCGGTTGAGTGCACTGATTATTCCTACGTTGTCAGAATAGTCAAAACCATAGGGCGCGCCTATAACAAATACCCATGCACCTACTTTTGGCAGTTTTGCAGATTCAAAACTTAATGCAGAAAAGTTATCGCCGTCGATTTTAAGCAATGCCAAATCCGACACGTTGTCGCTGGCAACAAGTTGTGCTGAAAATTTTCGTTTGTCATGAAGCGTTACCTGAATTTTTTCAGCGTCTTTGACTATGTGTAAGCAGGTCATGATGTAACCATTTTTTGATACAAAAAATCCTGTACCGGTTTTATCGACTACTTCATGTTTTTCTTTTGCTTCAAAAAGGTGTCGCAAGTTAGTTGCTGAATCATCTCTGAGGTTTTGATCAGAATGTTGATAAGTTGTAATCGTAACAATTGATGGCATGGTCTTTTCGATCACCTCTTCAAACTCGGAAACGGGTTGGTGCGTTGGCAGTGTAAAAGGAAAATCAGGGAATCAAGGTGCAGGAAATTACCGGGGACTTGTGATTTATTCACCAGAGTGATGGATTTGAAACGTGCGTGCAGGGTTGCATCCGGCAAGGATGATGGCGGATAGATGATCAGTAAAATAAGCATCAATTGAAATAGCGATGCCCACTTGTCAGTGTAATGCAGCGATAAAAATAGCAACTGAATTGGGATAATGCCAGCCAGAGCGAATCCACCACATTGAAACTTTAATCGCCAACCAGTCTTGTCCTTAACCACAAAATTTTCATTCTGTTCTCTTTCCTTGTTAACACCGCTACACCGGTAAGCTATAGCTAAAACAGAAAATTCAATGTGAAATATTCACGTTCAATCTTGTGAAATATTCACCTTGTCATCTGGTTACTCGTCATAAAAATAAAGCCCGGTCATCTGATCCGGGCTGCAAAAATAAAATATCTGGGGAAAAATGGAAAACTATTTGTCGGATGCTGATCTTCTCAGGAAAAAAACAGCAATAAGCCCGATCAAAAGTAATACCAAAGGTTGAAAAGTGACGGGTGCATCATGTCGTGACGCCAGAAACTCACTGATGGATTGAGTTGTTTCTGTGGTTGTTAAGTCATCACAATCGGTGTCGCCGCAAATATCCTTGGTCATGCTTTCCTGAACCCATTCATCTTTATGAAATACAGAAGTCAGAGCTTGGTCTGCATAGAACATAGCGCTGAGAATGATTGAAAAAATAATTAAAAGCAGAGAAATAATCAGCCTGTTAACCATTTATGAACTCCTTTTGACAGATTGCCTAAGCAAATTTAAAAGTAAATGTGGCCAGTAGCATGCACTCGAAATAACTGAGGGGTAGTCACTGCAAGTGTCGTCGTATCCCTGACAAGCGAGGTCCAGACCTCACCCGCTAGTCCTTACAAGCACCAGCCACAGTTGTTACCTTATCGACTTCGAGTTTGTATGAATGTGAAGTTTTGAGGCAACCGGCTGTGAATTATTCACGCTGGTTTCCTTGTTTACTGAAATTGCCTTGCGCAGGAATACAAATGCGCAGGAGCCAATGCTCAGTAAATACACGCCAAGGGGAATGTTGGACAGCGGCATCATAGTGGTAGCACTGGCTGCCGTTGAAACTGTTATCAGAAGAACAAGAGAAAGTAATTTAATGATCATTTGCGTAACTCCTTTTTGCGAAGTGAAAAATGATTAGTCTCGAAACTCCCTATTAAAATTGCCATCCCTGTGTCGCGCATTTTAACGACTGATGGCGCCAGAACCAGTGGCAGACTTCGGAATGTGCTGTGCGTTTTGGCTTACAGATGGAGGATAAGGACTGCGCGAATTTTATTGATTGAGTGATTAGATCCCGCATGACACTTCACTTCATACGGGGCTACGCTCTTCCAACCTTGTATCTCTCAACAGAAGTTGATTAACTTCAATTTCTTCAAACCCAAGTCAGGTGAACACGGTTCCAACCTTGAATAGATAAAAAATATCATTAACCATTTATTGAATTGTTGAGGTTATTTGTGTTTTTTTGCGCCAAATATTTGATGGATGATTGATTCTTTTGGGGAAATAAAAAGGCCAGCAGTTAGGCTGGCCTTGGGGTTTAAATAAAGGGGTCTGACCCCCTTTTGCATACTAGTCATTTGTTGATATCTCCATCTCTGGATCAATTTCATCACCATCAATACGAATGCCAAAAGGTACGATGATCTTTTTCTTTTCCCGAAGCTCCTTAACTAGCGCTGGGTTGGAAATATCTTTGGGTTTGGGGATGGTTATATTGATAACACCATCTTTGGAGCCAATACAATCCTGGGACGCTTTGTCGCAATTGCTGGTTTGGGTGTTGATCCCCAAAACTGCAAAGTTATTGTCTTTGGCAAAAATTTCAAATTTTTCTGGCCCGGCAAACACAACCTTTTGTCCAGTTTTAACTTTGATTTTTAATTTTTCCAAAGATTTGGGAAGTTTTTGTTCTTTGGTGAGTGGAATGCCGACAATAGCCGTATTGGTATTCTTGATAACACGCACTGTATGTTTATGGTGTTTATCCATATCGGCAATTTTATTTTCCAGCTTTACTGTGGTACAACCGGTTAAGGCTATTAATGCGGCAAGGGGTAAAAATTTTAAAGTATTCATACAATCTCCCAATCTTATGAAATGATTAATAGTGTGTATCTAGTTTAAGCGCACGAAAATCAGGGTCCGCTTCCAGCAATTTAACGGAATAGCCTGAATTAATCAAATTCTGGTACTGTTGTTGAATTTCATCATGGTTTTGTAAAAAAACAGCGACTCGTAGTTTTGCATAAAATAAACTTTGGCTGTTTGGATTTAATTTTTCTGCTTCAATTAATGCAATTTTTGCATCCGATGCGTTTCCGAAATAGGCCAAGTTGATCGCAAGATAATGATATGTGCGGTCAATATTGGGGTTGGTTTGTATTGCTGCGCGACATAACTCAATAGATTTTTCGAAGTAGGTATTTACCATATCTTTTTTTCCTTCTATAAATTTATAGGCATCCGCAATATTAGATGCCCATCGGTAGTTATCTGGCTCCAATCGTAAGGCTTCTCTATACATATCAGCAGCTTTTTCAAAATTATTTGCATAATAATAAACACTACCAGAATTTGAAAAAGTTCGGCCATGGGGTTGTAGTCTTGCTGCCAATTCGAAATAGTTTGCAGCTTGGTTGAATTTTCCCAAATAGAAATAATTAACACCTGTATTGTTGAAAGCAGAAAAATTACTTTCATCTAAACTAATTGCCTTTTTATAAATTTCAATTGCTTCCTCGTAACGTCCATTCATTGTTAGGAAAGCTCCATAACTGTCATAAGCTCTCCAGCTCCCAGTAAAATCATTAATGTTATTCAAAAGAATTTTCTCAGCTAATTCTTTTTTATTTAATGAGCTATAGACACTGGATAAAATAATTCCTAGGTGCAATGACTTTTTGTCAATTGATAAGCCTTTTTGTAAGTATTCTATCGCTAATTCATATCTTCCTGTATCTCTGTATATTGCCCCAATCGATGCATAAGCTTCAGGATTATTGGCATCATTAGAAAGCGCCAAGAAGCAATGTTTTTCTGCGTCATTCAACCATTGTGCAGAACTATCAAGAGAATACTTTTTCCAATAACCCTTACAAAGCCCCACATTCGCCGAAGCAAACTTGGCATCGTGAACCAGCGCAGTATTAAAATAAGTAATAGCTTCATCAACATTGTCATGGGATGTGGGTTTTTCAAGAAACTCCATTCCCCGCATATAAAAATCATAAGCGGTAATATTATTGGTTAGCCTTAAAGGTGCAGGGCGAAAATTTTGTAAATCAAATTCGTCTGCTAAATAACGGGCGATTTCACCTACCAAGCGGTCTTGCAGAATAAAAATGTCTTGATAGGTACCGTCCAGTTTTCCGCCAGCGATTTGTACATTATTTTTGGTGCGAAACAGGCGATAGGAGATGCGTAGATTGTCGCCGAGTTTTTGTACGCTGCCTTCCAAACGAATGGGAGCGTGTACGCCTTCTTTTTCGTCGATGATGTAAACATCGCGCATATCAGCCAGTTGTGATCGTACGGCGGCGGTGATACCGGCAGAAAAATAATCGGCGTCACCTTTTTCGCTCATGAGATTTTTAAAATTGGTGATTTCGACATAATTGGCGGCGTAACCGGGTACCAGCCAGCGTGGGATAAAATAAAATCCGGCGGCGATTAACGTGAGAAGGCAAAAGGTTAGTGGATAACGATAAGCAGAAATTTTTCTGTTAATACCTCGAATAAAATAATGCAGATGATCGCGCCAGCCGATGCCGGCGGGTTTGATTAAATAGACGCGAATTTTTTGCTGGATATTTTTTAAAGTTTGCGAACCCAAACGTTTCGCAGGTGCTGAAAGGAAAAAGCGGACTTCATCATAAACGCTTTGTGAAATACAAATGCCATCGGCAACGGCGAGGGGTTCAAGGCGTGCGGCTATATTCACGCTATCACCGAACACCGCATTATCGCGTAGCATCACTTCGCCTTTGTGCAGGCCAATGCGGGTTTGTAGTCGTGGTAATTTTTTATCGCGATCTTCATTAAAAGCTAACAGGTGTTGCTGTATTGAAATGGCGGCTGCAACTGCATGGGTGGCGGTGTTGAAGCGGGCAAAGATCGCATCACCCACAAATTCAACCAGTTGCCCGCCATGCAATTGAATGTCGGCAAGCAAAATACGGCGATATTCACCCAACATTTCGACTGCCAGGGTTTCATTAATACCCATCAGGCGTGAATAACCCACTATATCGGTGAACATCAGTGTTTGTTCACAATGTTGTGTGGCATCAGTGGTCATTGGCTGGCTCTGTGCAATACAAGTGTCGGTGAGATAAGCGGTGGATTATTCGGTGTTTTGTTTTTAATAACAACTCTGCGTCACTAAAAGTAATTCCGGAAGTGAAAATTTAGATTGGCGCAAAAAATAACGTTTATTTTTGCGCCAACATTAGCTCTGTTCTTATACAAGCGTTATGATTGCCCTCGCCAGAGTTACCCAAAATCCACTATCAAATAAGAAGCCAGCATCATGCTAGAGAACGTCAGTTTATTTACCGATGTGCCAGCCCATTATCTCGCCGAATTGGAAAAACTCAGTGTCTTGCGCAAGTACCCGAAAAATACCGTACTGGTCACTGAAGGCGATGAATCAACCCACATGTATATTATTCGCAAAGGTACAGTCAGTGCTTATTTGAACGATGAGGATGGTCGTCAGGTTAACCTGAACTATATGCATGAAGGTGAATATTTTGGTGAGCTGTCATTAATCGATGGTAAGCCCCGTTCGGCGTCTGTTGTGACCATTACCGAATGCGAAATTTTGTTGGTATCCCGCACCAGTGTCCATGAGTTGATGCACAAGCATCCTGACTTCGCGTTGCAATTATTGACCGAGGTGACGCGTCGTGTGCGTGAATTGACCGACAGCGTAAAAGATATGGCTTTATTGGATGTCTATGGTCGAGTGAGTGCAACCCTGGAAAAACTGAGCGATGAAAATAAACGCATCCACAACCCCAAAGTCACGCATCAGGATATAGCCAATATGGTGGGCTCATCGCGCGAAATGGTGAGTCGAATCATGAAGCAATTGTTGATCGGCGAATATATTGTGCAGTGTCCGAGTTACATCGAAATCAAAAAGCCATTGCCGCGTTATTGGTAAGTTTTTTGGTTAAAACTAAACATCTCAATTTCCGTCATACCTGCCTTCGCAGGTATGACATGGATTACTATCAAAAATTAATGAACCTGCGGCAATAAAGTTAACTGATAAATATGAATCTTGTAGCCCATGTAACCTACCACTTGCAGTGGGCCTACAGAATAGTGTTGCCTCACTAGCGCAAGTTCTTCCTGCTCATTCGACATTTTGGACAACCAGGGCATATAAATGTAATAGGCCGTTTGCGGTTTTGGATTGGCTGATATGTCATCGATGTTAACGAAGTTATAGCTAAACCCATCACGCCAATCGATGGTTCGTTCAAATGATTTTCTATCAACATAAACCCCATTACGTAACCAGGGGAACCACCAGTCCCTGTGCCACATATAAAGGACGGTGTTGTCGTTCATCTTGATAGTTTTTTGCATGATGTTGAAAAGTTTATCTACCGCTGTGTATTCAGAGTTGTAGACGAAACCATTTCCGACGGCTTGATATTGGCCATCAATTTGCAAAATCGTATTGTCAGAAAATGGCGCTGAGCCAAATACCAATTTGGAAACGGGATCGACTGTTTTGAAGGTCTGAATCCCAAAAAGTACCAAAATAGTGGCAAGTATTGCCTGGCGTTTTCTGGTTGAATTAATGGAGTAATTCAACACAATCAGTAAACAGAAAATCAGGAAGAAGCCTGCAGCTACGACATAACGGGGCAGGATAAAAGTCATGTAAGTGACGTTAAATGCGACGAATAAGAAAAATGCGATGTAGAGCCCCAGCTTTGCCCACAACTTTCTATTTGACGATGATTTGAAAAGAGTGCCTGCTTCTATTTTTCGTCCAATGCCAATAAAAAATAATACGATCAATAATAAGCTGCATATCCAATGGAAATTCAATATAAATGTTTGGCTTAAACGAGCCAGTACAATTTCTCCACGGAAACCAAAAGTATTCCAACCTTCTGAATTCCAGCCAAGACTGGATTCCGCTGCCCATACTTCGCCTTTGCGAATCATCATGTAAGCAATCAGGATAATGCCTGGCGTAATCAGGCAGAGTACGCGACCCAATGCGCGCCAATATTTATAGTCGCCAATGATGGGAGTGTGAGTGCCAGGAAATAAATAGTTGGGGCCTATGGTAAAAAAATGTTTGGGATTTCTCAGGAAAGAAAACAGAGCGGGTATTCCAATCCCCAAGCCCAAAGCGCCATAAAACAATGCTCCTGTTTCTTTTGAAAAGATCATAAAGAAACTGGCGATACCAAATAACAGATAGCGCCCGTATAACAAGCTGGCGAATGCAGCAGTAAAAAACACTTGTACCGGGAAATCAGTATTTAAAAAAATCGAACATCCGAAAAATAATGGATTGAATGCATAAGCAGCGGTTGCCAATAAAACTTCTGTTCTGTTGCGGTTATCCGGAAAAAACCAAAGCAGTATTTTGTAGAAACAGTAAATGGAAAGGCATGCCAGCAAAATGTTGGTGATATTCAAAATAAATAAATTGGGGAAATCAATCAGTTGGCCCAGTACCAGAATGCCGTAGTAACCCATCGATGTATGGCCAAAAGCGTTGTAATCACGTTTCAGTGTCAGGTAAAAATCATCCCAGTTTTGGGCGGCTTTGGTGGATTCTGTCGCCACTTTTAATGCGTCCCAATAACTGGCTGCATCCCATCGGGGTACGGCGTCCAGATAGAAACATCGAATAATGAAATAAAAAACCAGTAAGCCGATGAAGAGAATATGGGGTCTCAAGGAGGTGAATAAGCTTGTCATAGATGATCTTCTTTATAGTTGTTTTCGTGCCTTTGATTGCGGGCGCAATTTAAACCAATTTTATGAAGACCTGTAAATAACTATTTCCCGTTACTGAGCGGCAGTAGGATAATTTGAGCCGGTGCAAGCCGATATACAGGGCTTTATCAACCCTGTATTATCCCGCGCCCGTAATATGGGCGGTGAATTGGAGGTTGTTATGCAGGTGTTTCATCACATTCACTCGTTGCGAGAGGCTCTGGCACAAGAGCGTAAAGCCGGAAAGCGCATAGGCTTTGTACCGACTATGGGGAACTTGCATCAGGCCCATATAGAGTTGGTCAAAATTGCCCAAAAGAACTGCGACATAGTCGTTACCAGTATCTTTGTGAATCCCCTGCAATTTGGTTTGAATGAAGATTGGGACAAATATCCCCGTACCCTGGCGGCAGATATCGCCAGGTTGGAAGCCACCAATTGCGATTATCTATTTTGCCCCGATGAAAAAGAAATCTACCCTAATGGCATGGCGGAACAGACGCGTGTGATAGTGCCAAGCATGACGGATGTTCTCTGTGGGGCCAGTCGCCCGGGGCATTTTGAGGGAGTGACTACTGTTGTCACCAAACTGTTCAATATTGTCCAGCCCGACGAAGCGGTTTTCGGTTTAAAGGATTTTCAGCAACTGGCAGTGATACGCCGAATGGTAGAAGACCTGTGTATCCCGATTAAAATTACCGCTGGCGACATTTTCCGTGAAGCCGACGGTCTGGCGATGAGCTCACGCAATGGTTTCATCACAGTTGAAGAGCGACCGCTGGTCAATGTGTTGAACCGCAGCTTGAATCAGATCAGGCAGGCCATCGAATCCGGCCGCCGTGATTTTGCGGCCTTGATCGACCAGGCGAAGGCTGAAATAGAAGCCACCGGTTTTCGTGTGGACTATGTGAATGTTTGCAACAGCCGCACTCTGGAAATGGCGGCACATGATGATCGGGAGATCACGATACTGGGTGCCATGTATACCAAGGGTGCCCGTTTGATTGATAATGTGTCTGTGAATTTGAATTGACGATTTGTCTCCCGGAGGTTATTGATGTTATCCAATTTTCTAAAAGCCAAGCTACATATGGCCAAGGTAACCCAGGCGGAGCTTTGGTATGACGGTTCCTGTGCGATTGATGCGGATCTGGTCGCGCTTGCTGGTATGCGCGAATTCGAGCAAATCGACATTTACAACGTCAACAATGGTGAGCGTTTTCACACCTACATCATTCTGGCTGAGCCAGGTTCAGGCACTATCTCCATGAACGGTGCAGCCGCACGTAAAGTCTCGGTGGGTGATCGTGTAATCATCGCAACCTATGGCCATTTCAACGAAGCCGAGTTACTCAACCATAAACCCAAGCTGGTTTATCTGGATGAGAACAATAAAGTTGAACGTACTACCAATACCATTCCCATGCAGGTTGCATGATCTGTTTAAAAAGGTCGCTAATGCGGCCTTTTGTTTTCTGAGGCATCTGATCTAATAATCACACCTTGCATATGCTTGACATAGGTTTTTGCTGGGTGAATACTGATCAGAACTTTTGAGGGCATTTCCATGAGAACGGTATCTATCTTTACCAATGGCAATAATCAGGCTGTCAGGCTTCCGAAAGATATGGAATTTGTCGGGATAAAGGAATTGGAAATTATTAAGGATGGAGACAGGCTGATACTGCAGCCCATTCGACCCACATGGTTGTCATTCGCCGAATCAGAAAAAGCTGATGATGATTTTATGCAAGATCGTGAAAATATAATGACCGATGAAGGGAGAATAAAATTTTGAAAAGGACTTACATGTTGGATACCTGCATTTGCTCTTACATTATGCGTGAACATCCGGTTTCGGTTTTGGAAAAACTTTCTGTTATTGCCGCTCGTCATAGAATTGTGATTTCGGCAATCACTTATACCGAAATGCGTTTTGGCGCAATAGGTAAAAAAGCTTCGCCCAAACATACCTATTTGATTGATGAGTTTGTTAAACGTCTTGATGCAATACTTGCGTGGGATATGGATGCCGTTGATGCCACAGTCAGCGTGAAAAAATATCTAACCGATTCAGGTACGCCAATAGGCGCAAACGACACAGCCATTGCAGGTCACGCTCTGGCAACAGATTCCATTTTGGTCAGCAACAATCTGCGAGAGTTTTCTCGAATTCCGAAATTACAGTTGGAGGATTGGGCATGAATACCCCATTTACAATAAGTGACTCCAGCGGCTAGAGTTGTCGTCTGGTTTTTTATAAAGAATTCCACCTGGTTTCCCAAGCATCTACTTTTCCAAATAACAAAATTAATCACCGAGAGTTTTTTATGTCTGATGTGCATTTGTATCCGGTCCCTGCGCAAATTAAATCCAGTGCTTATATTGATTTGGCGCTTTATCGATCCATGTATCAACAATCGATTGAATCACCCGAGACTTTTTGGGCACAACAAGCCAATCAGTTTTTAACCTGGCAAAAGCCTTGGTCGAAAGTGGTTAAAAGTGATTTGAAAAAAGGCGAGGTGGCCTGGTTTATTGATGGCAAGTTGAATGTCAGTGTGAACTGTATTGATCGTCACTTGCCTGCACGTGCAAATCAAACTGCAATTATTTGGGAGGGTGACGATCCTGCCGAAGATCAACAAATTACTTATCAGGAATTACACGATCAGGTTTGTCGTTTGGCTAATGCCTTGCGTGAGCGTGGCGTGAAAAAAGGGGATCGGGTTTGTATCTATATGCCGATGATTCCTGAAGCCAGTTATGCAATGTTGGCTTGTGCGCGTATTGGTGCAGTGCATTCAGTTGTCTTTGGTGGATTTTCGCCTGAGGCGTTGAAAGATCGAATTCAGGATGCAGATTGTCGGGTGGTAATCACTGCTGATGAAGGCCTGCGTGGTGGCAAACGAGTCCCGTTGAAAAAGAATGCCGATATTGCGTTGGCGCAGTGCCCGAATGTTCACACTTGTATTGTGGTTGCGCGCACCAGTGGAGAAATTGATTGGCATGATCAGCGCGATTTCTGGTATGAAGAACTGGTTGAGCGTCAAGCCAGTGAAGCTGAGCCGGAAGTGATGGATGCAGAAGATCCTTTATTTATTCTCTACACATCAGGTTCAACCGGAAAACCCAAGGGTGTGTTGCATACGACGGCAGGATATTTATTACAGGCGGCTATGACACACAAGTATGTGTTTGATTATCAGGAAGGTGAGGTCTATTGGTGTACAGCGGATGTGGGTTGGGTGACGGGGCACAGTTATATTGTCTATGGCCCTCTGGCAAATGGTGCTACCAGTCTGATGTTTGAAGGTGTGCCGACATATCCTGATGCGTCGCGTTGTTGGCAAGTGATCGACAAACACGGCGTCAATATTTTTTATACGGCACCTACCGCAATTCGAGCATTAATGGGTACTGGCGATGAATTTGTTACAAAAACATCGCGCGATAGTTTGCGTATTTTGGGTAGTGTGGGTGAACCGATAAATCCTGAAGCATGGGAATGGTATTACCGTGTAGTTGGCAATAGTCGCTGCCCGATAATGGATACCTGGTGGCAAACCGAAACCGGTGCACATATGTTGACGCCATTGCCCGGTGCGATTGATTTAAAACCTGGTTCAGCAACGCTGCCATTTTTTGGTGTGCAACCGGTATTGGTGGATGCAGAAGGCAAAGAAATTATTGGAGCTGGCGAAGGTAATCTTTGTATTAAAGCCGCATGGCCGAGTCAAATTCGCACTGTCTATGGCGATCATCAGCGTTGTATCGATACTTATTATTCTACTTACCCCGGTTATTATTTTACGGGTGACGGCGCGCGTCGTGATGCTGATGGTTATTACTGGATCACCGGTCGTGTTGATGATGTATTGAATGTGTCTGGCCATCGCATGGGTACAGCCGAAGTCGAAAGTGCTTTGGTGTTGCACGAAAAGGTCACAGAGGCTGCAGTCGTTGGTTATCCTCACGATATTAAAGGGCAGGGTATTTATGCCTATGTCACTTTGATGTCAGGCGAGCAACCCAGTGACAATTTGAAAAAAGAATTGATCGCGCTTTGCGTCAAAGAAATCGGCGCAATTGCCAAGCCCGATATTATCCAATGGGCACCGGGCTTACCCAAAACCCGTAGTGGAAAAATTATGCGTCGTATCTTGCGCAAAATTGCCGCGAATGAATTGGACTCTTTGGGTGATACATCCACCCTGGCTGACCCTTCGGTGGTTAATGAGTTGATTGCGAATCGCGCTAACAAATAATGTTAAAAACATTGCAACTTGTTGATGAAACTTTTCGTATGTAGAAAGGAAGCCTTTAAGGTACATTTTTTTACAAGATTGGCTCAAATTTCTGCAACTTAAGATTTTGTTTGGGTTCAAACTGGGGTTCGTTAGTTAATTACGGGGTGGAGTTATGAAAAAGTCAGTTTTGATTTTGATGGGCAGTCTCGCGTTAATTACAGCTTGTTCTATCACAAAGCCGCACGAAAAAAATCTGGCGACAGAAGCTGAACCTTTGGGTTTAACTGAAGTTGAATCGGCAACATTGGATTCTGTTTTTGTTGCGGACAAAGTGGGAATTGCCAATTACAAATATGTCGTTCTTGAACCTCTGGATATGTCGGCAGTGAAAATTCGTAAGCCTGCCAATATCAGTTTTGTCAATGACACTCCATGGGAATTGAATGATCAGGATCGCAATTATTATCAGGAAAAATATACGCAAGCGATGAAAAAAGAATGGTTGGACAAATCAGGTTTGACGCAGACTGATAAGGCCACTGAACAAACTTTGATAGTAAAAGCGGTGTTGAAAGAAATAGCCCCTCTTGGTAGTAAAGATGATTTCAAAGGTCGCCCTGCCATCACAAAAGTTTACAGTGAAGGTGTGGGTACTATGACAATCAATTTTCAACTGAGCGATGCAAAAACAGGCAAGGTTTTGGCTTTGGTTTCCGATCAGCGGGATTTGGGTAAGATCTGGGAAGAAAACAATCGGGTTACGTTTAATCAACAAGTTCGCCTTGCATTTACCGCTTGGGCCAGTCGTTTGCAAAAACAATTTATGTGAATCTTCAGGGCGACTATTACAGTCGCCCAATTTATTTTTTCCCCGCTAAACTAACGCCACCAATTACCAGTG
>CBFGPN010000061.1:0-19335 GCA_965650675.1 uncultured Cellvibrio sp.
GGGCAATACTTTGTGAAAATAATTTAAACTGCGCACCAAATTGTGCAATGGCTTCGGTTGACCCAAAATTCTTTTGCTTGTGTTTGGCATTGGCGCGACTTTGATTGAGCTTGGCATAGACTTCAGAAATCGCATCAACAATACGGGTTCGCAAGGTTGCATCGTCAACTTTCAGAGTGCCCATCAACTCTGACAACAAATCCAAACCCGTTGCCGTTTTTTCAATAGTTTCGACAATAGGATTAATTGCCGCATTGGTTTCAGCTTTTTCAACCTGCTGATTTAACTCATCCAGTTTAGTTAGATAAGGCTTCAAGGATTTTTCATCAGCAAGATAAGCAACGGTTTGTTCACTTAACCTTAAGTTGGCATCAATTAATTGTTGATCCAAAACAGCAATACGCGATTGATCGATATAACGATAATCTTTGATCGTTGCCAAATGGCCACGCTGTTTACGCACTCGACTCAATGCATCCACATAATCTTCTGCCGAGCCCCAATTTTCCGGGCGCAAAGACTGCAATATCAATTCCTGCTCGCGCTCTGCTTCCTGCATAGCTTTGGCAGATTGTTGACGAATGGATTCTACTTTTTCAAATTCATCAATCACCAATTCTGCTGTGGATGCAATTTCTTTCAGCACACCGGCGATAGACTGTACGTCCTTTTCATTTAACCAGTAATAAGTATCAAATACTTTTTTAGCTGATAGATTCAACTCTTCATAAAGACGAACTGACACTGACTGGTTATTGATAATACGGGTGATACTGTAGAAATCAGAAATTCCGCGCACCAATTCGTTATTACCAATTCGACCATAAAAATTTTGGCGCGGCGGTGCTTTACTGGCAAATTCAGCACTCACATAAGGTGTTGTCCAAATTTGCATAGGATGAACCCTTGTGGGTTCCACTTCAGCCGAAAAAATAACAATTTCGCCATTATCAGCATGGGCATAACCGTGACCATAAATCGGGTTTTGCAATTTCTTTTCGATAAGATTGTATGCTAACAGCGATACCAAACCATCCATAGGTTCATAAAAAACATACAATACATCTTCACCATTGGGTGACCGAATCATTCGTTTAAAACGAAAAGCACTATTGTCTTCATCAAAAGTTTTATATTCACCGGTATTTAAATAATAACCACCAGGGAAAATAATTCCATGGCTTTCCGGTAATTGCACACAACTCTGACCAATTTTGTCGATGCGAATCACTTGCTGGGTTAAAGCATTGAAAATCAAATGACGCCATTGATCTTCACGATAAGGACGAATTTTTAATAAAATTAAATTGCCAACAGCAGCATAAAATACGCTGGCATCATCCAGTGATTGGGTTTTGTCTTCTACTTCTTCACGATAAATACCCAAACCATCTTCGGTATTATTTTCTATTTTTATAGTGAGGTCGCCGCCAATAGTTTCGACGAATACTTTATCGAGAATATTTAAATGTGGATGACGACCATGAACGGCATTATCACGTGTAGCAGAAATCCATTCAAAATCAAAAGCGGGAGGCAATTCAATATCGCGTTCGCCGCGATTATCAATATATTTTACAGTTTTACCATCAGGCGATATGGACCAGCGAAACACCCGCATATCATCCAAACGCTCACCAATTTGAAAACCTGCCAAAAGTTTTCCATTATTAATTGTGAGTTCGACAATGCGGGTGTTTTTGTAGTAACGATAAAGCTCATCAAAATCGTTGACGAAACTTTGTTCTGCAAGAAAAGTTCCGGCAGGATTAACAGACTCCAATTCAACACCGGATTCCGTTTCTTTTTTAATAAACAGTGAAAAAACATCTTCAATTTTGGTTTCTTTTTTCAAACCAATAAAAACGTTGTAACCAAATAATAAATAATCACCCACTTGCACTATGTCGCGCGGAATACAGTTATTTTCTGTACGCACACGAACACGCGCCGTCACCGCCATGGCAGAACTTCCAAATTCCGCCAAACGTGAATCATTCAATTCACGAACTTTTTGCGTCAGTAAATTTCCATGATCCAATAAACGCTTGCGAATAATTTCGTAAGCACCACCTTCAGCAACGGCTTGATCGACAATGTTTTCCGCAGCAGCAGTATTATTTGTTTGCGACATGCATTTATCCTTCTCATGAAATAGATCCGAGAGACATCACCCCACCCCTAACCCTCCCCTTAGCAAGGGGAGGGAACAGATTTCACTCCGCAACAAAATTAAGAAGGGAGTCAAAGTCCCTTCCCCTTACGAAGGGGGGAGGTGAGGAGGGGGGTTTAACCAACAACCTCAGCATCTTCCGCTTTATCTTTTTTCTCAGTTGCAGCGGATTTATTGACGAAGCGATCCAATACTGCCTGAATAACACCACTCTTGCTGGCTAGGCCATCAATGGCTTTGCCAATTGATAAAGACTTCGCAAAGTTGTCAAAGAACTGCGCTTCACCGCCTACAATATCGATATGCGCTTTCTGCAGTGCGATTGCCAAAATGTCGGCATTTTCTTTCGCAATTTCTTTACCGGCTTCAATACTGGCAAGAGTTTCCTTAAATGCAGTTTCCAAACTCATGCGGAACTCTTCATGTTCACGAGCTTTATCGCTCATTACATTCATAGCTTCAAACTTCTCGGTTAATCCAGCTGCCTCGGCTTTGAATTGCTCTTTGGTCACTTCCGCACCGGCGAAACCAACGTCTTTTTTCGCAGTCGCTTCTGAAGAACCTTTTAAGGAAATCACTTGTGCTTCTGCTGAACCTTTAGCAGCAATGACTTCTGCTTCTGCTTTACCGGCATCCGCTTGTGCTGTGCCTTTCGCACGTATAACAGCTGCTTCGGCAACACCTTCTTTTTCAACGGCAATTGCTTTAGCCTCTTGAACTTTTGCATCAGCCAAACCAGGTGCTGCACGCTCTGCCTGAATACCTTCTGCCATTTTTTTCATAGCTTCAGCTTCTTTGGCAGAGGCTTCAAGTTTGGCTTGTGCCATGGTCATAATTTCTGTGGCTTTGTGCTTCGCCGCCAATTCTTCAGCTTCTGCCGCTTTCACCTGTTTAACTTTTTCTTCTTCTGCTGCAGCTTCTGCTGAAAGCACTTGTACTTGCTTGGCGCGATCTGCCTCTGATACTTCGCGAACTTCTTTAATGCGCTCTTCTTCAATGGCAACGGTTTTATCAACCACAATTCGTTCACGAATCACATTGGCGATTTCCTTCTTCTGTATTTCAATCGCTTTTTCTGCTTCGATGGTTTGCAGCTCAACCTCTCGCTTACGCGCAACTATTTCCAATTCGCGTGCACGTGTGACTTTTTCTTGCTCAATTGCCACAGCACGCAAACGATTTTGTTCAGCCACTTCAATTTCACGCTTCTGATTTTCAGTTTGTACCGATAATTCCTGAGCAACTTGAATAGCCGTTTGCTCGTACTTACGACGTTCTTCTTCCTGCACCTTTTTGGTTTCTGCTTCTTCACGTGCTTGAATAGTTGCTATCTCACGTTTTTGACGCGCTTCGGCATCGGCTTGTTGTCTTTCGAGAGCCAACATAGCTTCAGTGGTTTCGACATTCTTTTTCTTGATCGCTAATTCTTCATCGCGTTCGAAGACATTGGTACGAATATTTTGCGCTGCAGTTAACTCGGTAATCTTGCGAATACCTTCAGCATCCAGAATATTATTGGGATCAAGAGATGACTTGGGTGTTTGCTCAATATAATCGATGGCTACGTCTTCCAGTACATAGCCGTTTAGATCATCGCCAATTACCTGGATAATTTTTTCGCGAAATTCCAAACGATTTTCAAACAATTGAACAAATTCAATTTGTTTACCCACAGTTTTTAAAGCTTCAGAAAATTTAGCAGCAAACAGTTGGTTGACTGAGTCAATATCCGACGCACGCTCTGCACCTATAGCTTTGGCTACACGCAACACATCCTGCGGTGTTTCATTCACCCGCAAATAGAATGCAACCGTAATGTCAGCACGCAAATTATCTTTACAAATCAAGCCGTCTCGCCCACGGCGATCCACCTCCATGGTAATTAACGAAATATTCATTAATTCTTTTTTATGAATAATCGGATACACCAACGCACCTGTAAAATGCACTTTTGGGGTAGAGCTCATGTCATTCACTATTAAAGCCGTTCCTTGGGCAACTTTGTAATAAAACGCTTTAAATAACGCAGCCAGTCCAAGAAAAAATAGAAATACGATTAAAATACCCCAAAACAACATACTGTCTGTGAATGCATCGAGACTCATATAAACTCCTTAGTTTTAAACACACTTGGAAATAATGTAAACATCAATAGAAATTTTTCTGTTGAAAATGAAAAGTTGTACCTAGAAAAAACTAGTTGGTTTCTTTTCCCAAAAACTCTTTTTCGGAAATAACATTATAGGTATTTTTATTAGCGTCATACTCCAGCAAAACCACTTTATCACCATGATGGAACTCTACATTGTTCATCGATCGGACTTTTAAAATAAGACCTGCGCCACCGTCGTCGAGAAATGCCTCACCAAAATCCTGATCTACTCGCGATGAGCGAACAATCGCCGTTTGGCCCAATATGACTTTTTGAATTTGTTGTTCCGCTTTCGCAAAAAACTTGCGCAAAGGTTTAATGACCTGCGCAGTTATTAGCACAGACAGATACAAAGATCCGAAAAAAATAGGAATGCCGGTTAAATATCGTATCCAACCGTGACCAAATAATGTCACCGAAAAAAGACTGATGTAATAGCTAATCATCCAACCCGCCAAAGCGATAAAACTAATCACTATGGTCAGGGGCACACCATTGAGACCCAGTTTCATTAACAACCCCGAAAACATTTCAGCAAACGTGTGCTCACCCTGGGCATTTAAGCTCATCTGCCCATCAAGCTCGGGGATATCAACATCCAACGCATCTATTTCAATAAAACCAAATAAAGCAAATATCCAATATAAAATCGCAATGCCCAAAAAAAACGTGAATATTGCCGTTGGAAAGCTGGAGATCATTAACAATAAATCGCTCATAAGCTACTTTCCTTCTTTTTCATTTGAAAATAATCACGCACACAATTCCAACGCAATATCAAACCAATCACATTAACCATTGGCTGAACCAGAATCCGTCGCAGCCTGCTGGCTCTTTTTAATTCTTTCCAACACTGCATTGGCTGATGCACCCGAAGTTGCAATACCGGCTGCTTCCAATTTTGATCGCAATGAATCATCACTGGTGGCTGCCGCCATTTCACCTGCTGCTTTTATTTGTGCATCTTTCAAGGCTTGACGCTCTTTAATACGTTCAAGTGATTCCATAGCCGTACTCATTTTGGAGTTGGAACCACTATGCCTTTCCGCAACTGCTGATTGCGCTTTTTGCACTTGTTCAGTGGCCTTAATCGTATCAACTTGTTGCTTCAAACGCTTGAGGTTTTTTTCTGCCAGGCTAATCGCCGTGCGCAACTTTTCAACACTTTGCGTATAATTGGCTGCTGATTCTTTTTCCATAGTCAAACTATTTTCAAGCTCGGCTATTCTTTCAGCAACTTCCATCGCCAATTTCTCATCCGATTTTTCCAACGCTTTGACAACATAAGCCTCATGCTCGGCAATTGATTTTTGCAACTGGCTGGATTTTTCTTCAGCCAATTTTTGACGCGCCATAATTTCAGCAAGGCTGTCTTTTGATCGTTTCAATTCTTCAGCCGCATCGCGTACTTCCTGATCCAGAATGCGCAGAGCCTGACTATCGACAATGGCTTCACCGGCTTCGTTTACACCACCACGCAAGGCTGTGATCATTTTCGCCCAGATATTCATAAAATTTACCTCTCACCATTAGTTAATTAAAAATTCACTGTAAGCCTGGGTTGCCTGAATAACATTCGACGCCAGGATTTCAATTTCAAAAATTACATCCTGCATACCGGAGGCCGAACTCAAAGCACCGTACATTTGATAACAATCATCTCCATCGATTCTGTCCAGACTGATATTGGACAGCGGAAAATATTTGTGAGTACGCAATACCGTTTCATTAAATATGGCCACATCTTTGACATCCGATGCTGACCACAACATAGCCTCAACCAAAATTTGTTCGCCAGATACAGTCAAAAATAATGGCAAATCGCCATATTCATTCATCACCAGATGCACCACCGGCTCAATCCCATCAATCAACTCAAGCTCAGCGCGACCTGATGCAAACAAATCCGCTTTTGCCAAAGCATCGTGCAGGCTCTGCGTAGTCCAACGATTAACAATGTCACTCATTCGATCTTCTCCTTTGGTTGATAAAGACAGTTCAGAAACACGCTGTTTGGCAGAAACCCTTAACTCCATCTCCAACAATGACAGGCGGCGCGCATTCTCCGGGAGAATCCACACTTCTTTTTTAACCAACCCCTGCTCACGCAGCCGGTTTCGGTATTCGCGCTGGTAATGTGCTGATGATTTTTTCTGCATGAGCGAACATTAATTTATTACATGTGATATTTCAATGCTTACATGTAATATTTTTTATTCTCGATGAAAATGGCAACGCACTGATTCTTATAGAATAAATTTCATTGAAATGCTTTTTAATACCCAATACTCGGAACTTTGCCAAACAGGAATAACAAAAAAATCTAAACCCGATTTTCAGTCAAGCAATTCCCAACTCATCAACGTGCGCTTTCACACGCAGATGCTATAACTAATTGGCACTGCCATAAAAACCATTAATAACCTGCACAAGTATCCGAGTCACTCATGACGCGATTTTTAATCTTTTCCAAACCTGTGTTTTGGCAATGGTCAGGCATCCTGACTCTAGTGTTCACCTGCTTCTGTACCGGACTGAATACAAATGCAGAAACAGTAGGAAATACAGAGCTCTACCCTAAAAAAATGCATTTCCGCAACATCATGCAAAATCAGGATATTGCGTTGGGTGAAGTCGAAGCCATCACTCAGGACCATGAAGGATTTATGTGGCTGGGGGGACGCAATGCTCTCTTGAGATACGATGGTTATGAATTTCTCAATATTCCCGTAGTCAACCTTGATGACCCAACACAAACCTCATCAGCCAGCCAGATAGTCGAACTATTTGAAGACAGCCGCAAAAATCTTTGGGTCGCATCGCGCACGGGTCTTTTTCTTTATGATCGCTCCCGTGAAGAATTACATCAGCTACGAAATAAAGAGGGCGTCACTCTTTTTAAAGATGCAGTTTATTCTCTTGAGGAATCCACCGATGGAAAACTATTGATTGGAACCGCTGCCGGTCTTTTAATCGTTGATACAACCAATCTCGAACAACAAACCCTGTTTCCAGGCAAGATTGTCTACGAAATATTAACAGTCAAGGATAAGGTTTGGCTGGGCATGACAGATGGCATGGTTAACCTGGACTGGGTCAGTAAAAAACATACCCTGATAGTACCCAACCCTGCCAATCCGGAATCTACCGCAGACAACACTATTTGGGGATTGGCTATAGATAATGACCTGAATATATGGGCAGGCAGTGACAATGGTATTTACCGCTTGCATGCTGCAACCGGAGTTATTACGCATTACACGCATGATCCAAATAATGTCTACAGCATTGCCGAAAAAATTTGCCGCAAACTGCTGGTTGATAAAAAAGGACGGGTTTGGTCAGCAAGTGACGCTGGAGGAATAAGCCTGTATGACCAACCCAATGATCGCTTTATTCGCTTCTCTCACCAGGGCGGCACACCCGGCCACCTTAGCAGTAATTCCGTGCGCAGTATTTATGAAGACAAGATCGGCGATCTATGGGTTGGCACCTATCCCTCCGGAGTCAACATCTACGATCAATCAACAGCAGCCATCACCGCTTATAAAAAAGGTGTGTTTCTCGATCAAGGCTTGCTCGATAACAATGTTGAAGCTATAGAAGAAGACGACAATGGAAATATTTGGATAGGCGCTGGCGGCATTAGCTATCTGGATCGCCAAACAGAAATATTTAGACATTACCAACACAATATTGGCAAAGATTCGCGTGCAGATTCAGGCTCGGTATTAAATGGCGTAATTGATTCAGACGGTGAACTTCGGTTCGGCTCCTGGGCGCATGGCATTCAGTTATACGACAAGGAAAAAGATCGATTTAATGAAATACCTTCTGACCCAACCCAGGTCAAACGGGGGCAGAAAACCGGTACCAAACTTAATGATCAAATGGTGTGGAGTGTTTACGAGGATCGCCAGAAAAATATCTGGATAACAACTCACTTCAACGGCCTGACCAAATTCGATAAGAAGACCGGTGTCTATACTTTTTATCCCCATGACAACACAGACCCAACCACTATTTCCAGTGCATTGGCATGGATTTCATTTGAAGATTCCCAGGGACGTTTTTGGGTAGGCACAGCTTATGGACTCAATCTGATGGACAGGGAAAAAGGAACATTCAAACAATATTTACCTAACGCCAATCCCTCGAATGGGCTGGCGGATGGCTCGGTACTTTCAATCGCCGAAGACCCTGCCGGCCGGGTATGGTTTGGCACTGATGCAGGGCTACACCTTTATCACCCCGAAACAGACAACTTTACTGTTTATGGACATAAAAACGGATTTGTTGATCAAGGCATAAGAGCTATTGTCCCGGACCAATCAGGCAACTTGTGGTTAGGTACTAATAACGGGATAACCATGTTTAACCCCGATATCAACCTGGTAAAAAATTACACGCGTCACAATGGAGAATTGATCGGCGGCATAACCACCGGTTCGGGAATTGCCATTCGCACTGGCGAAATCGCTTTTGGTAGCCGCAACGGGCTTTTTATTTTTGACACAGCCAAGCTACTGGTTAATGAAATAGCGCCTCCGGTGGTATTTACCGATTTCAGAATTTTCACCCAGAAAGTGGCTATTGGCGGCACCGACAACATACTCCCCGCAGCCATCAATCAAACCAATCAAATAACCCTGGATTACACCAAATCCATGATCTCTTTCAGTTTTGCTGCGCTGAATTACCGCGACTCGGAAAAAAACCAATACGCTTACAGGCTCGAAGGATTCGATGACAAATGGCGCGAGGTAGGCAATCAACGCACTGCGCTCTACACCAACCTACCCGCAGGCAAATATAAATTTCATGTCAAAGCCAGCAACAACGATGGCATTTGGAATGCTGATGGACGCAGCATTGCATTGATCGTATTACCGCCCCCCTGGAAAACCTGGTGGGCTTACAGCCTCTATTTTTTAATTGTTGTGACGCTGTTGCTATATTTTGCTTACACACAACACAAAAAAGTACTCGACGAGAGAAAAACCAGTCACGACCTTGAATTAAAAGTCGCCGAGCGCACAGCTGAGTTGCAAATTAAAAATGGTGAGCTGGAAAACGCTTACGCGCAATTGGAAGCGATCAGCTTGTCCGACCCACTGACCGGATTAAACAACCGTCGTTATTTGCAAAAATTAATTCCCATGGACATTGCAAAAGTCCAACGCGAATATAATCATAAAATTTTCAATCGCCCCGAGAAAAAACCCTCTCTGGATTTAACTTTTTTTATTCTCGATGTGGATTATTTCAAATCGGTTAACGATGTACACGGCCACAACGCTGGTGACCAATTGCTGATTCAATTATCAGACCTGCTCACCAAAATCTGCCGCGAGTCCGATTGTGTGGTGCGCTGGGGTGGAGAAGAATTTTTAATTGTTAGCCGATTCGCTGATCGGAATGAAGCACCCTTGATGTCAGAGCGTATTCGCAAAAGCATAGAGAAACATGATTTCGTATTGCCCAATGGCGGCACATTGAAAAAAACCTGCTCGATTGGATTTGCCTGTTATCCGTTCCTGCGCGATCAACCTCTGGCACTCTCATGGGAACAAGTTATTGATATAGCCGACCGAGCACTTTATGCCGCCAAAAAATCCGGACGCAACCGTTGTATCGGAATTGCCGCCAATCAAATCACTGACGGTGATGTTTTATATCAGCGTATTTGTAGCGATATACAACTTATGATTGACAATCAAGAACTCGCTGTAATTAGCAGTACTGACGATAAAATCATATGGGAATAATTTATGTGCAAAACGACCTGTCGTTTGTCACTTTTTATTATGCAACTCCCAGGTTTCCAATTTTTTCTTCGCACTCTTTCGAAGAAGAACATAGGTAGCGCCAACCCAGCCATGTTGTTTTTGTGCAGAATGAAATGCCAACACCTCCTGAAATTGGGGCAACCAATGAGCAATACAACTTTTTAATTGCGCAGGCTGATC
This sequence comes from uncultured Cellvibrio sp., assembly GCA_965650675.1. Classification (GTDB taxonomy): domain Bacteria; phylum Pseudomonadota; class Gammaproteobacteria; order Pseudomonadales; family Cellvibrionaceae; genus Cellvibrio. The sequence goes on from CBFGPN010000061.1 coordinate 10,295, forward strand.
TCGCCCCTCACCTTTTCCGTGTGTAATCAGCGCACAACGAATGTCGTGCGTCATACAATCCTTGATAAATTGAAATACCGCCTGACGCGCTTGATCAACCGTCATATGATGCAAATCCAGGCGCGCATCTATTTGATATTTCCCCAAACGCAAATTGCGATAAACACCGGTTTGCACACCATCGCGTTTAAATTCAATAATGGCTAATGGTTCAACGGGTTCAATATATTCGCCCGACAAAAAGTTTTTATCTTTCGCCAACTCAGCAGTGGCTGCTTTGCGACGGGTTACGATATTAATTTTATCTTCATACGCAGTCGTCAAAGTGACTTTCTCTTCCACTTTGATGGGTTTGACATCTTTCATTTGTTGAAAGAATAAATTGTTATCATCTTTAGAGTCAGGCATAAATCGATCACAGTAGAAATCAAATTGACCGAAATCATAACCCAATAATCCAAATCAGGGCTATCACTTCGAAGAATATGCGATGAGTTTTTGATAATGCCAATCGGCTATATCAGCCAGTAGCGCGCTTTCCGAAAATCCCAGGTATAAATATAACGCTTTGTTACTGGTTAGCTGGCTTAATGTGTCGTCTCTGTTCTTAAAATAATCAACATTCATTTTCCAAAGATCAATAGAAAACTGCAGAGCATCTTCTACTGAACAGCGAATAGCAGGATTGACATAAGGGAATAGATAAGGAGCGCGCGTAATTTCACCATTTGGTAGTTGCATTACCAAACCGGCATCTGCGGCATCCAGAAAAAAATCCCGCGCATCAAGAATTTCATTATTATTTCGCTCCAGCAACGTTCGAACCTTTACGGGCTTAATGTTCTGTTTCTGTAATAAACGAATAATAAATTCAATTGTTTTACCTGAAAATTGATCAGTATCCAAAAGCTCATAGTCACCAACAGGAATGAATTGTAATTGCAGATCAATTTCATTAGTTCCCGGCCTGGACACAAATCGTTTAAATACCGTTCCACCTACATCATAAAGCCGTGAAATGGAAAGCGAATAATCCGCTTGAATAGTCTGATCCAAACTAATCGCGGGTTTATCGCTATTTTTAATTAATTCAGAGGAATTCCATAAATGAGAACAAACCTTCGAATAATAAGGCTGAATCAATTCAACCAATCTGTCCTCAAGCCGATGTGACTGCCGGATCAAATCCAGAGATAATTTATCTGATTTTAATGTAGAGAAACCCTGTTGCTGTCGAATCCCACTGGAAGAAATAGATGAATGTCCCTGTACAAATAAAACTCGCTCTGACGATAATGCTTTATATTTTTCGAATTCGTGTTCGTACCCTGGACGATTCACAACCACACAATTCCCTTTCAACCTAAAGGTTTGTGCAAACCGGGCGTTGTCTGCACCACAAACATAAAAAACAGGAATCGACGATGCAAGATGACGAAAAATATATGCCTGTAATCGAACAATCACATCCGTAAAATTAATGGCCACCTGATTAAAAACACCTTCCCAGGGATCAATAGATAACCAATCATTTTCAGCTATTGCGTTTTGTATTAATTGCATTCGCCTTCCAACACTTAACCATTGTTAGCCAGCACATTTACGGCTAATGTATTCATCGTGACCCGGTGAAATATAACCCATCAATACTTGCCATCCCTGTTGTTCCAATGCCTGTTTTGCCGTACTCATCATTTCAATATGCCCATAATGAATCGGGCAAAATGAACCTGTAGTCAAAATCACGCAGGATTTTTCTGACAAACGATTTTCAAACCCCAATGGAGTACAAAGTAAATCCAAAGATTCATTAATATTTTTGTTGGTTAAATCCATATCATAAAAAAATCCGGATCTCTCAATAAAATCAAAACCAAAACGGTAATAAAGATCGGCATAAAAATAGTCGCGCTCGATTTTCCATAACTGATTCATTTTATCGCTTCAAAAATAATGTCGGTACGAATAATTATTCGCGGATCTGTGCCCAGATATTCAGCAACATCATGGCATCGTCTGTGTAAAAATAATAAGGCCCTGCCCGCTTTTGGCTTACAAGCAAACTGCACTTCCGAATCAACCGCTTCACGAGTCCAATCACTGTGATTGCGATTCCAAATAGATGATGTTTGTTTATCATCAATCATTCGGGTCTCACCACCCTGTTTATTGCCGCCTTGATCATGGCTTGTTAAATAGACGATCAGGGACATCAAGCCACGCAAATTATCATCAGAATAAATAAAACCAGCGTCATAATGTGGCAAATGTTTTCCCCGTTTTTCATAACACATAAAACGCAGTAATGGTGACACCGCTACCGGTTTCCATTTCCGTCGGTATGTATCGCCCTGCCACCAGTCAGTCAACGTCATGTCATTTGCTTTTATGACATCAATAGATGACGATATTTTTTGCCAAATCATTTCTGCCAATTCAGGTGACCATATATTGGCTCGTATCGATCCCACATTTTCTTCTTCACTTTTTGGATTGCCCTGATAATTCACGGCCACCAATGCAGGTGCTGATTGCATTAAACGAATCAAATCATCACATTCTTTCTGACTCAAAACGCCATCAACAACATTCGCCCAAACATTATTCTGAACAATCAAATCAGATTGATCCAATAAAGCAGGAACAGATTCAGGTTCCCAGCCAGCAGGTAATTTGGATAAATCCGGTTTGGTTGTAATAATCAACGGATGCATTTACCAACCTCCGGGTACAGAACGCGGCAAGATATCAATAAAATGTGATGGCACGCCCACTTGATATTTATGTGTATTTTTTTGATGTTGTTTTTCAATTGCAGAAGCATATTGTTGAAACAATTCAAGAGCATTTTTGTCCAAATAATTACTTAAGATAAAATCGCTCAACAATTGATATTCTTTCATAATCAAATACAGTTCAACAAACCAATAAGGTGCGCCGATCATTTCTTCATCCGTTTTATTGTCCCAAACATCGCCTCGAGGCGCCGATTGTAAAATCGATTCAGGCACATTCAATATCGTTGCCAGTTGGTAGACTTCTGACTTATGCAAATCTGCAACAGGTTGCATATCCACCATAGCATCCGAAGCCTTGCCATAAAAACCCAAATAAGCACCCTCATCCCGATTAGTCGTACCACACACAATTGATGTATAACCCTGTTGTTGCAAAAGCGCCGCATGGAAATATAAACAAGGGGTGCGCACTATGCTGGCAAGTTGACCGATGGACCATGGATTAGCTTTTATGTTTGAATTCTGCTCAAACAGTTTTACATAAACATCAGCAACGGAAGTTAAATCCTGAATTTGATAATCACAATCTGTTTGCTTAACCAATTCCAACGCACGTGCTGTTGCTTGATCTTGGCCTGATGTTCCAGAGCAGTGTATCGGCATGATTAACGCCATGATTTTTTTAATAGGAGAATGATTTCTGAGTGCAGCCTGTGCAAGCAACTTCAAACAAAGCGCAGAATCGACTCCACCGGAGATACCGATCACACATGAATTTAAATTATGATGCAAAAAGAACTGATTGATTCGTTCAATCTTTCTATCCAGAAAAAATTCCGAATTAAATTGGCGCAAAGAGCGAGTGAGAGCAATAAGACTTTTCATTAAGCGAATAACATATCAGCTCTGATCACGTATTTGGTCGCATCAAATGCCGGCAAACCCGCATGCATAATGTCATGCTTAAACAGTAACGCTTTCCCTTTTTCAGGATAGATATGCCATCTGGATGCTCGAAAACACGTCGCACCTGAATCTGGTAAATCATTTAGATAAATTAAAAGAGTGTAATAAGAGCGCTTACCCAGATATTCCTTACTGCCATCTTTGTGAAATTGGAATTTTTGCTCACCTTTATAACGATAAAAACGTAAGTATGGTGTTAAACCACAAGCACTCATATCACCAACCAAAGGAAGACTTGTTTTGTCTATTCTCTCCCATAACAACTCAGCTATTTCTGATGAATGCAAATCAACACGATCATTATCACGAATGGTCGAAATTATCTGACGATTACCATGAATATCGATATCAGCTGGCATAAAACCTTCCGATTCACTAATTTTAATATAACTATCCGCCTCAAAATCAGTTAAAAATTTTTCAGCCACAAAGATATATTCATCTTTCTTCACAAAACTGATTAATTTATCTCTCATGAATAGTCACCTGAATTCCATACTAAAAATCCACGATCTGATTGCTCAACAGTAATCGAAATCCCAAAAAACTATTAAATAGCGCTTTCTCTTACCTGATCAAAGGTCAAATCAATCAATAACTGCCCATTTTTGAAAACTGTTCGTAACTGATTTTCATCAGCAGCAATCTGATCTCTCAAAACAGTTTTAAATACTCCATTTTCTTTAATTAAAGCCAATCGACCTTTTTTAGAACGTTTACCCTGATCAGTGATGGGATCTTTGTAGACATCTCTCCATTCACCCTTAATGCAAATTGCAGACGCTTTCATGGCGAATTTTTGTGTATCGCGATTTACTTTTTGCAAAAGCTCACCACCCATTCCAAAGGCAACATTGTCTGCACTTAACCCACGCTTTTTCATTTCGGCTAAAATTGCTTCTATAGAAGCAGCGCAAACGCCGTCGCCCTGAATTAAACGTACGCAGGGTGGTAATAATTTATAACCTTTACTGTTGATGCTGTAACCAAATTTATCCATTAATTTTTCAACAGCCAAAGGAACAACTTCAACAGGTTCGCCAGAATCAGGGCGAATCACCAAAGTTCCACCTGTCGCCTCAACCTCTGCTTTTAATTCACCACCCCAAATATTATCGATTGCGTTCCAGATGTCGTAAGAATCACTGACAACTGCGACCAATTTATTTGGCCCTGCAAATTGTTTCAGCATATTGGCATAAGCTCGGGTTTCACCATCACGTCCCCAGCTAGTAATCGTGCTGTGCTCCGCTGCGGGAATAGAAAAACCGGCCATATCTGCTGCGTAATATCGACGCCCCGCGACAATCGCAGACATACTATCGGTGCCCATAAAATTAACCAGATGTGCAAGACCGCCAATCGCAACACTTTCATCAGAGCTGGCACCACGCGCACCAAAATCATGTAATTTAAAAGGTAGTCCATTTAGATTGTCAGCAGTCTCCTGCAAATAACGCACAATAATTTTTTGACAATTTTTAGAAACCGTTGCCACTGTCGTGGGATACCAAATTGCACGCAGTAAAGCGGTTTCTATGTAGCTGGTTACCCACGCACATTGCGGATCGGTATTAATCACTTGCACTAACACATTTCCTGTTGGCACTTGTGTACCTTCAGCAACTGCTTCAATTTCCAAGGGTAAATAACCCTGGTATTGATTCAAAATATAGAGCCAGCCTTCGCGATTAAAAGGCACACCGTGTGCAACACAAATAGCGTCGGCTTCATCAATATCAGCAAGGCTGATTGGCTTGCTTAGATATTGTTTTAAAAATATTTGTAATCCAAAAAAAACAGTTTCCGGATAAACACCACCGCGAGATTCAATATAGCTTGAAACAAATTCAGCGCCTTGCGGGTACTGAAGATAGTGAGACATTTTGTAAGAATCAGTATTCAATATCAGATTTTGCATGATGGATTTCCTCCAACTTAAGCCCAAACACCGGTCTATCCAGTGTTATTCATCAGAAGCATTTGCTGCTCCTGATATATAGTGGCTAATAGCCACTTATTTGTCAATTTATTTTTATTCAATAAAACCATTCAGGACGAAACAGGTTTTCCACCCAAGCCCTTGCCATTTCAGAACGTTTTTGCCAATCGCTCCCCACAACTTCACAATAATCCTGATCATACTTTTCCAGAGTTCTACGATGATAATAATCCAATTGGTTACGATCCGATTCACTTAATCGTCCACCGTCCTGAATATGCGGGACACTGGCATCCAGATATAAACGCAAATCAGGTTGATTTAATTGATAAATATGATTGGGTAAATCGAGCGACTTACCTAAAGTAAAATCAGCATAGGATTGAGTGATATAAACATCGGTATCAATTATCACAACAGGATTTAATTGTTTTTTTGCAAGCAAAATTGCATCCGCATGGGCCCTGGCTACTTTAATTAAATCGTCTTCCGTAAAATGATTGGAATCGACGATTAATTCACGTGCCACCTCTTCCACTAAAACCGCTGGCAAGCTATCACCCAGCTGTTTAGCCAAGGTGGTTTTACCGGTAGATTCAGTGCCTGAAATAATAATTGTCTTTTGAAAAAATCGTTTAACTGAATCTGGAAGAAAATTCCAAAAACGAATGATATCTTCGCGTATTAATGAAGCCGATATCGCTTGTTGTGATCGATCAGCATCAAACATCTTATGCCGGATATTCATAAACCCGGCCACATAATCACCATAATTCTCAGACGTCACCAACAGGTCAACATCAGGTAATAGTGATGCAAATTCTGATGCCCAAATACGGGAAACAGCGCTATCCGAGACCGAAGTATTGGGCAGGATTGATTCGTCATAGGAGTATTCAATTATATGAATGGATTTATCATTCGCCAATTCTTCACGCAACCAATTACCGCGGATTTCGGCTGGAATAATTTCTTTATCACTGCAACACACCAACACAAACAACTCAGTGCACTGGCTTTTAGCAAATTGAATCATCGCCAAATGGCCTTTATGCAAGGGATAAAACTTGCCAAAAACAAATCCTTTATTGAACACAGTCTTTTCTCCAACGAAAATAGCCATAAAAAGCCAGAATCATAAAAATACTGTATTCAATGGCAACCAGATAAAGTTGCTGTGACACAAATAAACTAATACTCATCAGGTCAACCAGAATCCATAATACCCAGGCAAAGAGTATTTTTTTTGCGAGCAGATAAGTCGCCGCTATACTGGTTACTGCAACCAGAGAATCCAACACAGACTGCACTGCAGGTTGTTGAATAATGCCTGGGATCAATATGTGTAAATGGGAAACCAGAAAATTAAAAATAAAAGTACCCGCCACTATCAATATAACCAGCCAGATCAATTGTAATTGCTTGATATTAATGACCGGGCTTTCTATTTTTATTTTCTTCCAAAAATACCAACCATAAAGTGTGACTATAAAAAATAGTATTTGTAGCAACATGCCGGCATACAGGTTAACTTGAAAAAATAAGCAAAAAAAACCAAACTCGTTAAGAATGCCTGTAGGCCAGGTTAAAATATTTTCTTTAGTTGCAAAATAAACAGATATCAAACAAAAAAAGGTAGCTATCAATTCCAAATAACTAACCTGAGAATCCATTACAGAAAACGCAATTAGATTAATATCCAATAAATTCATTCAAAAATAGCCCTTACCGCAAGACTGTAATTAACAGGGGCGCCAACAAAATAAGCAGGATTACCACTAGCGTTGATAATACCGGAGGTTAAATAGGATTTATCAAACAGGTTATTGATCGTCAGCTTCCATTCCAATTCATTTATTTGATATCGGAAATAGCTATTGCACAAAGTAAAATCGGATACTTTTTCAGTATTGGATAAATTGATCCAGGATTCGCTTTGATAACGTGTTTCAAAGCCTGCGGTAAACTTATCCCTTGAATATTCTATTGTACTAAAGAGCACCCATTCAGGCGTCATCACCGGATGAAAGGATTGTTGCTGATCTTTAATTTCCGCTTTGATATAAGTAGCAGAATTTTTCCAACGAAACTCAGAATTTAAATTCCACTCAACACTGGTTTCAATTCCTTTTCGTTCACTGCTGTCAACATCCTGATTTAATAACAAACCATTAGGGCCAAAACTACCACTTAGGGTAATTTCTTTTTTGAAATCCATATAGAAAATATTGGCGTCTAAATCAATTTTTTCACCCTGAAAACGCACACCTAATTCATGATCAATCACTTTTTCAGGATCAACTATAGATAAAATTGGTTTGCCATCACCATCCAATTCCAGATTATCCATTCCGGCAAACAAATCTGTACGCGTAGGTTCCCTTCCAGTTTTACCCAGACTGTAATACCACAAGAAATCGCTCAATTGATAACTGAGCCCTAATCTTGGATTGACGAATGACCAATCCAACTTTTCGAATTCAACCATTCCCTTGTAATCAAAATCAGTATAACGATATTGGATGTCGGCAAATAACGTCAGATCATCGAGATAATAGTTAGACTTTATAAACACTGAATGGCTGTCTCTATAGCCAATATTCTCATAAAGTTCGCCAGCACTTTTTTCTGATCCTATATGTGCTCTTTCATATTGATTAATATGAATACCCGATGAAATATCGAAATTTGTTTGACTATAATGAATATTGGAATAGATACCGTAAAAATCCGCATTCAATTTATAGTTATACAATTCATTGGTACTGGGCAATCCAATAAAATTATTAAAATCGAAATCATAGCTACCGTGCAATTTATTGAAATAACCACGAACTTCCAGTTGTAGCTCCTCATTGATTTTTTGTTCTCGGGCAATTGAAATCAAAGACTGCTCATATCGATCATTTTCTTGTTCAGTATTGGCATTGTTACGTCGATTTCGATTAATAGAATCAAGTTCAACGCCTACCCAAGCCAACTCATTTTCTTGTTTGCCACTAAAAGCCAATACTCGCCAGACACCGCTGACATCTTCTGACATCCCACTTAAAAAAATCGAATGCGATTGATTACCCGAATGAAATTTATAGCCATCGCTGGAAACAGCTGAAAGATTGGCATAGAAACTTTTGCCATTTTCTATACCCGATAAATATTCCGCTGAACCGGAAAAAGTATCAAAAGATCCAATACTGGCTTCCAATTCTGTGCGTTTTGGCTGTTTCAAATCCATCGACAGTAATTGAATAGTCCCCGCATAACTCGCCGTCCCATTTTGGGACGTCCCGACACCCCGCTGAATTTGAATATTATCCAATGAATTAAATATGCCAGGGTAATTGGAAAAATAAACCCCCTGATCTTCAGGTTCATTTAACGGAATACCATCCAAA
>CBFGPN010000062.1:0-19303 GCA_965650675.1 uncultured Cellvibrio sp.
GAGGGTGTAGGTGCGCGTAGATCCGCTACAAAATCGGCGATAGTAAAATCAGTCTCATGCCCCACGGCGCTGATCACCGGGATTTGACTTGCTGCAATTGCGCGAGCGACGATTTCTTCGTTAAAGGCCCAAAGGTCTTCTAACGAACCACCGCCGCGCCCGAGGATAATCACGTCAAATAATTTGCTGCGGTTTGCCATGTCCAATGCTTTAACAATTTGTGGCGCGGCGTCTTTTCCTTGTACAGCAACCGGAATGATGCTGACCGGAATTGATGCAAAACGTCGGTCGAGTACATGCAAAATATCGCGTATGGCAGCGCCGGTAGGTGAGGTGATCACCGCTATATGTTGTGGCATTTTCGGTAAGGATTTTTTGCGCGCATCTGCAAATAATCCTTCTTGCATTAATTTATTTTTCAATGCTTCAAATTGTCGTTGCAAAGCACCGGTGCCGGCTTCTTCCATATGCTCGGCAATAATTTGATAATCGCCGCGCTCTTCATACAAACTGACGCGTGCGCGAATCACTACTTGCATGCCCTGTTGCGGTTTGAATTTTACGGTCATATTGCGATTGCGAAACATGGCGCAACGCACTTGAGCGCCACTATCTTTCAACGTGAAATACCAGTGGCCGGATGAAGGCACCGAGACATTGGATAATTCACCTTCAACCCAGAGCAACGCAAATTGGGTTTCGAGTAATTGACGCGCGCGGCGATTGAGTTGGGTGACCGAGATTATCTCGCGTTGCATGGATTAAACCTCTGAAAAAATACTGTCATTACAAAAAATCATCCAGCTCATTACGAATATAATCAGCGGCCATCCAGTGTGAAAGATTTTTGCGAATAAACTCCACCAGGTTACGGGTAGCAGCGGTTGGGTGACGATCTGCATGTCGTACCAGATACCAGTGGCTCAAGAGTGGAAACCCCTCCGGTTTGAGCACACCAATTCGCGCTTGCGATTGTGCCAAACTATGCTCGGATAAAACAGCTAATCCCAAACCATTTTCAACACTCATACGAATGACTTCATTACTTTCGATTTGCATGGTTTTGTTGAGTTGATAATTTTGCTCGCGCAGCCAGTTCTCAAACACCATGCGGGTGGCGCTGCCTTGTTCGCGCATTAAAAATCGTTCTGACAACAATTCGGGAAAGGTAATTTTTTTTCGTGTGAGTGACCAGTGATCAATCGGTGTTATCACCACCAGTGGATTGCGCAAAAAACGCCCGCGAATCACTTTATCACCGGTCGGTGGATGACTAAACAGAAATAAATCGTCCAACTGATTTTCAAAACGCTTCACTATGTCGCCGCGGTTGCCGATATTAAAGGTGATTTGCACATCGGGAAAATCCTTTGAAAAGGCCGCCAGTATCGGTGCCAATAAATATTTTGCAGTGGTCACCACACCTATATGGATATGCCCTTTAATTCCCTGACGCGATTCATCCAAAAATAAATTGAAATCATCAAAACAGGCGAGGGCATTGACCGCTGCGTTGTAAAGTTCACGCCCCACATGACTGGTAGTGTAGCGGCCTTCTTTTAATTCCAGCAGCTCTTGCCCAACCGCTTCAGTCAGGCGTTTGATTTGTTGGGAAACCGTGGGTTGTGTCAGGTGCAATTGGCTGGCCGCTGCCGAGATAGAGCCAGTCCTGACTACCGCTATGTAAACCTGTAACAAACGAAATGTGAGGTGACGAACGTTCATTGGGTACTTTTGGCCTCATATATAGATGATCATCAATAATAAAAATCATGAACATTAATTATCATCTATTGTGCAATCAGGCAAGAATGGCCGCGAATTTCGTCAGAGGAGTGGTTCTGTGCTCGATATAGTCATAGTGTTTTTCTTGTTGGGATTGTTGGCCGGGGTCGCCAAGTCGGACTTGAAAGTGCCCCAAGCGGCTTACGATACCCTGAGTATTTTATTGATGCTGACCCTCGGGTTAAAAGGCGGATTTGCCCTGCATGGCCAATTAAGTTGGGCCTTATTGCCGGACATTTTATTGGTGGTGAGCCTGGGCGCATTGATTCCTTTATTGCTCTATCCAGTACTACGTAAATTCGTACTTTTGTCCCAATCCAACAGCGCCAGCCTGGCAGCACATTATGGATCCGCCAGTGCCGGTACTTTTGCGGTCGCACTGGCTTATGCAGAATTCAATAATTTAACTGTCGCACCACAAACCACTTTATATCTGGTGTTGTTGGAATTGCCCGCGATAGTCACCGCGATTGTGTTGCACAGAAAACTCACGCACAACCAACAATCCATTTCCAGTATTTGGCACGAAGCACTCACCAGTCGCGGCGTGTTGTTATTGACCGGTGGTGTGGTGATTGGTTGTTGGTACGGCCCTGAGGCCAGCAAAGAAGTGTCGTCAGTTTTTATCGGCGGATTTAAAGCACTGCTCGCATTATTTTTGTTAGAGATGGGGCGTTGCACAGCAAAATATTTATATCCCTTACCCCTTCGTCATTGGCGATTAATGATCTTCGCCTTACTCGCACCTTGTTGTCTCGCATTTATCGGGATTTTTATTGGTTGCCTGCTCGATCTACCACAAGGCAGCGTATTTATTTTCGGCACACTGGTAGCAAGTGCTTCTTACATTGCAGCACCTGCCGCGATTTCGCGAGCGATTAAAGATGCCGACATAGGTCTTGCGATGTTGTCGTCACTGGGTGTGACTTTTCCATTTAATATTTTGGTGGGCATACCTATTTATTATCAATTCACGCTTTGGTTATCTTGTTTTTAACGCATGAATGGAGCAAACAAAATGAATATTGAAAATTCACGATTGATTAATCTGATGGGTAAAGCAATACGCAAAGTGTCAGTGCTGATTGCGATCATCATGGTGTTTGTCATTATTTGGGGCGTCGCCGATATTGTCTACGTGCTTTACCAGCGTTTGATGCAACCGCCATTTATGCTGCTGGAGATCAAAGATATTTTCGCCACCTTTGGTGCATTTATGGCGGTGTTAATTGCCATCGAGATTTACCACAACCTGATTCTCTACGCGCAGGAAAATCATAATCCGCGATTGGCAGTCGAGATTGTCATTGGCACCGCATTAATGGCGGCATCGAGAAAAGTGATCATTTTTGATTTCAACGAAATGGATCATCAATACGTCTATGCGACGGGTGTTGTGATTTTAGCCCTGGCAGTTGCCTATTATTTTATTGTGATAGTCGCGAATCGAAAAAAGACTGAACAAAGCAAAAGTGAGTAACTGGGTATAACTTAATGATCGGGGGAAAGTTGATATGAATGCAGGATATTTTGCAGGATGGGAATGGTGGGCGGGATTTTTAATTTTTGTGCTATTAATGTTGCTGCTGGACATTTTTGTATTTGGTGGTAACAAAGCGCATAAAGTCAGTGTGAAAGAAGCTGCGGCCTGGTCACTGCTTTGGTTCTCGTTAGCCATAGCGTTTAACATCGGCCTTTGGTGGTATTTACTTGAAAACTATGGGCGTGAAGTTGCCGATCAAAAAGGGCTGGAATTTTTAACCGGCTATTTAATCGAAAAATCCTTGTCGGTTGACAACATTTTCGTTTTCCTGCTTATTTTTTCAGCCTTTCATGTGCCAGCGGAATATCAACGGCGGGTACTGATTTACGGTGTGTTGGGCGCAATCGTCATGCGGATTATCATGATATTGCTTGGCAGTTGGGCCATCAAAGAATTTTCCTGGATACTCTATGTATTTGGTGTGTTTTTGCTGATTACAGGTGTCAGGATGTTATTTTTCGCCAATCATGCGCCTGACCTGGAGAAAAATTCGGTGGTGGTTCTGGCGAGAAAGTATCTCCGCATGACACCGGATTATCACGGCGAAAAATTTGTGGTGATTAAACTGGGTGTTAAATATTTCACGCCGCTGTTTTTAGTCTTGTTGTTAATTGAATTTACCGATCTGGTATTTGCGGTGGATTCTATTCCGGCAATTTTTGCTATTACTACAGATCCCTTTATTGTCGCCACCTCCAATATTTTCGCGATACTGGGTTTGCGTGCTTTGTACTTTTTATTGGCAGATGTCGCCGACCGATTCCATCTGTTGAAATACGGTTTGGCACTGGTGTTGGTGTTTATTGGTTGCAAAATGTTGATGGCTAACTGGTATCACTTGCCAGTTGCGCTATCGCTCGGGGTGATTGTGACCTTGATTGGTGGCAGTGTTATTGCGAGCTTGTGGGCGACCCGAAACAAATCAGACCAAGCCAATAAAGGTCATTGATTAGGCTTTGTGAAATACTGATTTACAAAAAAACGCCCAACACAGGTTGGGCGTTTTTCGTTATAGCTTTTGTGAAATTATTTTTTGTAATTCACAACGGCGATGTAATGCATAGCAACCGGTTTGTTAGCAACAAAACCGGGAATGAATTGTGATTTTTTCAAAGCGGATTCGATATTGCCCGCATCGGCTTTTTTACGCAGTGCAGCTTCTAAAGTGCTAACCGATTCCACGTTGCCATCGACTTCTACTTTTGCCATAACGCGAGTTAATTTTGAATCAGCAAAGAAAGGTTTGCCTGTGCTGCGTGAATCGCTGCTGTATTGCACATACCAGGAACCCTGATCCAAACGCTCTTGTGGTGCGACATAATCTGCACCGTATTGTGCTTGTAAAGTACCGAGGTTTGGCAAAAGTGTTATCGGCGCTTGTGAATTGCTCAGCGAATAAACTACACGGAACTGCATGCGCACCGGAACAGTTTTGCCGTCAATCGCAGCGGGTGAAAAAGTGGCTGACTTCAAAGCCGATTCGGTGACCGACTGCATGGAAACCAGTGGGCTGTTTTCGTAACAGGTTACTTGATTTATGTTGCCGGTTGTCATTACGTCCGCCTGGCAATAGACCGCAACTGTTTTTACACCCTCGCCAAAACTGGCAGGCAAGGTAACCGATTTTTTTAAAGTTTCGGCAGCATTGCCAAAGCTCGCGGGTGAATAAGCGGTTGCATAAGCAGAAAGGGAGAGCAGGGTGCTCAATAAAACAAGCGGACGCAAAACAGAAAGAATTGTTGTTTTCATTGTGATAAATCCTCGTGTAAAAAATGAAAAGCCATAAGAATCGGTAATTTCTTATGGCTATGACACAAGGTTAGCAGCTCACCTAGCAGATAAATGTGAATATTTAATGACAGTTAAATGGGTGTCATTTCACTTTTCTGGTTGTGCATAGAATATTGGGATTTCATAAAATGATTAGAAGCTCGTGTTAAGGCTCAATGAAATATTGCGTGCTTCGCCCATATTCCCGGATGACCAGCCACCGCCTGCCCAATATTTTTCATTTAACAGGTTATTGATATTGGCATTCAGGATCCAGAGTTTGTCCTGAATTTTAAATTCGTAATTGGCTCCTGCATTGATGAGAGTATAACCCGGTACTTTCAAATTGTTGTCGGTGCTGGTGTAGGAATCGCCGAAGTAACGCGCGTTGCCATGGAGTGTCAGCCCCTGGATCACAGGTAATTTGTATTTAAAATTTCCAACCACTTGCCAATCGGATGCATAGGCAGGGTCGTTGCCCTCGCGTGCAGCGTTTGCAGCTGAAACATTTTCAATCGTGCCATCCAGATAAACTGCACCCAATCCGAGGTTTAAGTTATCTGTAAATTGATAAGCAGTGGACAGCTCAATACCTTCATATGTTTCCAGTCCATCTTGTGTCAAATATCGTTCTGCACCACGCATCACATCTATTTGGCTAACTCTTTCAATACGAAAGAGTGCAGCAGTGTAATTAAATTTACCTTTTGCGATTTTGACACCTGCTTCATATTGTTCGGAAACAGTTGCATCAAGAACTGTGCCTTGGTTCGCGTAATTGTCCCCAACGCTAGTGCCTGGCTCAAGTCCTTCAACATAACTTCCATAAAAACTGGTTTCATCGTCTGGTTTGTAAATTATCGCTAAAGTAGGGCTGGTTTCTTTAGTGCTGTAACCAGGAATTCCATTTAAACTTTCCAGATCATAGTGTGTAAAACGAAATCCGATGATAGTTTGCCAATGTTCATTAAAATGAACAGTGTCACTGGCAAATGCATAGTGTTGATTGGTTTCGTAACTGGGTTTGTCTTCTACTGAAAAATCCGGTGTTCTGGTAATACGGAAAGTTTGTTCCTGATGGATGTTCCCATTGAAATCATTTTCCCAATACCACTCGCCCCAGCTATCAGTTGCTTTTTGTGCACCTATTCCTATCGCCAATTCATGCTCTATATCGTTGGTAGAAATAATGCCTTGCAACATAGCTTGATTGAAAAAATTATCCAGTTCGCCTGAAAAATTATAAGCGTAACCTTCATAGTCACCTTCTCTATTTTGTAGATAAGCAAATGATTTATTGGAGTGATGATCTTTGCGTGAAAAACCAATTTTGTATGCGAGATTCCAATTTTTATTGAGTTGCCACTCCACACCTGTAGATGCCATCAGGGTTTCTGTATCGTAGTAAGAATTGTCGATGTTGAAATCATCGTAATCGTAATTCACTTTTGGTAACTTTCCATTGCTACCTTGAACATCATATTCAGAAAAATAAAACTGAAATGGTTCAGCTTCAAGCCTTTTTTTCTCGTAAACCAGACTGGTAAACCAGTTGACTGATTCCCCAAAATTTTTATCAAGAGAAAGAGTTGCAAGTGTTCGATCAGTTTCACTTTCGTTGTAGGAAGTACCTTGTTCTGTTGCGAGATTGGCACGCAACGCAAAATCATCACCTATGTTGTGACTGGTATCCACATGAGCAGACAACAAACCCGGATTGCGATAACCAAAATTCAAAAATGTTTCAGGATTTTCTGTCGGCCTTTTTATTTTGTAACTGATTGCGCCTCCAGGTTCACCAAAACCGTACATAAATCCTGTCAATCCTTTCAGTGCGGTTACACTTTCTGCCGCTTCGATTGGAAAATCGCCACCCCAATACAACAGCATGGGAATATCATCGACATAAAAATTACGCACAGGCAAACCACGAATTTGTGTTCCCCACCAATCCGTTTGTGCGGAAGGTGTTGGCGCATAAACCGAAGCGTCATTAACAAATATTTGTCCGATGGATTTGGCTCCGCGTTCAATAATTTCATCGCTCTCAACCACTGTGATAGAAAAGGGCGTGTCCAGAACAGTCTTATTACCCAGAGCTCTGGTGTCACTTTCTTTTTTCAAATAATCAAGATGTGAATCTGACGACTCAGCATCAGCACTGACTTTTACCGTGTTCAGTCGTTTGACAGGCATTTCGGATTTTTCCGAGGCTTCCTGTTTTTCTTGCGCCCATGTATTGGGGGAGGTTGCGAGCATCACGCCTAAAGTGATGGTGCTTATAACGCTGGCAAGAGGTTTGGTTGTAAACAGTGGCTTTGGCATATGACTAGTCTCATTAATCGGATGGATTGGCGCCATTTTACATAAATGCAAATAAAAGACTAGATAATAATGATTATCATTTGTATGATGTCGCCAAAATTATTACAGGAGCCTCTACCCAATGCCTTCCAAGTCCTTATTTATCCAAAAATCCCGATTGGCAGTTGCGATTTCAAGTCTGGTTATTGCCTGTGGCAGTACCTATGCGCAGTCCAATATTGAGACTGTTTATATTTATGGCGAAGCCGAGGAAACCAAAACGGCGACCAAGCTGAATTTGACTCTGTTGGAAACGCCGCAAGTGGTATCGGTAATTTCGCGTGACCAGATTGAGGATTTCTCGCTGCGGGAAGTGAATTCATTGCTGACTTATGTTCCCGGTGTCACGGTTGAGCAGGTTGAAACCGGCCGTACTTATTACACAGCGCGCGGTTTCGACATAGTGAATTTTCAAACCGATGGTATGGGTGTTCCGTTTTCTTATGGGTTGACGCAAGGTCACGAAGACACGGCGATTTACGAGCAAGTCGAAGTAGTAAAAGGTGCAACCGGTTTGATTACCGGTTTGGCGAATCCATCAGCAACCATTAATTATTTACGCAAGCGTCCAACCGAAAATTTTCAAGCATCACTCGCAGGTTCCCTGGGAAGTTGGAATCAATATCGTGTTGATGGCGACATAGCCGGGCCAATTATTGCGGAAAAATTAAATGGCCGTTTGGTAGTCGCAAATCAGGATGGTGATTCCTATCTGGATCGTTACGGAAAAGAATTAACAGTATTTTATGGAATTGCTACTGCGAATATTTCTGATAGCACTCGATTAACTTTGGGACACAGCAATAACGATAGCCACAGTGATGGCAACTCATCCGGTGCTTTGCCGTTATTTTATGATGATGGCTCACTGACGAATTACGATATATCCACTAACACCGCACCGGATTGGGCTTATCAGGACGTTGAACAAAATCGTAGCTTCGTTGAATTGGAACAGGATTTATCTGAAAACTGGATGGCAAAAGCTGTCTACACACAAAATAAATTGGATAGTGAATGGACTTCACTTTATTTATCCGGCGCGCCTGATCCGCAAACAGAAACCGGATTGGTCGCACACGCCAGTCTTTATCAGGCCGCTGATAAAGAAGAAATTGTCGATTTGTTTGTGAACGGTAGTTTCTCACTTTGGGGACAGCAACATGAATTGGTCGCCGGAATTAATGTTGCCGATATTCATTTAACCGGTCGTTCAATTTATACCGATGAATGGAATTATGCTCCTATAGGTGCTGACTGGACTGATGGAAAAACACCACTACCGGAATTTGATGTTTATGATGCTGCATCACAATCAGCGGATATCAATCAGGATCAAAAATCCTGGTATCTTTCAACACGCTTGCACGTGAATGATCAGCTTTCATTTTTACTGGGTGCGCGCACAGTTGATATTGATCAGGACGGAATCAGTTATGGCGCACCACAAGCTGCATCTGATGATGAAACAGTTCCTTATTTTGGTATTACTTATGAAACTGTTCCTGGCACCATGTTTTATGCAAGTTACAGCGAAGTGTTTAATCCACAAGCATGGGTTGATGCAGAATTGCAACCACTCGGTGCTGTGCGTGGTGAAAGTCGCGAATTCGGTATCAAGCAAGAAATATTTGATGGCAAATCAATTCTCACACTGGCTCGTTTCGAATCCGTGCAAGAAAATTTCGGTGAATGGATAGGTCGTGATACTACATCGGGTTTAAATCTGTATCGCGGTGTCGGTTTTGAAAGTGAAGGCTATGAGTTGGAATTGGCTGGTGAAATTTTCACAGGCTTAAATATCAGCAGCGGTTACACCCACATAAAAGTGGAAGACGACAATAACCAAAACACTCGTCGTTTTATTCCGAAAAACCAATTCAAATTAGCCACGGCTTATCAATTGCCAATGTTGACGGAATTGCGCCTGGGTGCTGCACTCAATTGGCAGAGTGATATTTATTACGGCAACACCAAAGTACAAGGCGACTATGCACTGCTGGATCTATTCGCCCGCTACAGCCTGACCCAAAATCTCACTTTGTCACTCAACCTCAACAACATCACCGACGAAAAATATTTGCTAAGCCCGCAATGGGGCCAAGCTAACTATGGTGCGCCGCGTAGTGTAATGGGGGCGATCAGCTGGCGTTATTGAATTAAATGATTGGTGTAAAACGGGCAGTTTCCAAAAGGGGCTGCCCGTTTTTTTAGGGAGTTTTGCACGAATCAAAATTAATCGTCATTCCTGCGAAGGCAGCCGTCAGACCAGCGAAGCTAATCCAGCAGTTAAAAAATTTCAATGAAATCAAAGGCTGGATCCCTGCCTTCGCAGGGATGACGAAGTGAAATTAAACAAAAATGGATTCGTGCAAAGGCCTCTTTTAAATAGAATCTGTTTATAAAAAAATAATAGGTTATGATTCAATCTGGATTCCAGACTTTTGATGTAAAACAATTTACTTATGTACAAATTCAGCAGCTATTTGGAACAGCGAAACAAAAACGGTGATGATGCCTTGTATATCAAGGAGATTGGGTCATCCATATGGTTTTGTATTGCCGATGGTGCTGGTGGAACAGGGCAGGGTGCTCAGGCGAGTGCTTATATTATTGAAGCTTTCGAAGAGTTAACGCGCATTGATGGCTTCGATGTACCTGAAGATTTCGAATCCTTTCTTCGAAAAGTTGATATTGAATTGTGGGATGAACGGCAAGGAGGTGAAGCTACCGCTATAATTGGCAAGGTTATGGATGGTGTAATTGTTGGTGCGAGTGTGGGTGATTCGGAGGCGTGGATTTTTAACCTTGAATATGATTATGAGCTGACCTCCATGCAATACTTAAAACCACTCATAGGCAGCGGAAAAAGTGTACCGATTGGATTTGGTCCTATGTATCTGGAGAAGTATGTTTTATTAGGTTCCGATGGCCTATTCAAGTATGTAAATCGAAACGACATAAAACATTTGCTTTCAAATGATTGTGAGGCGATACAGATTGCCGATCTTGCGAAAAAAACAACAGGTAACTTGCAGGATGATCTTTCAGTAATTTTGATTAGTAATTTTTTATAAGTTAATTGAAGCTCAGTTTGGTTCAATGTGAGAATGGCGTGGTCGAAGCAAAAAAGTTAAATATGATGAAGAGTGAAATTTACATAAGTACAGATGTCGAAGCAGATGGCCCTATTCCGGGTCAAAACTCCATGTTAAGTTTTGGATCGGCAGCTTATACACGTGACAAACAGCTTCTCTCAACATTTGAAGTTAACCTCGAGTGTTTGTCCGGTGCTGTAGCGGACGAGGAAACTTCTAAATGGTGGCAAATGCAAACAGAAGCTTGGGCATATTGTCGTAGTAATCTGGTTAAGCCGGAATTCGCTATGAAAAATTATGTCGAATGGCTTAATTCATTAAATGGAAAGTTGGTGTTCGTTGGTTATCCAGTTGCTTATGATTTTATGTTTATCTATTGGTATCTCATAAAGTTTGTGGGTCATTCACCTTTCTCGCATTCTGCTTTAGACATAAAAACATTGGCGATGGTCGCGCTGCAATCTGACTATAGATCAGCTTCAAAAAAGAATATGCCAAAAGAATGGTTCGATGAACTTCCGCATACGCATAAAGCGCTTGATGATGCGATTGGTCAAGGCGCTCTTTTTTGTAATATCTTGCAGCACTTGAATAGGATGTAGTAGCCCGTATGAAGTGTAACGAAATGCGGGGCTGTCTCAGCCCCATTCACTTAACCACCACCGCCGTCCCACTCGCCGACACCATCAACATACTGCCGTTCTGACCAATCACTTCGTAATCCAAATCAATACCGACTACCGCATTGGCTCCTAATTCACGCGCACGTTCTTGTATTTCTTCCAGCGCAATTTCACGCGCTTTTTGCAACTCACGTTCATAAGTTCCAGAACGCCCGCCAACCAAATCGCGAATGCCTGCAAATAAATCTTTAAATAAATTCGCACCTAAAATCGCTTCGCCCGCGACCACACCACAATATTGCGTAATGGTTTTGCCTTCGATGTTAGGTGTAGTGGTTAGTAACATAAAAACTCCTTGGATGTATTGATTTGATGAAATGCAAAAAAGTGAAGGCTTAATCTATCATCTCCATCATTATTCATCCATACCACAGACTACGGATTTTAGCTTAAGTACATGAGGCGTTGTTCGAAGATGTCTTTGTATTGAATTTTTTGTTGAGCATCCAGACTGGATGCTTCGATTAGTGAAAAAATATCATCCTGTTTTTTTTGAACGGAATGAATAAATTCTTCGATTGCCTGTTTGCGTAGATTAACCCGGGCTGCCAGTTTTACGAAAGCGTCTTTTTTATAGCCGTAAAAATCATCGAAATCATTGATGTTCTCTTCCTGTTCGTTTGTAAAAAGAGTAAGGCAACCAAGCTCGGTGTCGCCGTATAGAGCGGTGTTGACAAAATCATAGACGGGGGAGAGCGTCACTCTATTGGGTTCGGGGTAAATCAGGCTGATATTTTTCATATGATAATCGCCGTTGCCAATTAAATAAGCCGCCATAACCCTGTTAATAAATTCAGCTGCCAACTGAATGCCGCCAATGTTTGTCATTACAGCGGCAACCATTTCATAACTTCCAGTGTATTTAATATTTTCATCTGAGTTGGTGATGCCCAATGCGGCTAATAAATCTTCCTGATGAATTTTGCTTCCGTCTTCACGGCGATCATAACGTTTGATGAAATAGGCGAGTGAGTCATCAGAAAATTTCAAAACGCCACATTCAGGAATGTCAAAACCCAAGGCTTTCATAATTCGCTGACTCAAATGTTCATTGGTGGGGAGATTGGGGTAACCCGGAGGACAAGGTTTTAAAATATGCGTGCTGTGTAGATTCGAAAGAAGGATGCTGCCTTTCCCCTCATTAAAACTTGTCGCTAGTCCCATTTTTGCTTGCACACCGGACAAACTAAATCCTTTACTTTTTTTTCTTGCTTCGCGATAAAAATCATCAGCGGTGCCATCCAGTTTCGGCAGTATATTGATTGACCCAAATGCGGATACAACACACTTATCGTGATAATCAGGGTATTTGGATTTTGAAATTGTCTTTAAGCAAATTAGACAGTTGTTCATCGTAGATTACCGTGACTGCCCCAGGCAGATCCTGACCGTTGTTTAATAAAAGTGAAAAGTGATCATCTTCATCAATACGTTGCAGTTTGGTTTGTTCCCTTTTCAGCCAGCCCTCAGCAATCATATTGTCAAAAAAACCAAAGAGTTGATGTGAATAAAATGGCTTGCTCCGTTTTGGAAGACTCAAACTAATAGCGGGAGATGCCTCGTCCAATAGGTAGTCAAGATCATAATGAAACATGAAGGTGTGTTCGCCATTATCAAAAATAATTTTGGTCAATGCGCCGCAGATTTGATTGTTGAACTTAACCTTGAGTGCTATCAGGTTCATATCAAAGCCAGCTTGAGATTAAGCACTTCATTTATTTTTAAAACTGTTTTGAGCGAAGGGTTGCCTATACCTTTTTCAATTTTTTTAATCGATAAAACACTGACTCCTGCCAACAGCGCGAGTTTAGCCTGAGATAATTTTTTGGATTTTCGAATGTCTTTTATTGTTATGCCATAGGCATCTTCAGAGGTTACTAAAATTTTATCGGTAGGCGCGGATGATTTTTCTATATTTGTGTTAGCGGCATAAAATTGGTCAAACCTTTTCAACTTTTTAATATTCGATGCTGATAAAAATAATGTCGAGCGGGATAAGTCGTCGTAATGGCTCACCTTAAACTGTTTAATTGAATCCAGTTTTTTGACTACAGAAACTGCGTCGCTCATGAAGGTTGAGTTCGGTTTGCTCTCTTGAATTTTTAGCACTCGGGCTGAACCTTGATTTTTATAGGAATCAATTAATCCCTGTAATGCTTGTTTGTCGGCATCGGGCAGTGCCCGAGCGAGTGCGGGTGATAATTGGTTTGTTTGCCTGGTTTCTTTGCTCATAGGAATGCCCTAACTCAAAGGTATACTTTAATGTACTTTAGCATAGTTAATAATCAAAGGTATATTTAAGTTTACTTTCTTTATGTGATATTTTGTCTTTAACGATATTAAATATCATCTGTTAATCAAAGCTATAAAACTATTGTTTATTGTTGAAATTGATAACTATTATCATTAAGATTCATGCGACAAAAACAACCCGAGCAATAGTATGAAAAAGATGTCCCCCAAACCTTGTCTGCTAGCAGTTG
The DNA here is from genome assembly GCA_965650675.1 of uncultured Cellvibrio sp. Taxonomy (GTDB): domain Bacteria; phylum Pseudomonadota; class Gammaproteobacteria; order Pseudomonadales; family Cellvibrionaceae; genus Cellvibrio. Next base: position 13,727 of record CBFGPN010000062.1, read on the forward strand.
CAGTAGCTTCAGCCCTGTCGATGAATGCATTGGCACAGTCTTCGAGTGAAGAGGTAAAGACGCTAAAAACAGTAAAAGTTACTGCTGATGCAGTTGATTCTGCCCTGGTGAATATGGAAAAACCGGCGGCAACAACCAAATTGAAAGTCCCGGTGCACGAGATGCCTTCTTCAATTGCCGTGATTGAAGAGGAGTTCATCCGTGAGACGGGTGCCAAAAATATCCAGGACGCACTGCTTTACTCGTCCGGAGTTTATGCGGGTCGCTATGGTTTTGATACGCGCGGTGATTGGGCTTCGGTGCGTGGCCTTAATATTTCGGCTTATCAGGATGGATTGCGTTCCATCTACGGTTTTTACAACAGTGCGCGAACCGAAATTTATTCGCTGGAGCGAATTGAAGTATTGAAGGGGCCGTCGTCCGTACTTTATGGCCAGTCTGAGTTGGGTGGCATCATCAATACCATCTCCAAAAGGCCAAAAGAGGAGCAGCAAGGTGAGATTTGGGCTCAGGCAGGTTCTTATGATCGCGCTCAAATTGCGGCTGATGTTACGGGGCCGCTCGATGAAGAGGGCAAGTGGTTGTATCGCGTTGTTGCATTGCAGAGAGACAGCGGAACCCAGGTCGATTACGTCAATGATGATGCATTGTTGATAGCGCCATCGCTCACCTGGCGCCCAAGTGAAGACACAGAAATAACGCTGCTGCTGAATCATCAGGAGAGCGACAGCAAAGTATCCTCACAATTCCTGCCATCAAAAGGCACTATCGATCCGGCCCCACTGGGCCAAATCGATCCCACAACTTTTGCGGGAGAGCCAGGCTGGGATCGCTACGACACTGATCGCGATGACGCCACTTTGATTATCAATCAATCGATCAATGAGCAATGGGGCGTGGCACTGACAGCACGGCAGAGTCAATCCCTCGGTGAGACCCGCGAAATCTATACGCAAGTGGGAGCCATCCCGACTGATACCGGCAATATGCCGCGTACAGTTCATATGGCTGACCGCGAAACAGATATTGATAGTTTCGACTTGCGACTCGAAGGTGATTTTAATCTCGGCATTACACATCACAGGCTGGCGTTTGGTGTTGATTATCAGAACGCCATGTGGGAAGAGCGCAACTATCATTCCAGCGTCAACACCACACCCTTCAACGTTTACAACCCGGTCTACGGCACACTCGCTCTCGATAATTTGCCAACAACAGATCGCCCTGATAACGCTATTGACCAAACCGGCATTTACCTGATTGATCACATCGAAATTGGCAAGGTAGTGCTGTCGGCCGCACTGCGTCGGGATGATTCCGAAAGCACGGTATTGAACATTGGCACCACACCCGACTATGTACGTAAGGACGAGGAAACCACCAAACACATCGGCCTGATGTACAAATTCGATAATGGCATTTCACCTTACATCAGCTACAGCGATGCCTTCGCTCCCAACCTTGGTACCAACAATGGATTGGGGCTGGCACCCACAATCGGTGAACAGAAAGAAGTGGGAGTCAAATACCTGTCTCCTTCGGATTTATCCCTCGCCTTCGCCTTGTTTGATATTGAACAGGAGCGCCGCATAGTGCAGGGCCTGACACCTGAAGGTGTCCGTCAGGTCGGTGCTGTCACCGATGGCTGGGAGATTGAAATCAAGAAAATATGGGGACAATTTGAACTCCTGGCAAACTACGCCGACATGAGCGCCATTGAAGACAGCACCAACAAACGCCTGTCATCCATCGCCGAAAAATTCGGTTCAGTCTGGGGCCGCTACCAATTGGAAAACGGCCTGAAGTTCGCCCTTGGCGCGCGCCATACCGGTACCGTGACCGGAGCCAATGGCACACCGGAAGTCGATGCAGTAACACTCTATGACGCAATGGTGGGCTACACCTTCGGTCAATGGGACTTCAGCCTCAACGCCAAAAACCTCGCCGACAAAACCTACGTATCCTGGTGCCGTTCACTGAACAACGACTGTGGTTATGGTGATTTGCGCAGCGTGGTCGGGGATGTTCGTTATCATTTTTAATGTGAGTTAAATCGTTAATAAAAAAACGGGCAGAAATTTGAAAGTTTTTGCCCGTTTTTTTTAAAGTTCATCGTCATTCTTACAAAATTCATCGTCATTCTTACAAAATTCATCGTCATTCTTACGAAATTCATCGTCATTCTTACGAAATTCATCGTCATCCTGCGAAATTCATCGTCATTCCTGCGAAGGCAGGAATCTAGCTGATCAAATCAATAGCCGATGTCTGGCGCAATTTTTTGCGTCCATGTGTGTTCTGACAAAAAATCCAGTCACTGAATCAATTGAAATTGCTCGCCCTGATATTTTTCAGCTAAAGTGGTGTAAAGCAGAAGAATAATGAATTAGCGAGAGTTTCTCTTGCAACCATTACAACGAATAGAAATTTTCAAAATTGAAATGCAGACGATGCGGATAACATAAAACATTAATTCTGTATCAGATCACTTTAAACAAACCTTCGGCGATTCCGTGCGCCAACTGATAAAAAAATATTTGGCGATGTTTGATGGAGGGATTTGGAGATAGTCGGAAGTTGAGGGGCGTTTGTTTGAGGTGGGGATTTCTGATTTGTGCTGAAGCGGACGTTCGAGTTTTAAACTAAGAAATATAAGAGCTAAACCCACGGAAAATTATATGAGAGTTATCAATAGAGTAAAACTACATAACTTTAAAAAGTTTCAAGGTTTTGAAATATTGCTTGATGAAAAGCTTAACATTCTTATAGGCGAAAATGAATCCGGTAAAAGTTCAATCCTCTCTGCTATTGCCCTAGTTCTGAGTGGCAATAGACAACAAATTGAAAAGCTTGGATTTGAAAGGCTTATTAATAAAAATGCTGTAGATGAATTTTTGCAGACCGATAAAAGATATGAGGAATTACCGACTACATATGTAGAGCTATGGCTGAATGAACAAAATAATGAAGCATTATTCGGACGTAATAATTCCGAATCTGTTGATTGTGACGGCTTGAGAATGGAATTTTGTCCTCGTGAAGAATACAGCAAAGATATAAGGGAAATACTAGATCAAGACGAAGCAAATTTTCCATTTGAATTTTATCAGGTTAAATTTACTACGTTTCAGGGAGATGCATATTCAGGCTATAAAAAATTCCTTAGGCACATCCTGATTGATACTTCGCAGATTGGAAATGATTATGCTGTTAGGGAATATGTGGAAGATATGTATAACACGTGGGCAACTGATATTGAAATCGCAAGACATCAGTTTGAGTATCGACAAGCAAAGACTCGTTTTGAGCAGGACAACTTGAATGATTTGAATAACAGAATATCTGGTTATTCGTTTGGTTTGAAAAGCGATAGTAAATCAAATTTGAAAATGGATTTGACGATAATTGAAAATGAAATTGGTATAGAAAATAAAGGTAAAGGAAAGCAGTGCTTTATTAAGGCTGAATTTGCACTGAAAAAGAGCGAAGGAATTAAGCATAAAATTGACATTGCTTTGATAGAAGAGCCAGAAAATCATTTGAGTCATATCAATATGAAAAAGCTGGTCTCTCTCATTGCGGCTTCTGATGATAAGCAATTGGTTGTTGCAACGCACAGCAATATGATTAGTTCACGGCTCGATTTAAGAAATACTATTCTTATGCATCCAGAATCAATTCAGCCGGTAACGCTAACTGATTTATCAGATGATACAGCAGAGTTTTTTATTAAAGCTCCATATCACGAGATATTGGATTTTGTTTTATCTAAAAAGGTTTTGCTCGTGGAAGGCGACTCAGAATATATCCTAATGGATAAGTTCTATGAAATGCAGACTGGCCACAAGCCAGATCAGGATGGCGTGCATATTTTTTCTGTAGGTGGTACTAGTTTTAAGCGATACCTTGAAGTAGCAGCACTGTTAAATATTAAAACTGCCGTGATTCGAGATAATGACAGAGATTATCAGGCGAACTGTGTTGATCTTTACGAGGACTATCCACACGAAGGTTATAGTATTTTCGCAGACCAGAATAATGAACGTTACACTCTTGAAGTGTGCTTATACCGTGACAATGTAGCATTTTGTGAGGAGCAGTTCGGTGAAGGTCGAAAAACTTTAACTGTTCAAGAATGGATGCTAAAAAACAAGGCCGAGGCGGCACTAAAAATCCTTGAAAACATAAATGAAAATTTTCAAGTTCCTCAATATATCAGGGATGCTATACAGTGGATAAGTGCTTAATATTCGCTGTTGCAGGTTCAGGAAAAACTTCTTATCTGGTCAAAAAACTTGATCTTGAGAAACGATTTTTACTTATCACATATACAATAAGTAATTCAGAAAACCTGAAACGTAAAGTAGCTGAAAAATTTGGTTATATGCCAGATAACATAAAAGTCGTATCGTATTTTTCGTTTCTTTTTACGTTTTGTTTCAAGCCATTTTTGTCCATGAGGTTGAATGCAAAAGGGATAGTTTTTAACGAAAACACGAACCGCATGGCAAAAGGAGATGCTAGATACATTTCATCAAGCGGTTGGCTTTATGCTAACCGCCTAGCGAGATTTATTGAACAAAAGGAGATTATCACTGATGTAAAAGCAAGATTGGAAAAATACTATGATGTGTTGATGATCGATGAAGTTCAAGATTTTGGAGGACATGATTTTAACTTTCTAGCCAAAATCGCCCGCAGCGACCTTGATATGCATTTCGTAGGTGATTTTTTTCAGCATACATTTGATACAAGCAGAGATGCGAATGTTAACAAAAATCTTCACGGTGAATTCGAATCTTATAAAAAGAAGTTCATAGAGATGGGGTTTGAACCTGATGAAGACACGTTAAGTCATAGCTACAGGTGCAGCCCGACCATATGCCGTTTTGTTCAAGAGAATTTACAAATAGCTATAGAATCACATCGGAATGATGAAACAGGTATCTACAATTTTTCCACATGGGAAGAGGCTGAGCAGGTCATAAATGATGATAGTGTTATCAAATTGTTCTATCAAAATAGTAAAAAGTATCCATTTTTCTCCAAGAATTGGGGCGATTGCAAAGGCGAGGATCATTACGAAGATGTTTGTGTTGTATTGAACGACAGTACTCTGAAGAAGTTTGAGAAAAATGAACAAATTACGATTGCTGGTCTAACAAAAAATAAGTTATATGTGGCTTTGACTAGAACGCGTGGTCGCCTTTTTATAATCCCTGAAAAGATAGTGAAACATTTAAAGTCAGATTGAATGACTACCATTAGAAGCTTTTTCTTTTGTATATCTCATGAACTACATTGTTTCTATTAAGGAAGTAACGCTAGGTAATTTTGAAGCCAAGGGGTATTTAATTGATTAGAGATGATAATTTTGACTGGTCTCGCTTTCATGCTTATCGTGTTTTTGATGAGTTTCTACAGAGATTCGTTATTGATCGAAAAAGCTACATTACTCGTCATGAACAGCGACTAGATCTGGAAGGTGCATTCGATGAAATATACAGCTGTTTTTCTGAGGGATTTGACGATTCAAAAGAGACCTTCGAAAACAAAGTAGAGATTCAATTTGAAAAT
>CBFGPN010000063.1:0-18942 GCA_965650675.1 uncultured Cellvibrio sp.
CAGCATAATTAAATATGATTCGAAGCTGTTTGACGTAACCATTCCAGGTAATCGCCCTGACACATTTGATGCTTTCGGTTCGAAATTTGATTACAGATTGTTCTGAAAACTGATCGAGTGTTGTGATATTGCCACGTAAAATAAATACATTCATGCATGTGCGATAACGTTTGTCAGATATCGCATTGTAAGAATGGGAAAGAATAAATTCTTCGACGAGGGATTTTAATTGCATTAAACATTTGCTCCTGCATGGCCAAAATACGGGTCAACCTTGGACGAGCGCCATTATCTACAGATTGACGTCGTGATCAACGTTAAAATTGTGATCAATTTCACATGGAAATAATCGGTTATAATTACCAAAATACGCATGGCGCATGAATAAACGGAAATTGAATTTGTTTTATTTTTTCGATTCAAGCATTTTCACTACCCTCCTGTTTTTTGCAAAATTTAGTGTGTTTTCTGTAGAGCTTCGTCAATGCGTAGATTGCATTCGCAAATAGTATTGTTCGATTTCATTATTCATCCGATGACGTCACTGTATCTTCCAGATTCCGGATCAAAAATTTGTTCTTCTTGGGTATTGGCATACCCTCTTCATAAAATACGTTGAAGGGAAACAGGTATCCGTTGATTTTGGTTTTCCGATTTTTTCCAGACACCCAATAGGGATGGATATTCAGATCGCCATTTCTGATATGAAGTTTGAGCGTATTAATACGCCTCACAAAATTTTTATGTTTATCGGGTGATATACCGTGACGCATCAAAAATGTTTTAAAAATAGAGGGGGCAACTACAAATACACCCTCTTCGGCAATATGGACTTCTGCCGTGGGATTGTTAATTAAAATGGTTTTTTCTATCAAACCACGACGCAACCAATTGATAAAACGATGAGCGGCATCTGCCTCTGCATAATCAAATAGAGGTTGTAATGGCATAGTGTCAGCATAAACATTCACGGTTTTGTTTACGCCAGATTCCGATTTTGTTTTTGTCGTTTCCTTTCCAGATTCCTTTCGTAATTTTTCCAATATGCCTGCTGAATGGTGTTCAGCGTCCATCGCCGTGTCTTGCGAATGGCTACCATTTTCCACTGCAGTTTCTGCTGCAGCATCCGGAATGATTTTTTCAATTTCCTCAGCAGTTTCAGGTGGCTTGTGATCAGTATCTGATTCAGCGTCAGTTTTTCCGATCATCCTCTGCTCATCAGCATCCAATATTATTTTTTCATTTTCTAACGTTGGCCTGATTGGAATAACAGTATCTTGTGAACTCACATCAGGCTCTGGTTCATTCGCCTGAGCGATTTCAATTTTTCCTTCGAAGGGGGGAAAGCTTTTTGTCGGTGTTATCAGTCTCCGGACTTCAAATTTTAAGCAAGTAAATTTATGGCTATAGTTTCCGGAGCCATCCTCGTTTTTTCCGTTTCCAGCGCTGACTTTGATAGACCAAATTGCCTTGCCATCCTCTGTGGGAATGGCATATCCATGTTCCTGCAGCATGTCGTAAATTCGTAATGGATCCTGTGGCAGGTTCCGTAATCCCTGGGCATTCAATTCCTGAATTAATTTCTCAACCAGTGGCCTGCACACAAAATAAATAAATTCTCCTTCAATCCAGGCCATGCCGCCGTTTTGATTGACTTTAACAACGCCTGACATGAGTAAATGTCTAACCTGATTGATGTAACGTTCAATAGCGGGAATCTGATTACTGAATCGTTCAGTGGATGAAGGAAGCTGCAGATCGCGCGCAGTGGATTCGCCATCGGCAAATTCAATAATGCTGCCAATCATTCCCGATTCGTAACGGTCGCCCCATAAAAAATTAATCAGGGGTTTCATAATGTGGGGTGCACTGATCAGCCAGGCCTGTGCATACGCCGGTAATAACGCACTCAAGTGCAATACCGATAATTGTTCGTGATAACGGTATGCTGACGGCTCAAAAACTACCTGATAACCCAACACAGTTTTATCCTGAAGCAGCTGCTCCAGATTTTGTGCCAGCGGACAAAAATACCGGTTAACACCGGTTGATCTAATGACGTTCAGGCGAATGGATGACGACAATTTTCCAATGTCATGCAATAAACAACCGGTGACAATAGCGAACGTCCAAATGTGTCGTTGACGATTGATTTCTTCCACACTGCCGCCAATCGGCAGTTGTAAGCCCCGTCGTTTTTTTAAGGCAATTCTGAGCACATCCAGTGTATGTTTGATCAAACCACCAGGCCCTGCATGATGGTGAGATTGACTGGCCGGTGCCAGCTGTACCCATTCGGCAAATTTGCAAATTGGTTCATACACCAATTGCTCAAATGCACTGGCTTCAAGACTGGCCAGTTGTCGTAGTTCTGAAAATTCAGAATCAATTTTTAACGATTTGAAAAGCGCATCAGCTTTCAGGAAAGACAATAACTTCATGTCAAATGCTCACGCGACCATCGACGGATAATGTCGGGTGCTGGATAGGCGTGTTGTGCCTGGGATAACACTGAGGTTGCAAATGATTTTTCCGGATCCTGCAATGGGTTTAATGGCGTTCCATCAGCAGCTGAAAATCGATAACTGAAACTGACCAGGTTACTGATCCGGATTGCCACCAGAGAATGCAATGGCAGCGATGAATCTTTAAAAAAATCGGCCCTTAATTGCAATAACAAATTGAGCAGTTCTGTCTCGAAGCTGTCTTCCTCCGGGAGCCGTCGAAACTTGGTCACCAGTGACTGTAGCGGTTGTAGCCAATGCCCTTTGTTGAGATCAGTCAAAACGGTTTTCAGTGTTTGTGTGTCGTTCATAGTTCGTTTGCTCTTAGCTTTTTGCGTTTCACTTTTTCAAGCCCTTTCCCATTTGACAGCCCTTTATCCCTTTCAAAAAAAATTAACCCTTCTGCTTTGCCTTTACCTTTGGCACTTTCCCGAACGGGCTTACTCGGATTAACAAGGAGAGTCAGCCCGTTCTTTCCGCGAAGCGGATAAGTGCGATTAACCCTTATATCTTTTGTACCGCTTTTTTTTTCAAATATCGACAAACAATCTGTACATGCGAATTTCAGATTGTTTGCTGAATTACTCGTTGATCTCCCTATCATCTGCGCCATGAATACACATCCTGTTGAAAATTTATTGCGCCCGCCGTTTGAAATGAGTTCATCCATTGCTTATTTCCTGGCGGGTTCATTAACACTGATATCACCCACTGTGTTGATGGGAGCTTTGAGCACGCCCTCATTGACGATTGGCATTGGTGCGGGATTATTTGCGCGATGTGCACAACGATTTGTACAGGCAAGAAAATTATTAAAATACCAATACGAATTGCATGTATTGCCAAAATACGAAATTGATTCAAATGACATCGAGATCAGCAAGCAACAATTATTTTTAGGATTGGGTTTTGAATGGACAGCGCGACATACACAACGCCGATTCGATTTTGATTTACGGGAAAATGATCACCACCGAAACCGCCATCATCAGTCAAGCTACAAAGCGGCCCGCAAATTTGAAGAAATCGTGAGACGATCTACCTACACACGATGGATGGAATCGATCACCTGTAAAAAAGCCTGGTTCAATCCGTTTGCGCCCATACCGTACTCGGAAGGATTACCGGCATTACATGCAGTCGGTTTATGGGAAGCCGAACAAGCGATTTATGAAGCACAGGCCGAGCGTGTTGCACATACCTTTGTTGTGGGTACCACACGGGTCGGTAAAACACGTTTGGCCGAAATATTAATTGCGCAGGATATTCACAACGATGAAGTGGTGATTGTGTTTGATCCCAAAGGCGATCCGGATTTATTAAAACGCACTTACATTGAAGCGGTAAAAGCAGGACGCGAACATCAGTTTTATTGTTTTCATTTGGGCTTTCCGGAAATCTCCGCACGCTATAACCCGGTAGGCAGTTTTGGTCGTATCACGGAACCCGCATCAAGAATTGCAGGCCAATTACCGGGTGAAGGGAATTCTGCCGCATTTAGAGAATTTACATGGCGCTATGTGAATATTATTTCGCGTGCACTCAATTCACTCGGCACCACGATTACCTATGATGCATTGCTGCGTTACGGCTCGGATTTAGATCCGCTGTTAAGCGATTACCTGTCCTACCTGTTTGATAAACCGGAATACCAAAACGAATTACGACGTGCCGGTGCGAGTGATTGGCGCAAGACAGTCAACGATATTGTTAACAGCGATATTAAACAGGATAAAGCCACCGCATCGCGGGATCGTCGTGCCTGGGCTGCAGCACAAATATTCAAGCAATCCGGAATTAATGATGCGGTTGCGCTTGCACTGATCAAAACATTTGAATACGAAAAAAGTTTCTACGACAAATTGGTCGCGAGTTTATTTCCGTTACTGGAAAAACTCACCGCAGGATCTGTGCGCGATTTATTATCGCCGAATTACGATGATCTGGAAGATCCCAGACCGATTTTTGATTGGGATCATATTATTCGCACTGGCGGCATTGTGTATGTCGGATTGGATGCGTTGTCGGATGCTGAAGTCGCGCAAGCGGTGGGTAATTCGATGTTTGCGGATTTAACGTCACGCGCCGGTGAAATTTATAAAAATGACGTGACGCTCGGATTGCCGGAAGAATTGGTAAAGCTCGCAAAGCGTCGAAGAATTTGTATTCATGGTGATGAGTTCAATGAATTGGTCGGCAAAGAGTTCGTGCCTATGGCGAACAAATCCGGTGGTGCCGGATATCAATTAACGGTTTACACACAAACACTCTCCGACATTATTGCGCGATTCGGAAATGCAGCAAAAGCGGGTCAAGTCGTAGGGAATTTGGGTAACGTCATTATGTTGCGTGTCAAAGAATTAGCGACCGCAAAATTAATCACTGATTTGTTACCAGAGGTGCGGGTTGATCATATGACACTGGTATCCGGAACCACTGATGATACTAATCCTGATTCGCCGAATGATTTTACGTCCAACGCCCAACAACGTATCTCCAGCGAAAAAGTCAGCATGGTAACCGCAGGTGATTTGACTCGATTACCGAAAGGCCACTGTTTTGCGATGCTCGGTGGACGTCTTTATAAAATTCGATTACCGCTCTTCAAAGAAACAGGCGAGCTGCCAAAAGATCTCGCGTTCCTCTATCAAAAAATGCGCGTGATTTACGATCAAGCGGCAATCAACGATAGCTGGTATGACATCAAACCACTGAGGGCGGCGTAATGGCGGATACCAATACACAGCCTACAAAGCCACGAAAAAAACACCATCACGGCCCCTGGGATTGGTTATTTGCCTCGACCCTCGGTAATGGATTTCGATTTCTAAAATGGTCATTTCTGGCAATCGTGCTTTCTATCGTGATTGAGTGGGCTGGCATGATCTGGTTTTGGGGGCCTGAACATTCCAAACAGATTTTGGAAACCGAATTGGATTATTTAATTGATTTTAATCGCAATATGATTTTGGGTGTTTACCCCCGAGATATCGCCATTCAATTCATGACGTTCACCGAAAACTGTATTTCATTTTTGGGGCTGCGCCGTTTTTCAGAATCGCTCGCGCAAAATGTCACAAGCCAGGCAGGTTATATCGCCTATTACGGACTGGAAGCCATGCTCAACACCCTGTTTATTTTCACTGTGCGGCTGGCAATCAGTGTGTCTGCCATTACGGGATTTATTTTAGTGGGTGTGGTGGCGTTTATTGATGGATTGGTTGAGCGTGATATTCGTCGTGCCTGCGGTGCAATGGAATCGGCGTTTGTTTATCACCGTGCGAAACGCGCCGTAGTGCCGCTTGTATTTTTCAGTTTTGGTGGATACCTGACGGCGCCTATATCACTGCATCCCGCTGTGGTGTTTTTACCGGTGATGGCACTCTTCGGACTTGCCATTTTTACGGCGACCAAACAATTCAAGAAATTTATTTAAATCATTTTTCGTTATTATTTAATGAGGTCACTATGTCTGTACAGGAATTACCGGAATTTCCAAATGACAATACCGAGAGAATAGCCATCCCGGAAAAAAGAAATACGTCGGTAGAAAAATCCGGAAAACTGAATTTGGTACTGATGGTTTTTCTGTCCGTTATTTTATCGACTCTGATTTCAGGAACGCTGATTTTTTCAGACACTGCAAAAGACAAGGTGTTGTCCGTGTTTGGCATTCAGCCTGATCAAAAGCCAGATCCGCTACTGCCTATTCGAAATCAAATTACTCAACTGCTCGCTGATCAGCATCAGGTAAATGACTCGCTGAAAAAAGAATTATCCGACATCAGAATAGCCTTATCGAACAGCGATATGTCGAGAGAAACAGTGATCAATCGCATCGTAACGATTGAAAAAAATATGGCCACCTTCCGAAATGAAACCGTCAAAAAATTGGAAGACCAGAAAAAAATACTGGCTATTCAAAAAGCCAAAACCCTTGCTGCAGCAAAACCAAAAGAACCGGTCAATACAGTGTCGATTGTCAGCGTCCGGGGTTGGGGGAATACCGGTTTTGTCACACTGAAAGAAGGCCTGGACTATTCAGAACTGTTAACCGTTGGTGATTCCTGGCGTGGATGGCAAGTGCTCTCTGTAGATGCCAACACGCGTAAAGCAACGTTCCGTGTACACGATCAAGTGAAAGAGCTGGTGATGTAATGAATGTGGTCGCACTTTGCTTCTTGTCCTTGATGCTTGCGCCGTTTACTTCGGCAGAATCAAAGGCTATCTCTAACAACTACAGCGATTGGGGATTAAGTCGTTATAGCCAGGTGTCTGAAAATGCCTGGGATTTTTGGCACCTGACAGAGCAAGAGTGGACACGCTATCAATACCTGATCGCGAACAGTCCCTGGGCGAAATGGGATCATCATGCGACACCATTACAAATTCTCAGTTTTTATACTGCATCAAAAAGTGAAAAACGACGTTATGCCCGCATAGAGGCGGAACTCGATCAGTGGCGACAAGATGCCTCGGCAGAATTTCAAGCGCTCTACAACCGTGAACGGGAAATTGTGCATTCCCAATACCTGGAATTTATGTCAACCAAACGCATTGCGCTCGACACCATTTCGCTGCATGACAAGTTGAAATTATTTATCAGCGTCAATTCTTGTGATGCTGCTTGTCGTGCCTTGATGAAAACCCTGAATGATACCCAGGCGAAACTCGATATATTTTTACTGGATGCCAATGGCAAAACCGATGAGGTGATTTTTGAGTGGGCGAAATTGGCCAATGTGTCCGTGGAGCGCGTCAAAGTCAAACAAATTACCCTCAATCGGGAAAATGGAATGCTGGCAATCATTTCAAAATCGGATGGCAACCCCGCCCCAAAATTACCGAGTCTCTATAAGCAGGATACCGATGGAAAATTGATGAGGATTCCGTTATGAAAATCATCTGGGCTGCTATCACATTGTTCATTTGCATGAATTCTGCCTTTGGAAATTCATCACTGGACATTCCACTCGCGTATAAAAAAATTGCCGGATTGTATGGCATTCCGGAAGAAATATTATTTTCCATGGGTTTACAGGAAAGCGGGAGGACACTTAACGGAAAATTTATTCCCTGGCCATGGACGTTGAATATCAATGAAAAAGGCTATCAATACAAAACCCGCCATGAGGCAGAAGTTGCGTTAATGCTGGCGATGTATGAAGCCAAACAACGCGGTGAGATTGGGCGGGTTGCCGTGGGCATTGGCCAAATTTACATGCCTGCGCATCACGATCAGTTTGCAACACCACTGCAGGCGTTGGATCCCACGATTAACTTACATTATACCGCCCGATTATTGTCAACACATTACATCGACACCATCAAAGCGGGTGATCCGGATTGGTGGGTATCAGTGGGTCGTTATCACAGTCCCTATAAAGAAAAACCGGCGATTAAATATCGCAATCTTGTATTTAAACGTTGCGTAAAAATTTTTTCTCAATGTGAAAAATTTGGTACATCGATGAAAGGAGTGTCGCCATCATGAAAACAATCATGCTGATCATTTTATTATTGTCGAATCCGGTATTGGCAAAACCGGAAGTCATTGCGGATTTTGGTGGGAAGCCGACTGGCATTCCAGATGTGAGCGCCATTTTACAATCTGCACCCAAAACAAAAAAACCACTGGGGCCAGTGTTTGATCCGTTTCCGGTTGAATCCAATCTTCAATTAGGAAGGCAGACCTCTTTTACGCACAACAAGCCTGTCGATAACCCTTTTTTTATTGTCAGTGGTGATGCGCAGTCCTTGCGATGGCTTTCAGAAAATTATCAATTCTTTGTAGAAGTGCAAGCAAAAGGACTCATCACCAATATTAACTCTCAGGAAGAGTTCGACAACATTCGAGCGCTGTTTCCTGATATTCGTTTAATGCCGGTCAATGTCGATGACTTGGCCGAGATTTTTAAAATCAATCATTACCCGGTGTTTATTACTAAAACGAGTGTAGAACAATGATGAAATTATTCTCTATTTTCCTTTTTTTCTTGTTGGGATTTATGCCTGTCGCCAACGCGATTGAAACGACAGTCGATACCACAACCGAGAACGAAAAACGCTATCTGATCAAAATTGCAAATGAATTGGCTTATTTACAAGAACTAACCCGCAAAGCCAAACAGTCCGCCGATCCTCACGCACGTATCTCGTTGGATTATGTAGCTCTTGAACATGATTTACAGGAAATACGGCGTGCACTGGAAACACATATTACGGCACCTTCACGATCGCCACGACAGATGAACTCATTGGATTTGTCAGTCGGTGATTATCAGTGAGTGAAGGAGCAATCAATATGTTCAAACTTTTCTTTGGCTTGCCATCGAAAAGTCTGGTGATATTTTCGGTCATCGCTGTGTTTTTATTTGCGATATGCCTGATGATGTTAATAAAAAAAGCGATGAAGGATAAATCCACTAACAAAAATTTTGACGAAGGTGATGTGCTCGCTGTGGTGTTAAGGGGCTTGCTGATGTTGCTGATTTTTACAGCAATGTTTTCTCTTTAATACTTATGGAGTTCGTTATGGTTACTCAATGTTTGAATCATGTTGTTCGTGTGTGTAAATCAGTGTTGTCGAGCAAAATCAGTTTTGCGGTGTTGTGGATCCTCTTTGCAGTTTGTGCCAATGCTCAGGATGTGACTATGCCGACAGTCGAGATCGAAGGTATTGATGCCGATACTTCGGCGGATAACATTTTGATTACCATTTTTAAATTTGTAGGAAAAATTGCAATCTGGGCAATTATGTTGGGTGCTGGTTTTGTTGCATTGCGCTCGATCATCAAATCCTGGATTAGTCAAAAACAAAATGATGAGGCTCGTTGGGGCGCCGTGATCGGTGATTCGATTGGTCATGTCATCATGGCGATTTTGATTATCGCACTGGGTACATGGGTTCTGGGATTCCTGGCCTAACCGTTAATTTGGATTCGACAGTATGTCACCTGAAGAAGACAGATTGGCAGATGCCGTCAACCAGGAACCCATCGTGTTCAATGATTGCACACAGAAAGAGCTCGCCATCTCATTTGGTGGCGGCCTTGTTCTGGGTGTCATCATAGGAATTTTTCTGGGTGCCTCTGTTGGCATGATCATGTTTGGCCTGGTTCTGGGTTTAATTCTGGGGCTGGGTCTTTCATGGGCCTCCATGTTTTACATCAAATATATCCGTCAAAAATATTACGAAACCTGGCTTGCTGAACAAGTGTTTCTGCTCAAGCGTGCGCTGGGTTTTGGTTCGCATAAACCGTTTATCGATTCTACTCAACGTTTTGGCAAAGGGGTAAAACGCCGTGAGTGATGCACGAAATTCGCTAACCGCCCGTGACAGTCATATCTGGACGTTGCGCATGGGCTTGTTGATTGTGATTGCGCTGATGTTTGCGCAAACCTTTGTACAACATCAACGACAAAATGACATTACGGTTCATGTTCCGCCGGATTTAAGCGCGGGCGCAACACTTGAACCTGGAAAATTACAACCCGCCAATAGTTATGCGTTTGCAAGTTTCGTATGGAGCGGAATTAATGATTGGCCAGAAAGCGGCAAAACCGATTATGAAAAAGCAATTAATGATCGAAACTGCTTAATCTCTCACGAATTTCACCAGGTTTTATTACGCAGTCTGGCCGAAAAAAAATCGCAAGGTGAACTGGATAGAACACGATCACTCTCGCCTCTATTGCAATACCGTCAAGGATTTTCGCAGCCGCTTGGCAACAATTCATTTTCGGTTGCATTGGTGATGCGATTAATCGAACGAGTGGGTTCCATGTCTGTAAAAGATACCGGCATGAGTTACGCATTTCGCATTACCCCGGATACGCGGCCGTGCAATCCGTACGGAATGCAGCTGGATGGATTTATTCAAGATCCTGCGCGATATGAAGTGCCGGATGAATCCAAAAAAACCAAAGGTAAAAACAAATGAATTGGCTGAAACTAAAAATTGGCTTATGCGCGATAGCATGTTGCGTTTGCCAGTCATCGATTGCCGACGTGGATAAACGTATTTGGGAAAATATGCCACTGACCATTATCCTGCCAGTAAACAAAGAAGTGCGCGTGACATTTCCAACCGATGTGAATGTGCAAATTCCCAAAGAATTAACCGCAAATTTGGTCAGTCTGGCTCCCAATCAAAAAACGATTTATTGGACGGCGAAATCACCTTTCGATTCTGCGCGCGTATTGGCAACCAGTACAGATAACGAAACCGTTTACCTGATCGATTTAATTGCCAATGAATTCACCACTGTAGATGACCCGGTAATCATCGAAGATGCCGATCGCCTGACAGATAACACCATCGAAACGGATAACAGCACACCACTTTTTCAATCGACTTCCGAAACCGCATTAAGCGATCCGCCTGAGATTCTGCTGACCCGTTTTGTTTCCCAAACGCTCTATTCACCCAGGCGTTTAGTGCCTCAATCGTCCGACATCACGGAATTGCATGTCGATGCAATTGATAAGGAATTTCCACTAATCCAATCGCAATCCGGTGAGCAATTTCAGTTCCATCTTGTCGGCGCCTGGGCGGGTTATGGCCGTTATATCACGGCCGTATTAGTCATCAATCAATCCACCCATTCGGTGTTGATCAATCCAGGACTTGTGCGAGGCAATTTCACTCATATCACCGCACAACATCCTGATCTTGGCAGTGCAGGAACCTTAAAAGACCGAACCACACTTTACCTGATCAGTGAAGTGCCATTTGTGAGCGCGTTAATGGAGGAAGGTTATGGCTACTAGCATGTCATCCAATAAATTGGTGTGGGTCGGCGTTGCGTTGCTGGTCGGTTTGGTGGTGATGGCCATCATCAATTCATCCAATGAAGAACCCAAAACAAAATCCAGCGACGCCAAACCTGTGGCGGAAATTAAAAAAGCGGAGGACGGCGATACGGTTTCAGAAACCCTGCAGGAAGTCAGAGCGAAATACGAAAAATCTGAAAACGAAAAATTAGAACTGAATGAAAAACTGACCAAATTGGAAACCCAGTTAAATCGTTTGGCCAATCGCGCAACACCATCAGGCGAGTCAAAGCCTGATCCGCGGGTAGAAGATCTACAAAAATTTGTGGGCGCATTGGGCGACCAAATGTCGCAA
This sequence comes from uncultured Cellvibrio sp., assembly GCA_965650675.1. Taxonomy (GTDB): domain Bacteria; phylum Pseudomonadota; class Gammaproteobacteria; order Pseudomonadales; family Cellvibrionaceae; genus Cellvibrio. Next base: position 11,636 of record CBFGPN010000063.1, read on the forward strand.
CTCACCAAAGAAGTGACGCAGGAAAAAAACAATCAAATTGCCGTTGAGAATGGTTATGAAGTGACGGAAGAAGATTTGGGTATTGAGGAGAAATCATCGAACAAAAAAAATCAGCTCGGATTCGGTGGGCCACAATCGCTTCCCGGATATGTGACGATCAAGCCCATGACACGGACTCAGCTATTGACAGCAGATCCAAAATTGGCTGAAAAATTATTTTCACAACAATTATCAGCCAACAAAAAATTGCCCTCGAATACATCTGGATCCGGATTACCGCATTCATTAAATGCATTGAAAGAGGAAGTTGCACCGCCAAAATCCTATTACACCATTCCGGCGCGAGGAACCGTGTTTAAAGCCAAAGCGATGACGGCACTGATTGGAACTGTGCCGTTGGGTGGAAAGGTTCAGGATCCGTTTCCAGCGCGGTTTATTGTGGGTGATAAAAACCTGGCAACCAATGGCATTCATATTCCTGGGCTGCGCGGCATTATTTTTGAAGGCATTGCACGCGGCAATTGGAATTTAAGTTGCGTCAGCGTTTCCTTAACCGGTGCAACCTACACCTTCGCTGATGGACGTATTCAACACATGGAAATTGATCAACAAAATGGCAACAAAAAAAATAAAGCGCGATCGCCGTTTGCTGAAAATGAAGGTAACCAGAGCATTGGGTATTTGTCAGATCCTCAAGGGGTTCCCTGTGTCGCCGGTCGTCGTATTACGGATGCACATAAACAACTGCTGACGATGGGTGTACTGGGTGCTGCGAAAAGTTATTTCGATGCTAAAGCCGCCGCCGAGACCAGTAGCAATGAAAATATCCTGGGCGGCACTAACACCTCTGTCACGGGCAATAAAAGCGCCTTCATCGAAAATGAAACCTACGCAAACACGGTGGAAACGGCGATGGATTTTTACACACGCCGCATGCGTGACACCTTTGATGTTATTTACCGCGATCCGGGTGCTGAAGTCAGTTTATTGATTACCCAGGATTTACCCATCGATTATCACGAAGACGCACGTAAAGTCGCTTACTCACAAGAGGGCAATCGCCATGCAAAAACCCTGGATTAATTTTTTATTGATAGTGGGTTTTCTTTCACTGGTTGGCTGTTCATCCAGTATTGAAAAAGTCACCAATCCAAATGCACCGACAATGGAACAAGTTTTTAATGAATATTCCGGCAGTGCAGATGAAAAAAAAATAATCGAACGCAAACGCGTATTGTTACAGCGCCCGGCACTCGATAATGAAACCCGATTGCCCATGAATCCCTATGCACAACAACTGGAGCATCTTTATCCACGATTGCCCAATCCGGATTTGTTTATGTATGTCAGGCCTCATGCAGTGGGATCCACCGGTGCGCCGATTCCTGCCTACATCACCCGTTTTTCCATGTATGAGCGTCAGCCTTATGCATTGCCAGGTGAAACACTGGAGTCTTTAAAAATCGAGAATGATTTTTTAATCCAGGAACATCGGGACGAAGTGGAAATGGAAAAAAAACGCAACGAAAAAATACACCACACACCCTCAATATTGGGGGATAGCTGATGGATATTCTCGCTGGTTTGAAAGATTATTTCTTAACAGGTGCGCCAACCGAATCCAAACCGGTTACACACGATGACATTCGGCGTGCTTACAAACGCAAACCGCCGATTGCGGATTATCTACCCTGGATTGATATTGTCGAGAACAATAAGTTACTGCTGGAAGATGGTCGTTCGATGGCGGCTGTGTTTGAGTTGCAATCAGTTCCTACCGAAGCACGCAGTGAAGAATTTTTATTAACGCAACGCAATGCTATCCGGGATTTTATCGGGCAGGCATTCGAAGAGCATACGAGCTCACCCTGGGTGGTACAGTTATTTGGTTGGCAGGATAAATCCGAATTCAAAAATATTCCGGATAAAGTGTTAAGTCATGCAATCAACATGCACGCCATGCGTGATGTTGAAATTGACGATTACACGCGGCATTTTGTGAGGGATATTTTAACACCGCATATTCAGGATATGTCGCAGGAAGGCGGATTGTTTACTGATCCTCTCGCAAATGATAATCCCTGGGGTGGATCACGACGAAAAGTCTATATGGTGTTTTATCGTCGTCACTCCGGGATGAGCTCACGCCGCAAAGGAATGACAATTGAAAAAGAATTGGATACACAATCGGCACGTGTGCATCAAATGTTGCGTTCTGCATCCTTGCAGGGAAAACGACTTGAAGGCCAATCGATTCGCGATTGGTTATTTCGCTGGTTTAATCCAAAACCCAAATTGGGTACTACCGATTCCTGGTTGAAAACCAATCCGTATCCCAAATCTGTTTCTGATGAAGAACTGGCTGATTACGATTTGGTATCAGATGTTGTCTCACGCGATTGCCGCTCTGATAAAAAAACACGCTGTTGGTATTTTGATGGAATGCCGCACACGGTGTTATCCGTTGAGCGCATGTCATCTGTTCCCAAAATTGGTCAAGTTTCTGCAGAACGATATCAATCAGAAGAACGCAAAGGCCCCAATGCCCGGATTGCCTGTTTCATTGATGATTTGCCCCCCGGTTCTGTGGTGATTGTGTCTTATGTGGTCAAACCACAAAGTGCTATTCGCAAGCATCTTGAAAAATTGGAAAAGTCATCACGCGGTGATACACCCGAAGCGCAGAACACTCGCGAAGAAGTGAAGAATGCACGTATGCAAATTGCCAAGGGCAACAAGCTGTATCCTTTTTCAATGGGCATCGCACTTCGTGCCGATGATGATGAAAAAATGGATGACACCATCATGCGTGTCGATACCTTGTTAAGTGCTAATGGATTGCAATTAATTGATCCGGATTACGATGAGGTTCGATTGGATCGTTACGTTCGTTTCTTACCCTGTGCATACGATCCTGCACTGGATCAAGTCAGCATTCGCGAACGCATTATCTACGCACATCACCTGGCCAATATTCTGCCGGTCTATGGTCGTAGCGTGGGTACCGGTAATCCTGGTGTACTCACCTTTAATCGTGGCGGTGAAGATTTTACATTCGATCCACTGTTGCAAGGTGACAGAACTAAAAATGCGCACTTGTTTTTATTTGGCCCCACCGGTGCCGGTAAATCGGCAACCCTCGTGTATTTACAAATGTTTGTCACGGCCATGTACAACCCGCGATGGGTAGTGATTGAAGCCGGTAATAGTTTTGGATTGTTGTCGGATTATTTAAAAAAATGGGGAAAAACCGTTTCGGATATTGTATTGCGACCGGGAAAAGCACCGAGTCTGGCGCCTTACAAACCGGCATTGGAATTAGTCGATGCTGAAGGCAATGTTATTCAGGAACATTCGATTATTGAAGAGGTATTGGAAGGTTCGGTTGAACTGGAATCTGCTGAGAAAGAATCGATTGATAATGCACAACGCGATATCCTGGGTGAGATGTTGATTATCGCAAGGCTCATGGTCACCGGTGGTGAAGAAAAAGAAGAAGAGCGCATGTCACGCTCGGATGTCGGTTTGTTAAAAAGTGCCGTGTTAAATGCGGCAGTGATCGCTAAAAAAGCCGGAAAAAAGGATTTACTCACGGAAGATGTGATTGTGTCACTCGATGCCTTAAAAACCGAAAAACCCGGACGCGCTGCGCGTATCGATGAAATGGTCGAAGCCATGAGTTTGTTTGTCGATGGCTTCGCCGGTGAATTGTTTAATCGACCGGGAGAAGAATTGCCCGATTCTGATTATATCCGTATTGAAATGGGAACACTTGCCAGCGGTAACAACACCAAAGACAAGTTATCGGTCGCGTATATTTCCATCATTAATCAAATTATTGCGCGAGCACAACGCACGCAGCGCGATGGTCGGCCCACGATTAATTTAACAGACGAAGCACACGTCATCACCACCGATAAATTGTTGGCCTCCTATCTGGTTGTGGTGTCAAAACTGCTGGGTCGTCGTATGGGATTGTGGCTCTGGCAGGCCACACAAAATATGAAAGATTATCCGGCGGATGCCGAAAAAATGTTGTCGATGTTTGAGTGGTGGATGTGTTTGTTCATCGATCAAAGTGAGTTGGCCAACATCGAAAAATTCCGCGCATTAACCCCTGATCAAAAAACCATGTTGCTGTCCACAACCAAAGCTCCCCGCAAATACACCGAAGGCGTTGTTATGTCCGATAACGTCCAGGGATTATTTCGCATGGTGCCTCCTGGATTGTGTTTGGCATTGGGCCAATCCGAAAAAGAAGAAAAACGCGCGCGATCCAAATTAATGCAAGAGCATGGCATCGATGAACTCGAAGCCGCACAAATGATTGGCGATCAGATTGCGGCAGGTCGTCGCAAGATCGCGGCGTGAGGACTTTGAATATGCAAAATACCAATAGCGTGCACACTAATTTCGACACCCAGATTGCATTTAAATGTAATGAACACCCATCACAAGTGTGTTCGGTCAGCGATCTGAAAAAGGGTGATATTTTTTATTTGGTCACCAACGGTAAAAAAGGGGATCTGATGAAAGCCACTTCAAATCCTGTTTGGGCAAAAAACCGATGGGAAATTCAGGGAGAGCTTTATGAATAAATTTTTGGCATTGCTGGTTTTGGTTCTCCCGGTTCTCTCGCTACCGGTGAATGCAATCATCATCGATATTTTTGTCGACCAGCCACAGTCATTTATTTCCATTCCGGGCGTATCGATCACGGTGCATGACCTATCAGCTCCGGAACGTTTATCGCAACGCTATTTACCGGAATTGCCACCCGATCCTGCACAAGCAAAAAAATTGGCAATGGCGTTTTTTGCATCCAGCAAAGGGAAAGAATATCAACATCAATTGAAAGAGGCAGTTGAACATCAAACCTATTTGATGCGTTACAACATTCAAAAAATTCCGGCGATGGTTTTTGATGGTAAAGCCGTGATTTATGGCTCGACCGATATTCAGCATGGCTTGGAAATTTATCAGAACTACCTGAAGAAAAACGGGGTGCAACATGAAGAATAGAGTAGGGTGCTGTTTATTGTTACTCCTGTTATCAACAAGTAGCGGTGCTGCGGATCTTTTACCCAGAAAACATATCAACACAGATGACATTGCAGAATCTGGATTTACTACTTGTACGGATTGTATCGATTGGAAAGTGGTTGGCGTTTGTTTTTGGCTCAAATGCAAACTGTTTTCCTGCAGTATCAAAGAGAGCATTAAATACAGTCATTTTATCCCCGATCTGGTGGTATCCAGTTACAGCGGAGATGACTCCCCCTGGGAAGAAACAGCCTCCTGGAATGACGCGCCGGATGGCACCATGAGCCAAACGATAAGTCCGCGTGATCAGGATACATTTTTGAATTTTAAAAACGTTGACATCATTTCGCAGCCCGGCATTTTTGCATGGAACATTCTGGGTGATACCGATTTTTTTTGTAATTCCCAAATTCAAATGCCGATGATCCCGCATTTTTTATCGGGGTTGGATCCCAACTGGAATGATCCTGGTATTGAACAACTTTACCCTCAATCGATTCTGGGTATCCCGACCATCAAAGCCAAAGACGCGGGTTTTATGCCGGGTGTGTTGGCTCCCTACTGGGCGCCAGTGTATCCCCGTTGTGGTTGGGGTGCGCATCCCCTGGATCCTATCAATGGCGCTGTTGCTGCTTTTCGGGCAAGTCACATTTTGACGAATCGTGCATCCTTGCATGTCCACATGCCGATCACTCGCAGTTGTGGTAATCGCTGCTGGAAACCTGGGCCGGTAAAAGAAAACAGCGCAACAGACAATAAATTTCAAATGATTTTTCCGGTCGTGGAAGATTCAGCTAAAGCGATTGGCGGTTCTGCATCCTGGGCAAATGGAAAAAATATTATCGAGCAAGCCTATGTGTGGAATTTGTGGCGCCGCTATCGCTGTTGCGACAAAAAAGGCCAAATCTTTTTATTTTCTGTTGACTGGCAATAATCATGAACATGATGAAAAAATATATTGTTGTTGTATCGATGTTTTCGTACTCCCTGTTTTCCATGGCGGACGTTCGTCCCACCGGAAATGGTTCCTGGTATTACACCATGGGTGGTGCTGACCCCTTGATGTATTACAACCAGTCCAATAAAACCACCTTCAAATTTGGCGTCGGCGCCGAGTGGAATTTATTTCAAAATTGCTCGTTTGATCCCACTGCCGCAATTCGAGAAAACTTTTCGGACATTAAAGAAAACGTCTACGGTCTCACGAATGATGTGATTGACTCGGCCACAGTTGTATTCGGCGCATGGGGACTTTCCAAAATTCGTGAAGCTTACCCAGGCCTTTATGACACGCTGACAAAAGGTTTGAAGGATGCAAAAGAAACGTTCACGGTTTCGTTAAAAACCTGTCGTGATGTGCAGGCGGATTTGGCTAACGATCGCAATCCGGCTGATGATTGGTTTTCTATTACTCGTCGTTCCAGTTGGGCGAAAGCATCAGCCAGTGGACAAAACCCGACAAAAGCGGAACGCGATATCGATGAGTCATCCGGTGATAACGGTGTGACCTGGGTGAAGGGCGATCAAGCCGGTGGACGCAATCCGGATGGATCACTTCAGCCTCCGATTAGGGCCATCAACGATGTGACAGAGGCGGGGTATGTTCACCTGGTGGGAACAGCGGCGCCACTCGATCCGGATGAGGTGACGGGTGATCCCAATATTGCTCGCGTATTTCCCACTGCAGAACATGCAGCGGAATGGGTAACGGCTGTCGTCGGCGAACGAGAAATTCGCACCTGCAGCGGCTGTAATCGGATGAACACCCGTATTGGCCAAGGCCTTCGCCATCAATACCGAAAAGAGTTTGAATTGGCGAAAACGGATCTTGAAGAAATCCTGGAACAACACGAACCCAGTAACAGCGATTTAAATCGACTTTCTGCACCTGGTATGGGTGTTGTGATCAATCACCACGTCATTCGTAGTTTAAAGCAGGCGCCGCGTGATGAGCGGGTCATCCTGGCTCATCGATTGGCGAGTGAAATTGCCATTGCCCGCTCATTGGAAAAAGCGTTAATCGGTCGCGATTTGATGGAAGCAGGATCACAGGAGCCGAATGTCACTGCTGCCGGTGATGTGGCTGAAAAAGAAATCGATAAAGCTCGAAAAAGACTGCAATCCGAAATCGACAATGTGATGTTTGAAAACGATGTTCGTCAAAAAATTCTGACCAATGCGGCAGGTACGATTTCAGACAGAGGCTATCAACGTGATATGCGATCGCGTGGTGAAGATTTATATGAAAACAAAATCAATCAACC
>CBFGPN010000064.1:0-18688 GCA_965650675.1 uncultured Cellvibrio sp.
GTTTTGTGGTTAATATTAAAACTCAAAAATTTCGACAACTATTGATTCCCGGGGAAGATCGAGTTTATCCAGGGCAAGGTGGCTTGGGTCGAATAGTTGGCTTTACTGGAGATGGCCAATACGCTTTTATGCCAGCCTATCTCGGCTCTACGGAATTATTATTGGGCAGTTCCCAAAAACCCAATTATGGATTGATAAAAGTAAAACTGAGTAGCAAAGGCCGGCATAAAACAGTTAGTCATGGATCATTATATTCAAAAGATTTTTTTATTGATAATAATGGAAATATGCTGGCAGAAGAGCGATACAACGATAAAACCAATGAGCATTCTATAATGGTGTTCGAAAATGGAAAAAAAGAACCTAAAGAGCTATTTAATGAAGTAGCTTCAATAATAAATAAAACTTTTATCGCTATCACACAAGACTATAAATCTCTGGTTTTTACTGAAACGAATGATGAAACCGGATATGAAGATTATTATCTGATGAATCTCTCAACAGGAAAAATTAGTGCCACTCCATATGGGCGCGATAATTCCGATATTGCCAGTATTTTCACGGATAAAAACAGAATAGCCAAAGGTGTATCCTATTCAGGGTTTTCTCCGACTTATCATTTTTTTGATGCAGATCTGGATGCACGAATTAAAACTATTGTCGCAACATTTCCTGATCAGTCAGTTTATATCGTTAGTACGTCACCAAATTGGAAAAACATTGTGGTAATGGTTGAGGGCTCCCAGTTTGCAGGTGACTATTTCCTTTTTGTTGATGGGTCAAATGAACCACAATTTTTAACTTCAAGTCGTCCCAATATAAAAATTGAAGACATAAATCCGATTGGAAAATTAACCTATACAGCTCGCGATGGTTTAAAGATTCCAACACTGATTACTATTCCAAAAGACAAAATTACCTCCATTAAAAATTTACCAGCCGTTATCTATCCGCATGGTGGACCTGAATCCTATGACAGCATAGAGTTTGAATATCGAGCTCAGGCACTTGCCGCTAATGGTTATCTGGTAATTCAACCTCAATTTAGGGGCTCCAGTGGTTTTGGTAGGGCGCACGCAGTTGCCGGTTATGGTGAATGGGGTCAAAAAATGCAGGATGATTTAACCGATGCTGTAAAGTTTTTTGCAGACAAAGGTTTTATCAACCCGGAAAAAGTGTGCATAGTCGGAGCTAGTTATGGTGGTTATGCTGCATTGGCAGGCGGTGCGTTTACGCCGGACATTTACAAATGCGTCGTATCAATTAATGGAATAGGACATATTGGGGATATGCTGTATTGGGACAAACAGCAAAACGGAAAAGACAGCTGGATTGTGACTTACATGGAAAAACAATTTGGCAAAGGTGATATAGACAAAGCCAAACTTGCCAAAATATCACCCGAAGAATTCGCATCCTCTTTTAAAGCACCGGTATTATTGATTCATTCGGAAGACGACAAACGCGTTCCCTTTAGCCAATCCAAAAGTATGTACTCTGCATTAAAAAGTAAAAATAAATCGGTGGAGCTGATAGAACTGGAAGGTGATAACCATTATCTTCTTGAAAGTAAAACCAGGCTTCAGGCTTTGGAAGCGACAGTCAAGTTCGTCAATCAACATCTCAAATAATAATTTAATAAAAAAGGAGCATGGTTATAGATGTTCCTTTTTTATATCTGTATCTTCGGATCAGATAGTTGAGCTTGCTGTATTTTAGTAATGGTTCACATTTTTATTGATTGCCAAGGCTTGGGTCATATTAGTTGTGAAATTGCTTATCCATGAATTGAGCGAGATCTGCTACTCTTTATAACAAGGTAAAGACATCTAATAACATAGAGCGAACATTTAATGGCCAATAAACGTGCTTTGATTGTTGATGATTCCACAACTGCGCAATACCGTTTGAAAAAAATGCTGAAGGTCTATGCGCTTGACATAGATGTCGCTGATTCAGGCGAAGCCGCTTTGCGTTATCTGGCAAACAATGTACCGGATGTCGTATTTATGGACCATACCATGCCGGGAATGGATGGCTTGCGGGCACTTCAGGTAATCAAATCACATCCGGAAACAGCCATTATCCCCGTGATTATGTATACCTCCCAAAGTGGCGATGTATACACGGGTCAGGCCAGAGCCCTTGGCGCTTTGGACGTTGTAAGCAAAGATACAATCAATGCCACCGATCTTTCCAAGGTAATGGAAGCTATTCATATCTACCCTATAGATCAACAGGAAAAGATGGAAGCAGCAGCCTTAGCCAGGAAAGTAGAAGCTACCAATAATGTCACCGATCTGGATGCTCATCGAATTGAGCGACGAGCACCCAGTGCTGTAGCCGCTGAGCAGGCCCGTAACCTGGAGTTACGTCTGGGGCATCTGGAGCACACGCTTGAAGATAATCGGCGTTTCATCACAGCCCGCGTTCTGCGTGAGCTGCAGGGGTTGCGCCAGAGTCTGAGACAAGAATTCAATAACATACTGCAAAATCAAAAGCCTCCGGCTACTCCGGCGAAACCGGAAATTGAATCAGAACCTGAATCCACTGATTCATCGAATGGTTTCAAAATTATTTTTATCGTCATACTCCTGGTTATTACGTTCTTCCTGATCCAAATTAGTAGCCAACTCAGTGAAAATACAGAAGTACAAACATTACTTGGAAATCAACTGCAACAGGTGACCAATAAAGATAACCGTGCTATTACAGTCGCCAATCCCAAGCGTAATTCTGTTTATGTTGCAAAAAATGATTATCTGGCCGATCTTGCCTGGGCATTCAATCAAAATGCTTTGTTGGATTTTAATAAAAATACTCTTGATCCAAAACCTTTATTACGTTTGCATGAATTGTTAAATCGTATTTCTACGACAGGATTTAAAGGCAGTGCGCTGATCACCATTTCTGTTGGCAATTTTTGTAACAGTATCGATAACATGGGTGTCGCACATTTGGCAAAACCTGAAACCAATATTAATGATTGTGTGTTATCAAGTGAACTTTATGCAATGGATAGAATAATGGATGAATACTCCAATGAAGCCAATTTATTACTCAACAATTTAATGCGCGATAAAAAAGGAATTTTGAGCATTACGATCAACGTTCAGGAAGGCACAGAAACATATCCTGAAAGAACATCAATATTAACCGCAAGGGAATGGAATCAGGTTGCTCAATACAATAATCGTGTTGATTTGGTTTTATTACCTGATTCTGAATGATTTATTGTCCGTAAAAACTCTATGCTCTACCCGTGCATAGAGTTTTTAATAATATCACCCAATACTTTTATCGCCCGTGTTTTTTCCTCGTTCCAATAACCACTCGACGACAAACGAATATATTTCTCATATTTGTTATTCGTAGAAAACAGAATCCCCGGCACTATAGAGACATTCTGTTTTATTGCTTGATAAAAAAGTTCTGTGCCGGTTATTCGGCAAACATCCGGCAATTTCAACCAGGTTACATAACCGCCAACGGGATGTGTGTATTCAGTATCCTCTGGAAAATATTCATTAATCGATTGCAATAACTCGCGCATGGATTTTGCAATTTGCACACGTTGTTTGCGTATATGCTTTTCGTATTTTCCTTCTTCCAATAAATGCGCGACAGCGGATTGGGTAATACCGGGTGATGCCAAATGCATAGTCACTTTTTCGCTGGTAATGTCTTTCGCAAGCTGACGCGAAGCTACCCACCCTACCCGCAAACCCGCCGCTAATGATTTGGAAAATGATGAACAATAAATTACTTTATCACTGAATTGACGACACACAGTCGGGCGCTGAGCGCCAAAATGTAAATCACCATAAATATCATCTTCAATCAAGGGCACTGAATGTTCTTCACATAAATTGACCAGTGCGCGCTGATGTTTTTCTGAAGTAATAAATCCCTGTGGATTGTTGCCAATACTAATCACAATGCAGGCTTTTATCGGCCAATGTTCAAAGGCCAATTTTAATGCGTCGAGTGAAATTCCTTCTTGTGCATGAGTGGGAATTTCAACTGCTTTTAATTGCAAGCCATCCAATATTTGCAACAGACCATAATAAACCGGTGATTCAATCGCAACCGAATCGCCGGGTTGAGTTATTTTTTTTAATGCGAGATAAAGCGCTTGCTGGCATCCATCGGTGATCACTATATCTTCAGGTGCAACGGGACAATTCATTAATGCCATGCGTTTTGCCAGCAATCTGCGTAATTCATGATTACCTGAGCCATCTTCATAAGAGAGCAATTCTTTTCCGTTACTGGCGAGCGCTTTTTGAAAGGCTTTTTGAATCATCAATCGCGGTAAAATTCGTTCATCAGGTACTGCAGCACCGAGATTTATAATCTGTGGTTTTTTCATCGCAAATAATAATGAATGTATCAAATCGCGTTTTAAAACCGGCTGGGGTAATTCCGGCGTCTCGTTCACATAGGTGACTGTTGGTCGATGCATCTCATTCACATAAAATCCCGAACCGCGACGGGCATGGACATATCCCTGTGCCTGCAACAACTCATAGGCCGCCAACACCGTCGAGGCACTCACCTGATGTTTATCCTTAGCTAACCGTACAGGATCCAGTGAATCCCCCGGCTGTAAATGCCCTTGTGAAATCTTCTCAGCCCAATAATTGGCTAGCTCTTCGTATCGTTTCATAGCTTTACCCTGTTCTCACACAAAGACCAGTACACTTTTTCATAAAAAATACAAAACACTTTATTTTTTACCAAAGTGTTCCGAAACAATTTAGCTCGATTGTGTGTGGTTTGGCAAATACCAAATGGTTAGGATGCAGACTAACGATCTACCAAAGGAACCATCATGATTCAGTCCTACATAGTTGACGCATTTACTTCCAAACCCTTCAGTGGAAATCCGGCGGCGGTTTGCCTGCTTGAAAAACCTATAACGGATGAGTTGATGCAATCTATTGCTGCCGAATTTAATTTATCGGAAACGTCATTTTTGTTTCCTCTTGCCGAAGGACTTTGGTCGCTCAGATGGTTTACGCCGATTTGTGAAGTGAACCTTTGCGGTCATGCTACTTTGGCGGCGGCACATGTATTGTTGAATGAATGTCAGGGGTCTTTGGATCTATTGCGATTTCAAACTCGCAGTGGTGAATTAACGGCTAAAAAATTGGATGCCAGTATTGAATTGAATTTTCCGTTAATACCAACAAGTCAGATAGACCAAACGGATTTTTTTCATTCTGTTAACCAAAATTTTTTGTCTCTGCACCAAGCAGGTGAAGATTTACTATTGGAACTGGCAACAGACGATCAGGTGAAAAATTATCAACCCAATTTACTGGCAATAAAACTATTGGATTGTCGCGGCTTAATTATCACAGCACCCGGAAATGGTTACGACTGCCATTTTGTATCGCGTTTTTTTGCACCGCGTTTCGGTATTGATGAAGATCCCGTCACCGGATCAGCTCACTGTGCGCTGGTCGATTTTTGGAATAAAAAAACAGGGCGAACACATTTTATTGCCAAACAAATTTCCAGTCGTCAGGGCATATTGGATATAGAACTGCTCAGAAATCACGTTGCATTGCGCGGCATGAGTATTACCACAGCTAATGTTCAATTGAGGATAGATTAATCATGTACTCGATTGTAAAAGCAAAGTCTCGTGATGCAGAAGAAATTCTCGCTCTGCAAAAAATTGCGTATCAATCTGAAGCTGAAGTTTATAATGATTGGCAGCTACCTGCTCTAACTCAATCATTGAAATCGATCAAAAGTGAATTTTCAAACAGTATTATTTTAAAAGCAGTTGTCCACCAAAAAATTGTGGGTTCAGTAAGAGCAATGGCAGAAAAAGACCGGTATAAAATAGGCCGGTTGATTGTGCACCCTGACCATCAAAAACAAGGCATAGGTTCTGCATTGCTACAAAAAATTGAATCAATCAATATCAGTGCAACAACATTTGAATTATTTACTGGCAGTAAAAGCCTGAGCAATATTCGTCTTTACGAAAAATTCGGATATAGAATTGTTCGTAGACAGGTTTTATCTGATAAGGTTGAGCTTGTATTTATGGAAAAAATCAATCCCAATCCTTTGGCAGGTTGGCATGATCTTGATCCGGGAGCAATTTATCGCCACATGTTTGGCAAGATGTAATTTGGGGTTATTTTAATTTGAGATATTTATGCAGGCCGAAAATTTTATATTAAACGATTATCTTAAAAGAATAGGTTTTTTGGGAGATCCCAAAATCGATTTGCCAACCTTGACTGGTTTGATGCGCTGTCATCTATTTTCCATCCCCTTCGAAAACATTGACGTTCAAAAAAATCGTTTTGTGTCACTCAAGCCTGAAGACATAGTGAACAAAATAATCTACTCCCAACGTGGTGGCTATTGTTATGAGGTGAATGGTGTTTTTGCCATGGCATTAGCGGCTATAGGTTTCAAATATCAATTTTGTGGCGCCAGACCCATGTTCTACCCAACACTGCGCCCCAAAACGCATGTGGTTTTGGTTGTTGATATAGAAAATGAAAAATTTGTCTGTGATTTGGGTTTTGGTAGTTTTGGTATTCGTGCACCTATTTCTTTGAATCAACTCAACCAAACCATCCAACAGGATTATGATCAGTTTGAGTTATCCAAACTTGATCAAGACACCTATCTGATTAAAGCGAAAGTCGAAAACGAATGGAAAAACCAATTTTGTTTTGATCTTTACCCCATGCAATGGATTGATATGACGCTGCCAAATTATTTTAACTCGACGCATCCTGATACGATTTTTGTACAAAAGTTATTGGTGGTAAAACATAACCCGGATGGGCGTAGTATTTTGTTGGATAATCAGTTGAAGCGTTATGTGAAGGGGCAGATTGAAATTTCGGAAATTGATCGCGGTGATATTTCCGCGATTTTGAAAAGTGAATTTGGTATTGATTAAAGAGCCTTACCCCACCCTAACCCTCCCCTTGGCAGGGGAGGGAACAAATTTCACCTTGCATTAAGTAGGGAGTAAGGTCCCTCCCCCTGCCAAGGGGGAGGTTAGGAGGGGGTAAAGTTTTTTCAACAAAAAAGCCGCCATGTTTTGCATGGCGGCTTTTTTGTTTCAATCGAGATTGTTATGCAATCAAGATGGCAACAATTCTTTTACTGCATCGCGCTCTTCTTGCAATTCTTTTTCGGTTGCCGTCATACGTGCGCGTGAGAAATCATTGATGTTCAAGCCTTGCACAATTTCCCAATCGCCGTTTTTGCAAACGCATGGGAAAGAATAAATCAAACCTTTTTCAATGCCGTAAGAACCATCGCTGTACACGCCCATGCTCACCCAATCGTTCGCTGGAGTGCCCAGTGCCCAATCGCGAATGTGATTGATCGCCGCGTTAGCAGCAGAAGCAGCAGAAGATGCACCGCGCGCAGCGATAATCGCAGCTCCACGTTGTTGAACAGTTGGGATGTAATCCGCTTCGTACCAGGCTTGATCAACCAAACTCAATGCAGGCTTACCATTCACCAAAGTGTTGTGCAGATCAGGATATTGCGTTGAAGAGTGGTTACCCCAAATCAATGCCTTGGTAATGTTGTTGATGCTGGTACCGGTTTTGGTCGCCAACTGTGACAGCGCACGGTTGTGGTCCAAACGGGTCATAGCAGTGAATTGACGTGGGTTGATGTTAGGTGCGTTGCGTTGTGCAATCAGCGCGTTGGTGTTGGCAGGGTTACCCACTACCAATACTTTGATGTTGCGTGATGCGTAATCGTCAATCGCTTTACCTTGAACAGAGAAAATCGCGGCATTAGCAGCCAGCAGGTCTTTACGCTCCATGCCCGGGCCACGTGGACGTGCGCCTACCAGCAGTGCGTAATCAGAATCTTTAAAGGCAACAGCAGGATCATCTGTAGTCACAATGCCAGCCAACAAAGGGAAAGCACAGTCGTCCAATTCCATGGCGACACCTTGCAGAGCTTTGAGTGCAGGGGTGATTTCGAGTAATTGCAGAATAACGGGTTGGTCTTTGCCCAACATGTCGCCAGCGGCGATACGGAACAGAAGGGAATAGCTGATTTGACCAGCAGCGCCAGTGACGGTAACTCTAACAGGTGCTTTCACGATGGAGACTCCATTTATAGGGTATTAGTGGAAAAAACAGAATGTCGGCATTTTGTGCCTGAGACGGTCGGGCATTATAGGGGTTTGGGTGGAAAATTCATCTGGTTTGGGAATAATTTGACGGTTTTATATCTGAGACCCATTTGTAACCCAAAGCTCCTGAATATTGGACAATTCCAACATATTGATAGTAGTTTAATCGGCGATACAACTCCTCGGACACTTCTTTCTCGTAGGTTTTATCACATAGACAATTCCAGTCTTTTAACAAGAAGTAATAGTGTGTAGTTCTAATTGAATTGCCACCGCGACGACCTGCAAACCATCTGCGTTTTTTAACAACATAATGATCTTGTAATTCAGTTACGATTATTTCAGGTTTCGATTGCTTCCACTCTACATTTGCATCCCTCATTTCGTGAAAAGCTGTACCCACTGCACCCAGCAACCCAACTGTGAATAATTCAATTAAAACAATATGTGTACGTGATGAATTTTTTAACCAGTAGAGCGTGAATGTCGTTAAGCCTATAACAATTAAAAACCCACCGAGTATTGAATGAACAAGTAAAGTGTTCGTATTAACGATGAATGGAAAATCTCCCAACCAGGTTCGAAACAGCTGAAATCCAGCGTTAACAGCGAGACCTGTACTCAATCCCAAAACAACTAAACTTTTGTATACGAAAGGATCTTTCCAACGATGGTAGTCAGCAACATCTTGATTGTTTAACTCTTTTAGGATTGCAGACAACTCTACCAGTATATGTTTAGCAATTCGCTCACCAATATTAGACTCATCCACTTGATCGGTACATGAACATTCTATCCAAAGCCTGTTATCTCGACATTCAAGTCTTTGAATTTTGACTCGATCGTTTAAACCAAACTTAAAAATGGCTTTGATTGAATTTCGAATTACGTCTGATGAAACCAGCGCTTTCCTGATTAGAGGATTATCAGCAAGAATGTAAAAAGCATTGTCAAACTCGACATCCCCAGTTTGAATTTCATTTGACACTTTCAGCTTTTTAAAAAACCGGTCGTACCAAACTTCAGGTTTGACAGTAAATTCAAAAGACTGCGTAGCGGTTACGCCAAATAAAAGCCCGGTTACATTTCCTTTATGTTTTTTTAGCTTGAATTCATATTTTTCTTCGCGCTTGTCAGGAGTCCAGCGAGCAGACGCGCGAGCGCTATAACTTACAAAAATACAAATCGCTAGCGTCAAAAAACCAAACATGAACCACATGAGATCATCCTTAACTTATTTTGAATACCGCACCACCAACGCCTGATACAAATCATCTTTAAAACTTGCGCAGGTTGCATCTAATGATTGCAGAGCATCAACCAAATGTTCGTTATCTTCGCGGCCATCGAACCAGTGTTTTTTGTAGCTGCCGTCTTTGTAACCGTGATCCTGACGGAAGAAGTTCAGCACGTTTTTGCCAACATAACCACGATAGAGTTGATCGAATGACATATTCACGCCAGCCATTAGACGGCCGAACAAGTTCAGGTGAATTTGTTTATCCAGCAAAGTAGCGGATGCAAATTTTTCCAGGTCAAGACGGAAATCTTTTTCGTCAGTGGCGATGTTTAATTCACTTTGAATTTTGGCCGTTGCCTGCTCAATGGATAAACCGGATTGCAGCAGAATACTTAAACCAAAGTGCCAGATATCAATTAACTCAAGAGCAACTTGTTCGGTGTCCGGGGATTGTTTTTTCCACCACTTCCAACCGTAGTGATCCATTAATTCTGCGCATTCAACCCAAATCGCGCGATACCATTCGTAGCCTTGGGATTTCCAATTGGCGTTGACTTTGGTGTTCATAGCGTCTTGCAGTTCGAGCATGGTTTTGATTTGTTGTGGGTTCATTTTTTTGTGGCCTTGTTTGAAATTTAATTTTTTGAATCAAAAGCTTGACCCCCTCCTAACCTCCCCGTTCAGAAACCAGTCCCTACAGTTTCCCCTTCGGGCAGCTCCGCTGTGCAAATTGCTCCTGCAATTTGTGCCAGGGGGAGGGACTTTACTCCCTACTTTTTTCGGAGCGCAGTCTGTCCCCTCCCCTGGCAAGGGGAGGGTTAGGGTGGGGTCATTCCGGTAAATATCCTTTAGCCCTCTTAAACAACCGATAAAAATTCTCAGTCGTAATCTCGCCAAACTTTTCCAAACTCAATCCGCGCAAATCGGCAATATATTGCGCGACTTCGCGAACGTATTTGGGTTCGTTAGATTTACCGCGATAAGGCGCTGGTGCGAGATACGGTGAATCAGTTTCGATCAATAATTTATCAAGCGGCATGTTTCGCACCACTTCGCGGATTTGTTCGGCGTTTTTAAAAGTCACGATGCCGGAAATGCTGATGTAATAATTTAATTCCAGCGCTGCTTTGGCCATTGGCCAATCTTCGGTGAAACAATGCAGCACTCCGGCGTTTTCTCGACAGGCGTGTTCTTTCAAAATCGCGAGCGTATCTTCTTTGGCTTCGCGGGTATGTACGACTACCGGTAATTTTTTTTCTTTCGCAACTTGCAAATGCAAAATAAAACTTTCTGTTTGTAAATCTTTGCTTTCAGTTTCGTAGTGATAATCCAAACCGGTTTCACCAATCGCAACTACTTTTGCTTGATCTGCCCAGTGCGATAACTGTTCGTAACTCGCCCTCGCCTCTTTTACATCACAAGGATGAATACCGACAGAGGCAACCACACCTGGATAACGTTGTGCGATGGAAATGACTTCAGGATTATTTTCCAATGTAACACTGATGCATAACATTTGTTGAATGCCGCGATCGTGCGCGGCTTGAACAGCAACATCCAAATTTCCTTGATAGGGATCAAGATTGAGTCTGTCGAGGTGGCAGTGGGAATCGATTAACATGAAAAATCTCTTACAACGTGAAAAACAATCTACTGAAAAATAAAAAGCCAGGAGAGCCTGGCTTCTATGATAAATATTTTAGGAAAATTACATAGTATGGGTTGGTTTATCCGAACCCAGCATACCGGCCAAATAGGTTTCGATTTTGTTGATAGCGGTATTATCCTGATCACTGAATTGAACACCTATGCCGGCAGCTCTGTTTCCCTGGGCACCACGTGGTGTCACCCAGACAACTTTACCGGCGACTGGAATTTTTTCGGCCTCATCCATCAGGCTCAATAACATAAAAACTTCGTCACCCAATTTGTAACTTTTATTGGTCGGGATAAACATGCCACCATTTTTTACGAAGGGCATATAGGCCGCGTAAAGTACATTTTTGTCTTTAATCGTCAGTGAGAGTATGCCATTGCGGGCACCGCCACCAATTGCCTGTTGCATAAGGAAAACCTGTTGTAAATAAGCATAAACGGAGGTTGAACACTAATAGATTAGCTCAGGACTGTCCAGTTACCAGATTCGCATTTCGACTTAATCGCATTAATGCGACCCAGTCGAACAATAATTCTTCCAATAGTAATTGTTTGTTGGGGTTGGCACCGCTTAACAGTTGGCGTTTGTTCAACAATACTTTTTCAATATATCGATGCAATAAGTTTGGCAGGATGAATTCAAGTGCCGTCGTCCATTCTTCAGGAGCACTGGACACCGGGGTGTCGCTGGCACCGGCCTTCCATTTTGATATAGCCAACAGCCAGGACAAATACCATTCCAATACCAGCAATCCCTCTTCATCCTGCCATTCACCTGCGACATCTATGGCAGATAATTGCCCCAAAGTTAACTTGATCCAATTCTGTAATCGCTTTTCCCGTTTTTCAATTTGATCTCCTTCAAGTAAAGCCAGGGCAGCCAGAGGCGCCCCGCTTGCTTGCATTAATAGATCTTCAGCTTTTGGTGACCTTGCCGGTAGTAAAGGAGTTAACCAGGCAATCAGGGATTGTTTTGTCGGCAAAGGCAAAAGGCGAATTTGGCAGCGACTGCGAATTGTTGGCAAAACAGCGCTGGGATTATGGCAAACCAATATCAATAATGTGCTACCGCTGGGCTCTTCCAATGATTTCAACAGCGCATTCGCGGCATTGCCATTCATGGCCTCGGTTGGATTGATAATCACCAGTTTATATCCACCCTGTTGGGCAGTTTTCGATAAAAATTGAGTGACCTCTCGCACCTGATCAACTTTGATTACCCGACTACCTTCTTCCGGGCTCAAAATCGCCAGATCCGGATGAGTCCCGGATTTGTTCAATTCACATCCACGACAATTTCCACAAGCCAATCCATCCATCGGCGATTCACACAAAATCCGGTAGGCCAAGGCACGTGCAAGTTGTCCCTTGCCTATATCTTTCGGCCCGGCCAGCATAATGGCGTGCGGTAATTTTTGCTGCCCAAGCAAATGCCCCAGATCTTGCCACTGTGATAAATGCCAAGGGTATGGGTGCCAGGAGTGTGCGGAGTTTAATTCAGTCATAGCGGGCATCCTAAATCATGCGATAATCCGCGGCCACATTTTTGTGCAAGGTTTTTTGCGAAATCATTATGTCCACACCCGTTAATATTGTTTATCAAGACGAGCATTTAATCGTCGCCAACAAACCCGCCGGTTTATTATCCGTGCCAGGAAAAGGCCCGGAAAATCAAATTTGTTTAGCCAATCAAGTATTGAAATTGAATCCGAATGCACGCATCGGGCATAGATTGGATCAAGGTACTTCCGGTATGGTGATTTTCCCTTTGAGCTATATTGCGCTGCGCAATTTAACGCAACATTTTGAAGATAAAAAAATACAAAAACGTTATTTGGCCGTTGTCGATGGATTGGTTGCACAGGATCAAGGTGAAATTGATTTGCCGTTAATTTGCGATTGGCCCAATCGTCCATTACAAAAAGTGTGCTTTGATCACGGAAAAAAAGCAGTGACACGATATGAAGTGATCAGCCGCGACCAAACCCTGCAACAAACACGCATCCATCTTTACCCTGTCACTGGCCGCACACATCAATTACGCGTGCATATGTTATCGCTCGGCCACATTATTTTGGGTGATGGTTTATACGCAACACCGGAGATCAAACAAAAAGCACCACGTTTGTTATTACATGCCCAGGATTTATTTTTCCCGCATCCGATTACAGGTGAAGATATTTCACTGCATTGTGCAGCGGAGTTTTAATTTTTTATTTCTTATTCGTCATTCTCGCGCAGGCGAGAATCCAGCGCTTTTTTGAGTGGATCCCTGCCTTCGCAGGGATGACGAAGTGAAGCTAAACAAAAAATGGATAGTGCAAAGGTCTCTTTTAAATTAATTTTTGTAAAACCTGATCTATATCCTTTTGTACTTTTTCCAAACTTTGTCCCGCATCCACAATTGCATAATGCACAGGACTTGCCATAGCACGTTCGCGATAAGCTGTCCGAACCCGCTCAAAAAAATCCAGAGTTTCACTTTCGAATCTATCCAATTCACCGCGTTGGCTGGCGCGACTTAAACCCAGTTTTACATCTATATCCAGAATCAGAGTTAAATCTGGTCGTAAGTCACCCTGAACCATCACTTCAAGTTGTTGGATGATGTTTTTGTCCAATCCTCGCCCACCACCTTGATAAGCAAATGTGGCATCGGTAAATCGATCACTTAACACCCAGGCACCGCGTGCCAATGCAGGTTTAATAATTTGTGCAATGTGTTGTGCCCGGGCAGCAAATACCAAAAGTAATTCGGCGGCTTGATCAACGGGCTCATCCCGTTTGGCGAGCAATAATTCACGAATTTCTTCTGCAAGTGGTGTTCCGCCGGGTTCCCGAGTCACTATCACTTCAATATTACGGGTTTGCAGCCAATTGCGTACAAATGCCAGATTGGTGCTTTTTCCAACACCTTCTGTACCTTCAAGAGTGATAAATTTTCCGCTATTCATAACAAGAATTTTGATTCCAAGGGGGACAAACGCGTATCATAGCCGCTTTTTTGAAGAAGGGGTTCCCATGATTACATTACACACAAATTACGGCGACATAGTTCTGGAACTGGATTTTGAAAAAGCGCCAAAAACTGCTGCCAATTTCAAGCAATATGCTGAAGAAGGATTTTATAACGGTACTATTTTTCACCGTGTTATTGATGGTTTTATGATTCAGGGTGGCGGCTTCACAGAAGATTTTGAACAAAAAGAAACCCGCGAACAAATTCAGAACGAGGCTGATAATGGCCTGCAAAATTTAACCGGTACTGTAGCCATGGCACGTACCAACGACCCACACAGCGCAACCGCACAATTTTTTATTAATGTAAAAGACAATTCCTTTTTAAATCACAGCGGTAAAAATGCTATGGGTTGGGGGTATTGTGTTTTTGGTAAAGTGACATCCGGTATGGATGTAGTCAATAAAATCAAAGGCGTGAAAACCGGTAACAAAGGGTTTCATCAGGATGTTCCCAAAGAAGCTGTGATCATTCAAACAGTGACTGTTGCTTGATACCCATGAAAAAAACGCTGTTTATTTCTGATTTGCATCTACATGAATCACGCCCGCTTGTTACGCGGGCGTTTTTTCAATTTCTGGAATCAGCGAAAGAAGCTGAAGCTTTATATATATTGGGCGATTTTTTTGATGCATGGATTGGTGATGACGACGATCAACCTTTAGTGAAAAATGTTATTGATCAACTAAAAGCCTTATCCAAAAGCGGAACCCAGATCTTTTTAATGCATGGCAATCGGGATTTTCTGATCGGTAAAAGTTTTACTGAAAAAATAAATGCAACTCTGCTGGACAATAATGAAGTCTGTATAAATCTTTATGGCGTTAACACTCTGTTGTTGCATGGTGATAGTTTGTGCACTGCTGATACAGACTATATGCAATTTCGTGGCCTGGTTAGAAATCCGGTATGGCAAGAACAATTTCTTTCCCAATCAATTGACACCCGCCGGGCCGTAGCATCTGAATTGCGCAACAAAAGTAAAGATATGAACAGCCTGAAAGCCGATGATATCCTTGATGTTACCACCAGTGAAGTTGAAAAAGTTTTCCAACAATTTCAAGTGCAACGCATGATCCATGGTCATACCCATCGCCCTGCCCGCCACCAATTAATCATTAATGAAAAACCGTGTGAGCGTATAGTACTGGGAGATTGGCATGACAGATTCTGGTTTGTCAGTGCGGATGAAACCAAACTGGAATTGATAGAAAAAATAATTAGCGAATAGCGTTATGGATTTTTAAATCGATCCCTCATTTCCCGGTTAACATTATCCATCATTTTTTCACCGCCTGATTGTTCACCACAGGCAACACTGTACCAGTTTTTGCCTTCCCGTTTATTTGCTGTAACACTTTGTGGCAACGACATAAAACAGTTGCCATTTGCCTTATAAAATTGATTGCCATGAATATCACGTTTGATTGCTATGGACTTTCCATCCACGGCAATCTGTGATGGGTGGCGAGTTTCATTTCGATGCCGTTTTAATCCCGGATTAAATGCCAAAGAATCCTGAGCGTCAAATCTTTTGTCATCCGCTTCAGATATGTGTTTGTAATCTTCTGCTGATAACCATTCAATAGGTTTATGCACTGACTGTTCTTTTGCATGAGTGACATTGCTGGTGGTAATGACTCTGTCAGTCTTGGGAGCTTTAGCTATTTTGGATTCAACAACCGGTTGGTTTTTAACAATATCTTTTGTTTCAATTTTTTCCTGAACGGACTGAATTTGAGTCAACACAACCTCAACAGATTTGCCTGGGGAGATGGCTGGGACTGATGAGCTATGCTGCGGCTTGAAAAGTAAAAAAAACCAGTGCACCAATAAAGAAATAATGATGGCGCTTACCAATAAGGTTTTGGATTTGCTGACAAAAGCAGGATCGTATTCCGGTAAATCGTAATCAACTGTCAAGTAAAAATCTGATTCTTTATTCCATACTGACACAGTCGCTGCCCTGTATTCTGATACAGCAGTAGGACTCTTATCAAAACAAAAGGTTCCAAGTCTGTGTTACAGCTTACTCATCAAACATCTGGATTACATAGCCATCTTTAATTGCAGCCGCCATGGTTTTGTCTGCAGCGATTACCCTTGCATCTGTCGTTAAGTGACTGGGTACCAGTTTTCTCTTTTCAATATCAACATCCATAAAACCGGCGCGCATTAAATAGAGTTTACATAATTGCTCGGCACCATAAAGATCAACAAAATTAATATACACAATAAAAGGCACCATCTGCCCTTCCTTGACATCATCAAACGATTTTTTGGCGCGGGCATTGGCTGAAAATATATACATGGTTTTATGTTCTCTTTTGTTAACTTTATATCCCCTGCGTTTCCTGCATGATGATTGTCAGGGTTAGATTGTCATGATCACTCGCAAAGAATCCAGACGTATGCTTGCCAGGCTTAAAAAATGTGTGCTTTCAACCAAACGTTGTTGCAGATAATCAATTTCTTCCTGCCGTACATTAGGGTTCACCTGACGCAAATCCTGCAGACGGGATATTTCATTATTAATTTCTGTTGTTACTGCAGTTATTGCAGCCTGAATTAAACTATCCTGTTTCGATTGCGTCATATTTTCCGCTTGTTGCAATAAATTAATTAATTGTGGCCGAGCGTGACGCACCAGATCCTGAGCATTATTTCTGGGAACCTTTTGTAACAATTTATTTAATTGGTTAACCGCCATTAAACTTGAAAAATCTTTACCTTTTTCATCAATCAATACGCGCAATACCGATTCCGGCATAAAACGAAATAACTGTAATCCTGCAGGTGCGGCACAATGCAAAACAAAAACCGCTTCCAGTAACAAACCTCCAGCTTTTAATGGAGGTAGCTTCAATGTACAAAAAGCAGTATTACCAAATTCACTTTGTAACACCAGATCCTGCGCTCCGCGCACCAATGGATGCTCCCAGGTAATAAATTGCATGTCCTCGCGAGATAAAGCTTGCTCGCGTTCATAGGTGATAGTTAAACCTGATTCAGGCAATCCCGGAAATTGTTCTACTAATAAATGATCGCCCGGATGTATGACCAGGCTTTTATCGCTGTGTCTTTCAGAATCAATACCAAAGCTGTCAAATACCAGCTCCATATAATTTGCCAGACGCGAGTCATTGTCATTTTCTGACAAAGCATCAACCAGTTTTTTAGCAATCAGTGGTTTACAGGAATTGAGTTCCAATAGTTTATCTCTGCCAGCTTGTAATCTTTCGACCAGCTCCTGTGCAAACCGGGTTGTTTTTGTTAACAATAACTGAAATTGATGCTGATCTGTATTAACCAAATTCAATAACAGTTCTTCAGCAAATTGTGCATATACTGTTTGACCAATTGCGCAAGTTTTTTCCATAGCATTTAATCCCTGATGATACCAGGACAACAATTTTTCCTGTGCAGTGTCAGCATAAAATGGAACATGAATATTGACGATTTCTTTTTGCCCGATACGATCCAGACGACCAATCCGTTGTTCAAGTAAATCCGGATTAAGCGGTAAATCAAATAAAACCAAATGATGGGCAAATTGGAAGTTGCGCCCTTCGCTGCCAATTTCCGAACAAACCAATAACTGTGCACCTGCTTCCAAATCAGCAAAATAAGCTGCAGCTCTGTCGCGCTCAATCAAGTTGAGTCCTTCATGAAATACTGCCGTAGCAAAACCTTTACGCAAACGCAAATAGTCTTCCAATGATTGTGCTGTATCTGCATTTGCACAAATCACCAGAATTTTTTTACGTTTGTTCTGGCGTAACCATTCACTGAGCCATTCCACACGCGGATCTTGCAGCCACCAATCCCTATCAGTATTTTTCTGCCAAAATTTTTCTGCCTGAATTTGTTCATCAAGAGCTGACTGTTGAATAGCTGCTAATTCATCAACAACCAAAGTTAATGGGTGTTGATGTAGTTTTCTTGATGGGAAACCACTGACAGAACTGCGCGTATTTCTAAACAACACCCGACCGGTACCATGCCTGTCCAACAAATATTCAATGGCGGTATCGATTGCATTTTCAAAAGATTCTTCAGCTAACTGATTTAGTTCGTTCAAGCTGGATTGTGGTAAATATTCAAGTAACTGATGGCTTATAACGGTTGAAAATTCATTTCCGGTTGATTTCATTTCCAACAGTTGTTGTACCAATTCATTTAATGGTTGATAGGAAGCTTGCTCTTCAATCAGTTTATCCAAATCAAAATAACGATCAGGATCCAGTAATCGTAAACGGGCGAAATGACTTTCGATTCCCAGTTGCTCAGGGGTTGCTGTAAGCAATAATAATCCTTTGGATTTTTTTGCCAAACCTTCAACGCAGCTATAAGCTTTACTGGCTTTTGCCTCACCCTGTTTGTCAGTTGTCCAGGTGAGATGATGCGCTTCATCAACCAGCAATAAATCCCAATTCGTTTCAAGCGCTTGTTGATAACGGAAATTATTTTTGGTTAAAAAATCCAGTGAACAGATAATCAGTTGTGCAGTTTCAAAGGGGTTAATGTTATTGGACTTCTTTTCAATTTCGTCGTCAACAAAATCATCAACGTAATCGACTGATTCCTCAACACTGTCAAGTCCGCATAATGCATTACAACGCGCTTCATC